>NZ_KK073874.1:7558443-7885953 GCF_000585375.1 Cryptosporangium arvum DSM 44712
GGGGGTCGTCCGGCGGATCGGGTGGGGTCGGCGGACCGAGGGGGGCCGGGTCGATGGCGGCTGGGCGGCGGCGACCGCGCGCGCCCGACCGGCGCCGGCCGGTACCCGCGTGCGCCGCTGCCAACTCAGCAGCCGAATTGGACCGCTCCGGCGTCTCCACTCGGCAACCCCTCCGAATTCGTCAGAGTCAGCAGAAACCCTGCATGGCGGCGATCGTCTCGGCCGGTGCGCTCAGGTGCGGGCAGTGGCCCGTGGCCGAGAGCAGCACGTACTCGCTCTCCGGCAAGTGCGCGTGAACGTACTGACCGACGACCTCGGGCGCGATGACGTCCGCCGTGCACTGCAACACCAGCGACCGCACCGGCACCTTCGGCAGATCGGCCCGGTTGTCGCTGAAGAACGTGACCCGTGCGAACTGCCGGGCGATCGAGGGATCGGTGCGGCAGAAGCTGTTGGTCAGCTCGTCACCGAGCTCCGGCCGCTCGCCGTTGCCCATGATCACCGGCGCCATCGCGCTCGACCATCCCAGGTAGTTGCTGTCCATCGAGTCGAGTAAACCGTGCAGGTCCTCACTGCGAAAACCGCCGACGTATCCGCTTGAGTCATCGTCGAGGTAGCGCGGCGACGGCCCGATCATCACGAGGCTCTGGAAGCGGTGCGGCTGCTGGATCGCGGCCAACGCGCCGATCATCGAACTCACCGAGTGCCCGACGAACACGACCGATTCGAGCTCCAGCGCCGCCAGGACGTCGAGCAGGTCCTCCGCGTACCCGCCCAGCGAGTCGTACCGCTCCCGGTCGTAGGCGGCGAGCTCCGACTTGCCGTGCCCGACGTAATCGAACAGCACGATGCGGTACCGGTCGGCGAAGGCCGGCGTCAGGTACCGCCACATCGACTGATCGCAGCCGAAGCCGTGCGCGAACACCATCGCGGGGCCGCCTTCGCGGCCGGCCAGTTGGACGTGGTTCCTGCTCAGGATGCTCATCTCGACTCGCAATCGGTCGGAGCGGCGGAGGGGGTTCGGGGCAGTGAGGGAGGTGCTACCCAGCGTCATCCGTGGGTGACCCTACCGCTCGGGCGCCCCCCGCCGGCCGTTGTCCACACCCTCTTGAAAAAAGTGATATCACTTTGCTAGATTGGAGCTATCGACGGGAGGAGCCAGAGATGACAATCGACCAGCCAGTGGTGGAAATGCCGGCCCCGCAGGTCCGCGAGCGGCGCACCGACGGACTGCCCGGCATTCCGATCGCGCTCGTTCTGCTGATCGTGCTGCTGGGGTCGGCGGCGCCGATCATTTACGGCGCTCAGAACGCCCCCGGCGCCGGGCCGGTCACGCTGATCGTCCTCGGCGTGGTGGTGGCCCTGGCCGCACTGCTCGGCCTCTGCGGCCTCACCGCGGTGGCGCCTGGCGAGGCGCGGGTCGTCCAGCTTCTCGGCCGCTACACCGGCACGATCCGGGCCGACGGGCTGCGCTGGGTCAACCCGATCACCAACCGGCAGAAGGTCTCGACGCGGGTCCGCAACCACGAGACCGAGCTGGCCAAGGTGAACGACGCCGACGGCAACCCGATCCAGATCGCCGCCGTGGTGGTGTGGCAGGTCTCGGACACCGCGAAGGCCGCGTTCGAGGTCGACGACTTCGTCGAGTTCGTCGCGATCCAGAGCGAGACCGCGGTGCGTCACATCGCGAACAGCTACCCGTACGACGCCCCCGAGGACCAGCTCTCCCTCCGCGACAACGCCGACGAGATCACCGGCCGGCTCTCGGCCGAGATCGCGGCCCGCGTCACGGCCGCCGGCGTCGAGGTGATCGAGTCACGCATCACCCGTCTGTCGTACGCGCCGGAGATCGCCCAGGTCATGCTGCAGCGTCAGCAGGCCAACGCCGTGGTCGCCGCCCGCACGCGCATCGTCGAAGGCGCGGTGGGCATGGTGGAACTCGCCTTGAGCCGCCTCGCCGAGCACGACGTCGTCGAGCTGGACGAGGAGCGGAAGGCGACGATGGTGAGCAACCTGTTGGTGGTCCTCTGCGGTGATCGCGGCACGCAGCCGATCGTCAACGCCGGCTCCCTCTACTGATCGAGGGGCTACCCGATGGCCAGCGAGCGCAAGAAAATTCTTCTGCGGCTCGACCCGGCCGTGCACGACGCGCTGGCGCGGTGGGCCTCCGACGAACTGCGCAGCACCAACGCGCAGATCGAGTTCCTCCTGCGCCGGGCGCTCGGGGAAGCCGGCCGGCTTCCCCGCGAAGCGCAACGCATGCGCGGCCCCGGCCGCCCCCGCTCGGACGAGAACGACGAGAACGACGAGTCGTAGGAGGACCCCCATGGAAACCGAGACCTTCCTCCCCGCCAGGCTGTTCCTGCTCGCGTACGACCCGAAGAAGCAGCGCGTCGCGGGCGCCTGGCACCTGGGCGCGGTGCTGCGTGCCGCCGCACTGGCCGAACTGCAGTTCGCCGGGCACGTGGCGGACGAGAACGGCCGCGTCGTCGTGACCCACCACCGGCACCCCGCCCACGGCGACCCGGTGCTCGCCGACGAGTTCCTCCGCACCGTGCTGGAGGAGGTCGCGGCGAGCAACCGGCCGCGCAAGTGGCAGCACTGGATCGGGCGCCGCAACAGCGCCGCGGTCAAGCTGGTGCGTGAGCAGCTCGCCGCCGACCACACGATCAAAGCCGAGCGGCGGCGCGCGCTGGGGCTGATCCCGTACTGGACCGTGGCCCTGCGCGACACCCGCGCCCGCACCCGGTTCGCCGAGTCCGCGCGCCGGGCGCTGCGCGGGGGCGAGCCCCTCGAGCGGCTCGACCGGCGCGACGCCGCGGTGGTGGCGCTGGCCGCCAACGGCGACTTGAGGACCGTCGTCAGCGGCGCCGACCGGCGGAAGTACAAGCCGCGGGTCAAGGCGATGAGCGAGCTGGTCGGCCCGGTCGCCAAGGGCCTGAAGTCAGCTGTCCAGGCGGCTCAGGCGGCCGCCGCCGCGGGCTGACGTCACGCGGGTGCCTCGGCCGGCTCCTCGTCCTCGGCGGGGGGCTCGGCCACGAGCGCGGCCAGCGCGGTGGTGATCGGAACCGACGCCACCAGGCCGATCGTCCCGACCAGCGAGCGCACGATCTCCTGCGCCAACGACTGGCCGGTGACGAGCGAACCGAGGCTCTGCCCGCTGACCGAGATCAGCAACAGCAACGGCAACGACGCCCCGGCGTACGCGAGGACGATCGTGTTCACGGCCGAACCCACGTGCGCCCGCCCCACCCGGATCGCCGCCCGGTACAGGTCGAACCGGCTGCGCGGGGTGCGGGCCAGCTCGGACACGACCTCCGCCTGCGTGATCGTCACGTCGTCGAGCACACCGAGCGAACCGATGATGATGCCGGCCAGCAACAAGCCCCGCATGTCGACGCCACCCTCGACCGTGGCGAGGTAGACGCTCTGTTCGTCGCCGAGGCCGGTCAGCTCGGTGAGAGCGGTGAAGCCGGCGCCGAGCAGGCCGGTGAGCACGAGGCTCGCCAGCGTGCCGAGGATCGCCACCGACGTCCGCACCGACACACCGTGCGTCAGGTAGAGCACCGCGAACATGATCGTGCTCGAACCGACCACCGCGACCAGGAGCGGCGGCGAACCGTCGAGGATGCCCGGGAGCACGAACAGCAACAACACCGCGAAGCTGACGACGAGCCCGCCGATCGCCGCCAGCCCGCGCAGCCGCCCGAACCCGATCACGACCGCGGCCGCGAGCGCCACGAGCAGCCAGAGCGAGCCGGACCGCTGCTTGTCGACGATCGTGTAGCGGGCGGTGGAGTCGCCTTCGCCGCCCGACAGCACGACCAGCACCACGTCGTCGTCGGCGTGGACGACCGGAGCGCCGGGGCCCTGCGGCAGTTCGATCGTGACGGTCTGGCCCGAGCCGACCCCGTCGGTGACCTTGACCGTGGCCGTGCCGCAAGGGCCGGTGAGACCGGCGGCCTCGGCTTCGGCGGTGTCCGGGCAGGACTGCTCGACGACGCCGGTGATCGTGCCGGCGGCACGCTGCTGCTGGCCGCTGTCGCCGGTGCTGCTGCCGTAGTTGATCTGTCCGGGCCAGAGCCAGATCAGGCCGACGATCGTCGCGAGGATGGCCGGCACGAGGATCGCGATGACGGCCTTGCGCGTGCGCGCGGAGACCGGCGTGGTGGCGCTGTGGGTGTGGCTGTGGACGAGCTCGTCCTCTCGGAGCTCGGCTCCACGGGCGCCTCCGCTCTCCCGGTGCCCGTGTCCCGGCGCGCCCGACCCGGCACCGGCCGGCCCCATCCCCGCCGGCGCTGCTCCTGGCTGTCCTAGTCCGGCCCGCCCTGGTCCTGTCTGCCCTGGTCCTGTCTGCCCTGGTCCTGTCGGCTCTGGTCCTGCCTGGCCTGCTCCTGGCTGCCCTAGTCCTGACTGACCTGGTCCTGGCAGGCCCGCCGCCGCTGGTCCGCCGGCTGCGTACCGGCCGGCCGTGTGGTCGCCCCCCGCATACCCGCTGGCGCTGCGCTCATCAACCGCGGGCCCGCCCGCGGTGAGCCCGTCCGCGTACCCACCGGCCGCGTGCCGGCTCGCGTGACCGGGCTGCGCGTGACCGGACTGCGCGTGACCGGGCTCGGTGTAACTGGAGTTGCCACGTTCGGAGGCGGGGGGCGCCTGCTCGGGGCGCCTGGGCTCGGCGTAACCGGAACCGGCGTGGGTGGAAGTGGAGTAGCCAGGGTCGGCGTATCCGGAATCCGAGTAACCGGAACCGGAGCCCGAATGGCCGGGGTCGGCGTAGCCGGAGTTCGAGCGCCCCGCGCCGGAGTGACCGGGATCGGCATGACCGGCGCCGGCGCGGTTCGAGTCGGCATAACCGGGATCGGAATAGCCCGGCCCGTGGCGGCCGGTGTTGGGGTCGGCATAGCCGGCGGCCGACCCAGCGTGATTGGGATCGGCGTACCCCGAACCGGAGTGGCTCGACCCGGTGCGGCCAGCCTCGGGATGACCGGACCCTGAATGCGCCGGGCCCCTACGGCCGGACTCGGAGTAACCGGAACCAGAGCGGTCGGAGCCGTCGTGGCCGGAACCGGCGTAACCAGAGCCCGCGTGGCCGGAACCGGAGTAACCGGAGCCCGCGTGCCCGGAACCGGCGTAACCGGAACCCGCGTGGTCGGAACCGGAGTAGCCGGAACCAGAGCGGTCGGAGCCGACCTGGCTCGAGTCGGGGTAACCGGAGCCCTGATGGGTCGATCCGACATGGCCGGGGTCGGGGTAGCCGGGGGCCGCATGGGGGTAGCCCGGACCAGCGTGCGATTGATCCCACGCGCTGGGAGCGGAGGAAGGCTGGTCCCGTTCGGTGGGGTGGACCGGCACGGAGGCTCGGCCGGCGTTCGGATGGTCGGGCGGCGGCTGACCGGGATTCTGGAAGTTCAGCTGGTCATAGGTGCCCTCGGCGTACTGCGGCGCGTTGTACTGCGGCGACCCGTACTCAGACGGCTGGTACTGCACCCCGCCGCTCCCGTACGGATCTTCGCGCGGCGCGCCCTCGCCGTACGGATCCTCGCGGCGCGGCGCGTCGTCAGGGCGTCCGGGGACTCGGTCCTGGGGTGCGTTCCGGTCGGGTTGACCGTCGCGGTCTGTCCACTCCGGGAACTGGTTGGCCATGGCCGCTTCTCTTCCTGGGGACAGAGCGGTCCGACGCTATCAGAGCCCCATGAGCCCCAGGAGAACAACAGTCCCCCCCACCGCGCGACCGCCCCACAACCCCACGACCAGGAACATCCGGTCAAGACATCCGACGACGACGCCAGAACCACGCCGCACCGAACGCCAGAAGCCCCGCCCCACCCACCGCCGACCCCAGCGGAAGGAGATCGCTCATCCCCGCCCCGGACGCGTCACGAGCCTCATCCCCCACCGACACCGGCACCGGCACCGACGGGTCCACTCCCCCACGATCCACCCGCCCCGACGACTCCGGACCCCGGGAACCCACCCCCGACGACTTCGGCAGCGCCAGATAGGGAAACGCCCCCTCGAACGGCACGTCGTTCGCATCCACCCCGTCCCCCGCATCACCCGTCATCCGCCGCGTGATGTCCACGACGTCGTCGGTCAGCCGCCGTCCGTTCGGGAACCCGGCCCGATCTCCCGCCACCACACCGAGCCGTTTCGGCGACGTCGTCGGCAGGATCGACGTGTTCAGCCGCAGCTGCTCACTCGGAGAAACCCGCGCCGGCCGGTTCAGCCCGGCAACCCCGGTGAGAAACTCACGCGGCACCGCGACCGGCGACCGAGCATCCCCTGACGGCGACGAAGCGTTGAACCGGTCCCGGTCCCGAAGCGGGACGAACACCTCGTTCACCAGCGGCATCCCCAATCGCGACACCTGGACGTACTCCCCCGACGCCTCACGACGCGACGCCGTCGACCAGATCCCGATCACCGGGTCGCCGCCCCGGGTGACGCGCGACACCGGCACCTGGAGCGCGACCGAGTTGACGTTGTACGGCGCGAGCGTGTCGTCGCCGCCGGAAGAACCCTGGAAGACGCGCAGGTCGGCGAAGAACGGATCCTCGGCCTGACCGGCGAACATCGTGACGCCGTGCTGGGAGCGGACCACCCGGTCGCGCAGCGTCCGGTAGTCGGGCATCGACGCCTCGCCCACGTTCGACGGGGCGACCGGCAGCGCCTCCGCGAGCACGTCCACCCCGGTCCGCGACCCGTCCGCGGCCCAGCGGATCTCCTCCAGGCGGTAGGTCTGCCAGAAGTTGAGGTCCGGGTCGTCGAGGCCGGTGACCGGGCCGGTGGTGTAGCCGGACGTGTCCTCGTCGGCGTACTTGCTGGTGAACTGCCAGCGGTAGGTGACGTCGCGGTGGGCGTCGCCGTTGTTGTCGATGGTGATCTCGTAGCGGGCGTCGGTGGCGAACGGGTAGAAGGTCGGTCCGCCGGCCGGCTCCTCGAACGGGATCCAGTTGGCGATGAGCGTGACGCGGTCGGGCCGGTCGGGGCTGACGAACGCGTACAGGTCGGTGTTGTCGTACTGGGGCAGACCCGCGATCCCCGGCGCCTCGCGGTGGCTCGACGCCGACGCGGCGCCGGGGGTCAACACGGTCAGGGCCAGGCCGAGCGCGGCGAGTGTCCGGATCATCAGACGTCCTTCCGTGGGCGAGACGACCGCGACGCCCGCGACGTCGCATCACGGGTTCGCGACCGCTCGTCCCCCGGATGGGGGCGTGTCGTGTAGTTGACAAAACCGATCCAGGCGACTCGCCCCGGTTACCCGGGCCACACTTCGGTCAGGGCTGACCGGAACGGCAATACGATCCCGACATGACGGTGCCGTCGGAGAAACTCGCGCTGGCCGCCGGCTTCGAGCCGGCCGATCGGGAGCGTTGGCACGAGCTCGTGCTGGGTGTCCTGCGCAAGTCACGCGTCGCGGACGACGAGACGCCTCCCGGCGCGGTGGAGGAACTCCTCGCGACGACCACGTACGACGGGATTCGCGTGGCGCCGCTCTACACCGCGGCCGACGCACCGGCCGACCTCGGCGTCCCCGGGTTCCCCCCGTTCGTGCGGGGCAACCGGCGGCGTGACCTGACGGCCGAGAACGGCGAGCGCCCCGGCGGCTGGGACGTCCGCCAGCGGCACGCCGACCCGGACGTGGCCACGACGAAGGCCGCGATCGCCGCGGATCTGGAGAACGGGGTCACGTCGCTGTGGCTCGTGCTCGGCGACGAGGGCATCGCGGTCTCCGCGCTTCCCGACGTGCTGGAGAACGTCCTGCTCGACCTCGCGCCGATCTGCGTGGACGCCGGCGCCGCCACCCGTGAGGCGGCCGACGCTTTCCTCGCTCTGAACCCCACGACGACCGGCAACCTGGGCGCCGACCCCATCGGTCTGGCCGCCCGCACCGGAGCACCGGCCGACCTCGCCGTGCTCACCGACCTCGCACGACGCACCCGGGGCACCGCGATCCGCGCCGGGCTCGTCGACGCGACCCCCTACCACGACGCCGGCGGCTCGGACGCCCAGGAACTCGGCGCCTCGATCGCCACCGGCGTCGCCTACCTGCGTGCGCTCACCGACGCGAGCCTGAACGTCGAGGAAGCCCTCGGGCAGCTCGAATTCCGCTACGCCGCCTCCGCGGACCAGTTCCTCACGATCGCCAAGTTCCGGGCCGCGAGAAGGCTCTGGGCCCGGGTCGCCGAAGTCAGCGGCGTCCCGCACGTGCCGCAGCGCCAGCACGCCGTGACCAGCAGCGCGATGATGGCTGGCCGCGACCCGTGGGTGAACATGCTGCGCACGACCCTCGCCTGCTTCGGCGCGGGCATCGGCGGCGCCGACGCCGTCACGGTCGCGCCGTTCGACGCGGTGCTCGGACTTCCGGACGCGTTCTCCCGGCGCATCGCCCGCAACACCCAGTCGCTGCTCCTGGAGGAGTCCAGCCTCGGTCGGGTGATCGACCCGGCCGGCGGCTCCTGGTACGTCGAGAGCCTCACCGACGAGCTGGCCCGCGCCGCCTGGGACGTGTTCACCGGCATCGAGAAGGCCGGGGGCATCACGGCTGCGCCGATCGCCGACGACATCGCGACGACCTGGGCCGAGCGCCGCACGAACATCGCCCACCGCCGCGACCCCCTCACCGGCGTCAGCGAATACCCGAACCTCACCGAGAACCGGCCGACTCGCACACCCGCGCCGACGGCGAAGCGCGACGGTCTGCCGCAGGTCCGGTACGGCCAGGACTTCGAAGCCCTGCGTGACGCCGCCGACAACGCCGGCACCCGGCCGAAGATCTTCCTGGCCACGCTCGGTCCGCTCGCCGCCTACACCGCGCGGGCGACGTTCGCCGCCAACCTCTTCCAGGCCGGTGGCATCGAGACCGTTCTCGCCGGTCCGAACCTCTCCCCCGAGCAGCTGGCCGAGAGCTTCGCGGCCAGCGGGGCACGGGCCGCCGTGCTCTGCTCCACCGACAAGATCTACGCCGCCGACGGGGAAGCCGTGGCCACCGCGCTCACCGGAGCCGGCGCCGCGCGGGTTTGGCTCGCCGGCAAAAAAGGCACGCTGCCGAACGTCGACAATTATCTTTTCAGTGGTTGTGACGCGGTCGACGTGCTGACGACGACGCTCGACGACCTGGGGGTTACGCGATGACGATCCCGGACTTCTCGAACGTCGAGCTGGGCACGCCCGCCCCCGCGCCGGGCGAGCGGGCCGAGGCCCCGGTCTGGGACACCCCCGAGGGCATTCCGGTCAAGGCGCTCTACACCGCCGAGGACCTCGACGGGCTCGACTTCCTCGACACCTATCCCGGGATCGCCCCGTACCTGCGCGGGCCGTACCCGGCGATGTACGTCACCCAGCCGTGGACGATCCGCCAGTACGCCGGCTTCTCCACCGCGGCGGCGTCCAACGCCTTCTACCGGCGCAACCTGGCCGCCGGTCAGAAGGGCCTCTCGATCGCGTTCGACCTGGCCACGCACCGCGGTTACGACTCCGACCACCCGCGAGTCGGCGGCGACGTCGGGATGGCCGGTGTCGCGATCGACTCGATCTACGACATGCGCCAGCTGTTCGACGGCATTCCGCTCGACCAGATGAGCGTCTCGATGACGATGAACGGCGCCGTGCTGCCGGTGCTCGCGCTCTACATCGTCGCCGCGGAGGAACAGGGTGTCGCGCCGGAGCAGCTCGCCGGCACCATTCAGAACGACATCCTCAAAGAATTCATGGTGCGCAACACCTACATCTATCCGCCGCAGCCGTCGATGCGGATCATCTCCGACATCTTCGCGTACACGTCGCAGCGGATGCCCCGCTTCAACTCGATCTCGATCTCCGGTTACCACATCCAGGAGGCCGGAGCCACGGCCGACCTGGAGCTGGCGTACACGCTCGCCGACGGCGTCGAGTACCTGCGCGCCGGCAAGGAAGCCGGGCTCGGGATCGACAAGTTCGCGCCCCGGCTGAGCTTCTTCTGGGCGATCGGCATGAACTTCTTCATGGAGGTCGCGAAGATGCGGGCGGCGCGCCTGCTCTGGGCGCGGCTCACCCGCGACGCGGGCGCCGTGAACGCCAAGTCCCAGAGCCTGCGCACGCACTCCCAGACCTCCGGCTGGTCGCTCACCGCCCAGGACGTGTTCAACAACGTCGTCCGGACGTGCGTCGAGGCGATGGCGTCGACGCAGGGGCACACGCAGTCGCTGCACACGAACGCGCTCGACGAGGCGCTCGCGCTGCCGACCGACTTCTCCGCGCGCATCGCCCGCAACACCCAGCTGCTGCTGCAGCACGAGTCCGGCACCACGCGGGTCATCGACCCCTGGGGTGGTTCGGCCTATGTGGAGCGTCTGACCCACGACCTGGCCCGGCAGGCCTGGGGACACATCCACGAGGTCGAGGCGGCCGGCGGCATGGCGCGCGCGATCAACGAGGGCATCCCGAAGCTGCGGATCGAGGAAGCGGCCGCCCGCACCCAGGCCCGCATCGACTCCGGCCGCCAGCCGGTCATCGGCGTCAACCGCTACCGACCCGACGCCGACGAGCCGATCGAGGTGCTGCGTGTCGACAACGCCTCGGTGCGCCGGGAGCAGATCAGCAAGCTCGAGAAGCTGCGCGCCGAGCGTGATCCGCAGGCGGTCGAGTCCGCGCTGGCCGCCCTGACCAAGGCCGCCGACGCCGCGCTCAACGGCCATCGCGGCCCGGGCCTGGACGAGAACCTGCTCGCGCTGGCCGTGGACGCCGCCAGGCACAAAGCCACGGTCGGCGAGATCTCCGACGCGCTCGAGAAGGTGTACGGGCGCCACGCGGGTCAGATCCGTACGATTTCCGGCGTGTACCGGGATGAGGCGGGGGGTGCGGGGAACGTGTCCGCGGCCCGGGCCGCCACCGCGTCGTTCGAACAGGCCGAAGGACGTCAGCCGCGGATCCTCGTCGCCAAGATGGGGCAGGACGGGCACGACCGGGGTCAGAAGGTGATCGCGTCCGCGTTCGCCGACCTCGGCTTCGACGTCGACGTGGGTCCGCTCTTCCAGACCCCGGCCGAGGTGGCGCGCCAGGCCGTGGAGGCCGACGTCCACATCGTCGGGGTGAGCACGCTGGCGGCCGGGCACATGACCCTGGTGCCGGCGTTGCGTGAAGAACTCGCTGCGCTCGGCCGGGACGACATCATGATCGTCGTCGGCGGCGTCATCCCGCCTGCGGACGTGGAGCCGCTGGCCGCACTCGGTGCCTCCGCGGTGTTCCTGCCCGGCACCGTGATCGCCGACGCCGCCCTCGGCCTGCTGACCGAACTACGCACCCGCCTCGGCCACCCCGACCCGTCCGAAACCGCCCACCCGTGACGGTTGCTGCCTTCACCACCGCATTTACCGACGCCGCCCCCAGCGAGGTGACGGGGTCGGGCGCGGTGGCCCGGACCGCCGCACCGCAGCCAGAAGTCACGCGAACCACGACCGGCGCGGGGCGGGCGACGCCGACCGTGGACGAATACGCCAGGGCCGGGCGATGACCCGGCCGGCACCGGACGTGGACGAATACGCGCGGGGTGTGCTCGCCGGGGAGCGGGCCTGGATCGCGCGGGCGATCACGCTCGTCGAGTCGCGTCGGGCCGACCATCGCGTCGCCGCCCAGGAGCTGCTCACCCGGCTCACCGCGGCCGTGCAGGCACCGGTCGCCGGTCACGGCCCTGCGGTCCGCCGGGTCGGCATCACCGGCGTGCCCGGCGTCGGCAAATCCACGTTCATCGACGCGCTCGGCGTCACGCTCACCGCCGCCGGCCACCGGGTGGCGGTGCTCGCCGTCGACCCGTCGTCCACCCGCACCGGCGGCAGCATCCTCGGCGACAAGACCCGGATGGCCCGCCTGTCCGTCGACGAGAACGCGTTCGTTCGACCGTCCCCCAGCGCCGGCACGCTGGGCGGGGTCGCGAAGGCCACCCGCGAGGCGATGGTGATCGTCGAAGCCGCCGGCTACGACGTCGTCCTGGTCGAAACCGTCGGCGTCGGCCAGTCCGAGACCACGGTCGCCGAGATGGTCGACTCGTTCCTGCTGCTCACGCTCGCCCGCACCGGCGACCAGCTCCAAGGCATCAAAAAGGGCGTACTGGAACTGGCCGACGTGATCGCGGTGAACAAAGCCGACGGCCCGCACGTCCGGGACGCCCAGAAGGCGGCCCGCGAACTGGCCGGCGCGCTGCGCCTCCTGCACGGCGAACGCGACGGCTGGGACACCCCGGTGCTGACGTGCAGCGCGTCGGAGGGCACCGGGCTGACCGAAGTCTGGGACCAGATCGTGCGCCACCAGGACTCCCGGTCGGCGTCGGGCGCGTTGGAGGCCCGCCGGCGCGAACAACAGGTGCGCTGGGTCTGGACGATGGTGCAGGATCGCCTGCTCGCCTCGTTGCGCGACGATCCGCGGGTGGCCGAGCTGGCCCCGAAGGTCGAGCAACAGGTGGCCGAGGGAACGCTGACCCCGGCCTTGGCCGCCGAGGAAATCCTGGCCGCGTTCAACCGGCGGTGACGGACCGCGCTCCGGGCCGGGCGCGGCGCCCGGCCGAACTCGAGGCTCGTGATCGAAGCGGCGGTCACTCCGTGACGGTGGCCGCCGCGCGGCGGGCACTCCGCCGGGCGGCGGCGGTCGGCACGCGGCCGCGGCTCAGGCGGCGGCGGAGAACCCGCACCCACGGCGACCAGTGCCGCGGCCGGCCCACCGCCCCCGTCGAACTCCGTTCCGCGTTGTCCAGCGCGTCCTCGATCAACGCGTCGTGCAGCCAGCGGATCGCCACCGGCCACAGCAGGTGCATGCGGCCGTGGATCGTCGCGTCGCACTCGTGCACCAGGCGCACCCGGTCGTCGGCGAGGGACTCCACCCGGAACTCGTGGTACCCGCGCACGCCGATGGCCGGATCGAACGCGCAGCGCACCCTCCGCCCCGGTTCGTACTCCACCACCGAGTACCGGATCGAGCTGTGGCCACCGGTCGCGCCCACCGCGAGGGGGCGGTCGAACACCAGCGGGGGCCAGCGCTTCGGCCAGAACTCGTCGTCGGGGGAACCCAGGCCGTCGACGAGCGGGGCGACGGCGTCGGGCGGGACGGGCAGTTCGCGGACGTGGACGTTGCGCACGCTGGCCTCCATACGGTGCCGTACGGCTCTCACCGTACGGTAGCGTACGGGGGTGGGTAAGGACACACGCCTGAGCGCCGACGACTGGGCCGCCGAAGCGCTCACAGTCCTGGGCGAGAAGGGGCTGACCGGCGTCGCGGTCGAGCCGATCGCCGCTCGGCTCGGCGCCACCAAAGGCAGCTTCTACTGGCATTTCGCCAACCGGAACGCGCTGGTGGAGGCCGCGCTCGCCCGCTGGGAGCAGGTCACGGAGGGCATCGTCACCGCGATGGACGAGGAGCCCGACCCCAAGCGCCGGCTCCGGCGCCTGTTCCGTCACGTCGTCACCGGGGCGACGAGCAACGGTGTCGAGCTCGCCCTGCTCGGCACCGCGGACGATCCCCGGGTGGCGCCGGTCCTGCGCCGGGTGACGCAGCGCCGGCTGCGGTACGTCGCCGACACGTTCGCCGCGATCGGCTTCGACGAGCGGGCCGCCCGGCAGCGCGCGGTGCTGGCCTACACCGCCTACCTGGGGCACGTGCAGCTCGCGTCCACCGCGCCGGACGAGCTGGCCGAGCCGATGGCCGACCCGGACTACCTCGACCTGGTGGTGGACGGCCTGGTGCACACCGGGCTCGATAGGCTCGGCGAGTGAGCTTCGACCCCGCTGACCTGCCGCCCGCCGCGCTGGAGTTCCTCACCGTGCGGCATCTCGCCACGCTCACGACGCTGCGGCCCGACGGGTCGCCGCACGTCACGCCGGTCGGGTTCACCTGGGACGCCGACGCGGGCCTGGCGCGCGTGATCTGCTCCGGTCCCTCGCGCAAGGCGCGGAACGCCGCCGAGACCAAACAGGCCGCGTTGTGCCAGGTCGACGGTGGTCGGTGGCTCACGCTGGAGGGCGCGGTGGAGGTCGTCTCCGACCCCGCCCGGGTGGCCGACGCCGAGCGCCGCTACGCCGCCCGCTACCGCCAGCCGCGCGAGAACCCCCTCCGCGTGGTCCTGGAGATCACCGTGACCAGGGTTCTCGGCCGCATCCAGACCTAGTTCTCGCAGCCGATACCGTCGCCGTCCCGGTCCAGATGCTTGGCGTAACCCGGTTCGCCGACGTGGATGGGAGCGGCGCCGGCGTCGCGCACCGCGTCGCAATTCTTGTAGTAGGTGGCATCCGCCGTGGTCGGGGGCGGGTCGGCCCGGCGGGTCGACGGCGCCGCCGGCACCGCGCGCCGGGTCGTCCGCGCCGGTTCGGGCTCGACCACGTCGACCTCGGTGCTCGTCTCCGCGACCGGCGCCCGATCGCCGACGAGCGGCGCCCCCGTCGGGGAAGCAACCGTCGGGGAAGCAACCGCCGGGGATGCCTCCGTCGGGGAAACCGCCGTGGGGGAAGCCGCCGTCGCCGGGGTCGCCGCGACCACCGACACCTTCGGCGCCGGGTCGTCCCCGAACGAACCGATCACCCCGACGACGCCACAGAGCCCACAGAACGCGAGGATCGCGCCCCCGACCCCGAGAAGCACCCAGTGCAACGGCTGCATACCGGTGCGACGGTCGGGAACGTGCGGTGAGTAAGACACCGCGTGATGTTACGAACGGGTAGCGCCCGGCGGCGCCCTCCGCCGGTCCCCCGTCGCCCCGGGTGAACGGCCCAGCCGAACGGCTTGCTTCGGACGCCGCCGGGCACGCCCGGCAAAGCCGCTCAGCCGTTCGGCGCCCGATCCCACCCGTGCGTCGGTAACGCGCCCCCGCTTACTCCAGGGGGCTCGGGTTGGCGGTGGGCGAGAGAACTGCACCGGCGTTGCGCCAGCCGGTCCAGTCACTCGCCACCCGCCCCACCCCTGACCGCGTGTCGCCGAACTCGGCGATGGCGGCGGTCAACGCGAGCGTCGCGTGTACCTGTGCGAGCGCTGCGTGCGCCGTCATCCAGTCCGGTTCCTTGTCGGTGGCCGACTCGGTCGCGTACTTCTGCGCGTGCAGGTAGTGCTCAGGTCCGTTCACCAGATCCCCCGATCAGTGCGTAACACCTAGATCGGAAGATAACCGACGAAAGACCTGTTAAAACTCAGAGCCCGCCGCGACGTCGCTTGTTGTAGAAGTCGAACGCCACCGCCGCCAGCAGCACCAGGCCCTTGATGAGCTGCTGCCAGTCGGTGCCGACACCCAGGATCGACATGCCGTTGTTCAGGATGCCGATGATCAGACCACCGATGATCGCGCCGGGGATCGTGCCGATACCGCCGGTCACGGCCGCGCCGCCGATGAACACCGCGGAGATCGCGTCGAGCTCGAACCCGTTACCCGCGCTGGGGTTGGCCAGGTTGAGGCCGGCGGTGTAGACGAGGCCGGCCAGCGCCGAGATCACGCCCATGTTCACGAACAACCAGAACGTCACCGACTTGGCCTTGACGCCGGACAGCTGGGCGGCGGACAGGTTGCCGCCGATCGCGTAGATGTGCCGTCCGAACACCGACCGGCTCATGACCGCGGTGTACCCGACGACGAGCAGGCCGAGGATCACCAGCACGATCGGCGTGCCGTCGTAGCTGGCCAGCTGCACGGTGACGAGCATGATCAGCGCGACCGCGAACGCCTGCTTGGCGACGAACCACCAGAGCGGCTCGCTCTCGAGGTCGTACTTGCGCCGCTCGCGCCGCTGCCGGAACGCCGACGCCACCAGCGCCAGCGACGCCAGCACGCCGAGGATCATCGTCAGTGGTTCGTACCCGGACGACCCGAACGTCGGCAGGAAGCCCGAGCCGAGGTCACGGAACCCGTCGGGGAACGGCGCGATCTGCTTGTTGTCCAGCACGATCTGGGCCGCGCCGCGGAACGCCAGCATGCCGCCGAGCGTCACGATGAACGCCGGGATGCCGAAGTACGCGACCCAGTAGCCCTGCCAGGCGCCGACCAGTCCGCCCACCACCAGGCAGAGCACCACGGCGAGCGGCCAGGGCAGGTCCCACTTCGTGATCATGACGCCGGCCACGGCGCCGATGAACGCCACGATCGACCCGACCGACAGGTCGATGTGCCCGGCGATGATCACCATCACCATGCCGACGGCCAGGATCAGGATGTAGCTGTTCTGGATGATCAGGTTCGAGATGTTGATCGGCTTCAACGTGATGCCGTCGGTCGTGATCTGGAAGAACACGACGATGGCGATCAACGCGATGAACAGGCCGACCTGGCTGAGCTGCCCGGTCAGGTAGCTCAGCACCCCGGTCGTCGGGGGCTTGGCCGGCTTGGTGTCCACCGGCGGCTTGTCGAGTCCCGATGGCGCACTCATGCGTCCACCTCCCGGTATTTGGTCATGTACTGCATGAGGCCCTCGGCGGTTGCTTCGCTCCGGGGTACGTCAGCAGTGATGTGACCCTCGGAAAGTGTGTAGATCCGATCGCAGATGCCGAGCAGTTCCGGCAGTTCGGACGAGATGACGATGATGCCTTTGCCCTCGTCGGCGAGTCGGTTGATGACGGTGTAGATCTCGTACTTCGCGCCGACGTCGATGCCCCGCGTGGGCTCGTCGAGGATCAGCACCTCGGGGTCGGCGAACATCCACTTCGACAGCACGACTTTCTGCTGGTTGCCGCCGGAGAGCTTGCCGGTCTTCGCGGTGACGTTCGGCGCTTTGATGTTCATGCTCTTGCGGAACCGCTCGGCGACCGTCGACTCCTCGGCGTCGTTCACGAAGCCGAACCGCGCGAGCTTTCCGAGCGCGGAGCCCGAGATGTTGCGCTTGATGTCGTCGATCAGGTTCAAGCCGTAGCGCTTGCGGTCCTCGGTGACGTACGCGATGCCGGCCTCGATGGCGCGCGGAACCGTGTTGGTCCGCACCTCGACCCCGCGCTTGTAGACCTTCCCGCTGATCCCGGTTCCGTAGCTGTGCCCGAAGACGCTCATCGCGAGCTCGGTGCGCCCGGCGCCCATCAGCCCGGCGATGCCGACGATCTCGCCCGCACGCACGTTCAGGGTGGCGCCGTCGACGACCTTGCGTGACCGGTCGATCGGGTGGTGGACGGTCCAGTCCTCGATGCGGAGCAGTTCCTCACCCGGGTTCGACTCGTGGTCGGGGAACCGGCTCTCCAGGCTGCGCCCGACCATGCCGCGGATGATCCGCTCCTCGGTGACCTCACCGGAGTGCATTTCGAGCGTCTCGATCGACTTGCCGTCACGGATGATCGTGACGCGGTCGGCGATCGCCTCGATCTCGTTCAGCTTGTGGCTGATGATGATCGACGTGATGCCCTGCTCACGCAGCTGGCTGATCAGACCCAGCAGGTGCGCGGAGTCGTCGTCGTTCAGCGCCGCGGTGGGCTCGTCGAGGATCAGCAGCTTCACCTCTTTGGAGAGCGCCTTGGCGATCTCGACGAGCTGCTGCTTGCCCACCCCGATGTCGGTGACCTTGGTGATCGGGTTGTCGCGCAGCCCGACCCGCTTCAACAGCTTCGCGGCCTCGAGGTTCGTCTTGTTCCAGTCGATCCAGCCGCGCTTGGCCTGCTCGTTGCCGAGGTAGATGTTCTCGGCGATCGACAGGTACGGGCTCAGCGCCAGCTCCTGGTGGATGATGACGATGCCGGAAGCCTCGGAGTCGTTTATCGACTTGAACTCGACCGGCTGGCCGTCGAATTCGATCGAGCCCTCGAACGTGCCGTGCGGGTAGACGCCGGAGAGCACCTTCATCAAAGTGGACTTCCCGGCTCCGTTCTCCCCGCAGATCGCGTGAACGGTGCCGCGCTCGACTTCGATCGAGACGTCTTGCAGGGCTTTGACGCCCGGGAACGTCTTCGTGATGTCGCGCATCGCGAGGATCGTGTCCTGCATAGGTTCTCCCAAGGCAGCGCCGGTGGATGGCGGGATCCCCGCCACCCACCGGTCAGCGGCCTACTTGTCCAGTTCTGCCTGGGTGTGGTAACCGCTCGCGATCACGTCGGTCTGCACGTTGTCCTTGGTGACGACGACCGGCGGGAACAGGTAGCTCGGGACGACCTTGACCTTGTTGTTGTAGGTCTTGGTGTCGTTGACCTCGGGCTCCTTGCCGGTCAGGAGGTCGTTCGTCATGACCGCGGCCTGCTTGCCGAGCAGTCGGGTGTCCTTGAAGATCGTCGAGTACTGCTGACCGTTCAGGATCGACTTGAGGCTCGGCACCTCGGCGTCCTGGCCGGTGACGACCGGGAGCTTCTTGGCGCCCTGGCCGTAGCCGGCACCGGTGAGCGCGGAGATGATGCCGAGCGAGAGGCCGTCGTAGGGCGAGAGCACACCCTGGACGGTCTTGCCGCCGGAGTACGACTTCGCGATCAGGTTCTGCATGCGGGCCTTGGCCGTGGCCGGGTCCCAACGCAGGGTCGTGACCTGGTTGAAGTCGGTCTGGCCGCTCTGCACGACGATCGTCTTCTTGTCGATGTAGGGCTGCAGCACCGACATCGCGCCCTTGAAGAAGAACGCCGCGTTGCTGTCGTCGTTGCTACCGGCGAAGAGCTCGACGTTGAACGGGCCCTTCTGGCCGGTGTCCTTGCCGTCCTTGTCGAGGACGCCGAGGCCCTGCAGCAGGCTCTTGCCCTGCTCCACGCCGACCTTCTCGTTGTCGAACGAGACGTAGTAGTCGACGTTCTCGCTGCCGGTCAGCAGACGGTCGTACGAGATGACCTTGATGCCGGCCTTGTGGGCGTCCTCGAGCTGGTCGCTCAGCGAACCACCGTCGATCGACGCGATGATCAGGACCTTGACGCCCTTGGTGATCATGTTGCCGACCTGCTTGACCTGGGTCGGGATGTCGTTGTTCCCGTACTCCAGGTCGACCTTGTAACCGGCCTTCTCCAGGTCGGCCTTGACGGCGTCGCCGTCGGCGATCCACCGCTCGGAAACCTTCGTCGGCATGGCGACGCCGATCAGCGCGCCCTTGTTGTCGCCCGAGTCGCTCGAGTCCTCCGAGCCACGGCCGCCGCTGCATGCGCTGAGCGCCAGCGCCAGGCTCAGGGCAACTACGCCGCTGAGTGCCTTCTTCGCGTGCATTCCTGTCGTCCTTTTTCTGGGGGGGGTTGAGGTGGATCTAGTTCTGGCCGTAGACGTTCTGGTAGCGGTCGTACAGCCGGTCTATGGACGCCTTGTCGACCGGTTCCACCGGTCCGCCCTGTTGAGCAATGTGGACGGTACGAGCCACGTCCTCGAGCATCACAGCCGCCTTGACCGCAGCCTTGGCGTTCTTGCCGATCGTGAACGGACCGTGACTCCGCATCAGCACGGCCGGGGACCGGTGGTTCTCGAGGGTCTCGACGATGCCGCGCCCGATCGAGTCGTCACCGATCAGCGCGAACGGACCGATCGGGATCTCCCCGCCGAACTCGTCGGCCATCATCGTGAGCGCGCACGGGATCGGTTCGCCCCGGGCGGCCCAGGCGGTGGCGTAGGTGGAGTGGGTGTGCACCACTCCCCCGACGTCGGCCCGGTGCTTGTAGACGTAGGCGTGGGCGGCGGTGTCGCTCGACGGCGACAGGTCGCCCTCGACGAGGTTGCCGTCCAGGTCGCAGACGACCATCGATTCCGGCGTGAGCTCGTCGTAGGAGACGCCGGACGGCTTGATCAGGAACAGGTCCTCACCGGCGACGCGCTGCGAGACGTTCCCGGCGGTCCAGATCACCAGACCCCAGCGGATCAGCTCCCGGTGCAGGTGGACGAGTTCTTCGCGGATCTCCTGGTGATTCATCGCCGGGCCTCGTTCCGGATTCGACGCAGGCGGTGCAGGACGTCGTTGGTGCCGGTGCCGAAGTAGTCGTGCAACGTGCGGTACTCGGCGTAGAGGGCGTCGTAGGCCTTCGCCCGGGACTCATCGGGCCGGTAGACCGCACGCTCGACGCGGCCCATGACGTCGGCTGCGGCCGGGACGTCGGGGTAGGCGCCCGCGGCGACCGCGGCGTGGATCGCCGAGCCGAGCGCGGGGCCCTGCTCGGAGCCGATCACTGAGATCGGGCGGTTCGTGATGTCGGCGTAGACCTGCATCAGGAACGTGTTCTTCAGCAGGCCGCCGGCGGCGACGAGCTCGTCGACCGGCACGCCCGACGTCTCGAACGCGTCGATGATCGTGCGGGTGCCGAACGCGGTCGCCTCGACCAGCGCGCGGTAGATGTCCTCGGGCTCGGTGGCGAGCGTCGCGCCGACCAGGACCCCGGACAGCTCGTGGTCGACCAGGATCGAGCGGTTGCCGTTGTGCCAGTCCAGGGCGAGGAGCCCGTGCGCGCCGACGGCCTGCTTCGAGGCCAGCTCCGAGAGGTACTCGTGCGGGTCCTGCCCGTTTTCGGCAGCCGCTTCGTGGTACGAGGGGGGCAGCTGCGTGTCGACGAACCAGCCGAAGATGTCACCGACGCCGGACTGGCCGGCCTCGTAGCCGTGCAGACCCGCGACGATGCCACCGTCGACGACGCCGCACATGCCCGGCACCTCGGCCAGCACCGCGCCGTTCATCACGTGGCAGGTGCTGGTGCCCATGATCGCCACCATCTGGCCGGGCGCGATGGACTGGGCGGCGGGCGCGGTGACGTGGGCGTCGACGTTGCCGACCGCGACCGCGATCCCGGCCGGGAGGCCGGTCCACTCCGCGGCCTGCGCGGTGAGCGATCCGGCGCGGTCACCGAGCGCCGAGAGCGGGTGCTCGATCTTCGCCACGAAGTGCTTGAACTCCGGGTTCAGCGCCTCGAGGTAGTCCTCGCTCGGCCAGGATCCGTCCTGGTAGATGCCCTTGTAGCCGGCCGTGCACCGGTTGCGGGTCTCGACGCCGGCGAGCTGCCAGACGATCCAGTCGGCGGCCTCGATCCACCGCTCGGTCTCGGCGTAGGTCTCCGGGTCCTCCTCCAGGACCTGCAGGCCCTTGGCGAACTCCCACTCCGAGGAGATCTTGCCCCCGTAGCGGTTGATCCACGGTTCGCCCCGCTCGTGGGCGAGCGCGTTGATGCGGTCGGCCTGGCCCTGCGCGGCGTGGTGCTTCCAGAGCTTCGGCCACGCGTGCGGGCGCTCGGGGTGCAGCTCGCTCAGCGGCGTTCCGTCGGCGGTCGTCGGCAGTACCGTGCAGGCGGTGAAGTCGGTGGCGATACCGATGACGTCGCTCGCGTCGACGCCGGCCGCTTCCACCGCGGCGGGAACCGCGTTCTTGAGGACGTCGATCCAGTCGGCGGGGTGCTGGAGCGCCCAGTCCGGCGGTAGCGGTTTGTCGTCGCCGGGCAGCGTGCGCTCGATCACCGCGTGGCGGTACGGGTGCACGGCGGTACCGACCTCGGCCCCGTCCTGCACGCGCACGACGAGTGCACGACCGGACAGCGTTCCGTAATCCACCCCGATCACGTATTTCGGTGCGCTGTTAGCGCTCACATCGGTCATGGACACCTCCTCAATTCTTGTGCTGCACGGGGCCGGTGCTGTCGCGAAGTACCAGGTCCGGGGGGATGACCACGCGCTCGTCGGAGCGGGGCGCACCCTCCACCTGGGCCACCAGCAGCGCGAGACTCCGGCGGCCGACCTCGCCGAAATCCTGCCGCAGCGTGGTGAGCGGAGGCGCGAAGTAGGCCGCCTCCGGGATGTCGTCGAAGCCGACGACGCTCATGTCACCGGGGACGTCGATCCCCGCTTCGGCGAACGCCCTGAGCACGCCGATCGCCATCTGGTCGTTGGCGACGAAGACCGCGGTGTGGTCACGGCGCGTGGCCAGCGCCAGGCCGGCCTCGTATCCGGCCCGCGGGCTCCAATCACCGCTGAGTACCAACTCGGGCACCTCGCCGGCCTGGGCGAGGGCGTCCCGCCAGCCGCGCTCGCGTTCGTTCGCCTCGTGCCAGTCGTCGGGGCCCGCGATGTGCGCGATCCGGCGGTGGCCGAGCGAGAGCAGGTGACGCGTCGCCCGGACCGCACCGAGGTACTGGTCGACGGCGACCGTCGGCATCGGGCCCTCGCCGCCCTCGACCGCGACCAGCGGAACGCCGTGCGGTGCGTCGCGGAGTGCGGCGGCCGTGGCGGCACGCGGAGTGATCGCGACGATACCTTCGACCGACTGCGCGGTGAGGTGCTCGAAGGCCTCGCTGAGCGAGCGCCGGTCGGGCTCACGCATGCCCGCGATGCTCACCGCGTACCCGGCGTCGCGGGCCGCGCGCTCGATCGCCACCAGCATCGAGGCCGGCCCGAACAGCGTCGTGTTAACGCTCACCACGCCGAGCTGCCGGGTCCGCCCGGTGGCCAACGCGCGGGCCGCCGTGTTCGGGCGGTAGCCCAGCGTCGTCATCGCGGCCCGGACCCGGGCGCGGGTGGTGGGGCTCACGGCCGTGCTGTCGTTGAGCACCCGCGACACGGTCATGTGCGAGACACCCGCTAATCGAGCGACGTCGGCCATGACTACGCGGCGTTCTGCGCCGTTTTCGATGACTTCGTGAATTGCGTCCGATCCATCGGCAGCCATACCTTCACCTCCGTCCGCGTCGGGCGCTGTGGCTCATGTCACCGCGCTAGCCGGAGATGTTAGCGGTAACACAAGGCGGGTCAAGCGAACGTTGCCGTTCGGTTACATACCTGAGAACTGAACCGATTCCGATGGCCACTCGGCGCGCAGGCCCTGCCACTCGGCGCAACCTCGTCCACTGTGCAGCGTCGCTCGCACATTCTTCGCCGGATCAGGTTTCCCACGCCGGTGACGGCGGGTAGCCGAACAACGCAAGGATCACGAGATCGATTCGAGTTCCAGAGGTGGTTCGATGGCGACCGGCGCGGCCCTGAAGAAAGATGTGAAGAAGACGGCGAAGACCGCCAAGAGCGAAGCCAAAGGAACTGGCAAAGCTGTGAAGCGCGACGCGAAGAAGGCGAAGCGCAAGGCGAAGAAGAAGGCCTGACGCCTTCCTGAACCCCGCCCCGCCCATCCCCTCCGGGCGGGGCGGTTTTCTGTCCACAGTCACCCGTACGGCCGTTCTCCCTCCTCCACCTGGTCGGACTCGATCACCGAGTGTCCGGCGTTGCCCACGCCGTGTCTGGTGGTCGTCGCCCAGCGGGCACGCTGCTCGGGGCGGGCAGGGGTCTGGGGCGTGGGGGCGCAGTGCGGTCGAATGATTCGTGGTGGACGTCGTTACCTCGCGGTCGCGTCGTGCATCTCAGCGATGTGGACGCGGAAGCACTGGCCATCGCGCTGGATCCGTTACCGCGCGACGCACCGGTGGTGCTGACCTACCGTCCGCGGGCCACCGCCACCCAACCGGCCATCGTGGCCGAAGTCCTGGGCCTGCTCGAGGCGTCGGCGGTCGCGCTGTTCCCGGCGTGGCTCCCCGAGGCCACCGGCATCACCGAGCCCAGCGACGCGAACGTCGCCGCGGTCCGCGCGCTCGCGTCCCGTCTGGCCGGCCGGAGCCGCCACTTCGGACCGTTCCTCGCCGACCTCGCGGCCCGTGCACTGACCGGCGCCGGCCCCGGCGCGTCCTTCCAACCCGAGGTCCGCGCCGCCGGCCTCACCCGGGTGCTGCTGGCCGCGTACTCACGGGCCGACGTCGTCGTGGTCGTCGACCTCCCGGACGGCTTACCGGCCGCCCACGAGACCCCGCTGATCGCCGCGCTGGAATGGCTCGCCTTCCGGGGCGGGCTCGGCGGGGTGTGGCTGACCGGCGCCCCGCTCTCCGACGTCGACCGGGTGCAGTCCCAGCGTGTGGAGCTTCCCGCCGCGGTACCCACGGAGACCCGCCGCGACCCGGCTCCCACCGCCGACGAGGCCCTGGCGATCCCGTCCCTGGGCGGACGGCCGAACCCGAACAGCGCCGCGGAGCAGCTGCTCGAGAAGGTGCTGAGCAGCCGCGTGTGGGCCCACGGCCGCGCGTGGAACCAGCCGTTCTCGTTCGGCCCGCTGACGAACCAGATCCGGATCGACCTCCTCTGGGAGGCCGAGCACACGGCCGTGGAGGTGGACGGGCCGGAGCACCGGGGGCCCCTCCACTACGCCACGGACCGGACCCGCGACGTCCTCCTGCAGACGGCCGGTTACGCGGTACTGCGCTTCACCAACGACCAGGTACTGGGCGACGTCAACGCGGTCGCCCATCAGCTCGAACTGTTCCTGTCCACACGACGCGTCACGGGACGCTCGGAAGGATCCAGCCATGTCGAATGACGCCCTGAAGCCGGTCGAGCGGGCAGCGCTTCTGCTGCTCGTCGCCGTCGCGGAGCCTTCGGTCACCAACCCTGATCTGACCGCCCGCTTCGGCGTGGCGATCACCGGCGACGGACGGCGTGGGCTCAACGATCGGAAGCTCGTCAAGACGGAGAAAGTCGGACGATCGTTGTCGCACGAGGTGCTCGACGACGGTTGGGCACGTGCGCGTGAGGAACTGCTCGGTGTGCTACCCAAGAGCCTGCTCGGGCAGGCCGCGACGGCGGCGATCAACGCCCAGTTGCATCGTTATCTCGCTCGCAATGACCTCCGCCTGTTCGACATCTTCCAGGCCGGCGACGCGGAGGCCGACGTCGTGGAGGTCGAGCACCCGGCCCCGACCGTCCTGGCGGATCGCATCCGGGCGGCCTACTGGAAGGTCACCAAGAAGCCGAACGGCTGGGTGCTCCTGTCGTCACTCCGCGAACAGCTCGCCGACATTTCCCGGGCCGAACTCGACGCCGCCTTGATCGCGCTGAACTCCGCCCCGGATGTCACCTTCTCCACCGAGGCGAACAAGAAGTCGCTCGTCGACCGGGGTGCGGCCGCAGTCGTCATCGGCAACCAGAAGAAGCACCTGATCGCGATCGAGGGCGCATGAGCGACATCGAACTCAGAGCACTCCGGTCCATTCGGATCAACTTCGTTCCGATGCAGGACGACGTCTGGCATCCGAACCCGTTCCACGTGGACGGCATGCACCAGCGCGCGATCGACACCGTCCTCGACGGCTTGGACGAAGCCTTCGACAGCGAGGCGAGCAGCCCCATCGGCGTCGTCATCCAGGGGCAACGAGGTACCGGCAAAACCCATCTCGTCGGGTGGCTCCGGGACCAGATCCAGGACCGCGACGGCTTCTTCTTCCTGCTCAGTCTCGTCGACCCCGCGGCATTCTGGCCGAGCACGGTGGTGTCGATACTCGACGGGCTCACCCGGAAAGTGAAGCACCGGATGCCCCAGCGGCGGGCGTTGCTGACCCGCCTCGCGAACGACGGCGAGCTGGCTCCCGAACTGCTCCCCCAGGTCGTCGGTGACGAGCCGCTCACCCCGCAGGCACTGACGGCATTCGTTCACGCCCTGCGCAACGTCGACGACCAGATCGCCCGCGAGTGCCAGGACACGGCTCGTGCGCTCGTCCTGTACGGCTCCGCGGACATGGACGTCCAGGACATCGGCCAGAGTTTCCTGCATTCACACGCGGACGAGACCGGACAGGGCGCAGCGTGGGGCCTCGGAAGGCACGTCAAGAGCGCACCGGTCATCGTCCGTGATCTGTTCCGCCTGATCGCGTTGGTGGGTCCGAGCGTGATCGCTGTCGATCAGATCGACTCGATCATCACCGCCGCCACGACTGGTGCGGCGGACAGCGCGGTGAGCGACGAGGCGGTTCGCAACGTCGCGTTGGACCAGATCGCCGACGGGCTGATGACCCTCCGGGAGAACACGCGGCGAACGCTCACCGTGCTGACTTGCCTCCCCCCGACCTGGACGCTCATCACCGAAGAGGCCGTCGACACCGTGCAGGACCGATTCCGGGAAACCTCGCACCTGCAGACGATCCCGACCGAGGACTTCGCCCGGGCTCTGATCGGGAAACGATTCGAGCGGTACTACGGCCGTGTCGGATTCGAACCGCCCTACCCGACGTGGCCGATCGCGCCGTCCGCATTCCGGGGAGTCGGCCAGTTTACGCCACGTGAGCTGCTGAAACGTGTCGACAAGCATGTCCGGGCGTGCGTCGACCGCGGAGAGGCCGTGCTGTTGACCTCGCTCGCTGAGACGATCGGCGGTCCGGGGCACCGACCGCCGCCGGTGGACGTCATGGCCGCGCTGGACACCCGATTCGAGCAACTGATCGCTTCGGCCAACGTGTCGCACGTGCTGGCGCACTCCACCGAGGACGCTGTCCTGCCCCGGCTGCTCAATGCCGGGCTGGAAGCGTGGATCCTGGAGAAGGAAGACACCGAGAAGCTGTTCTCGTACGACCCCCTGCCCGGCCTGAAGCCGCCGCTGCACGCCCGACTGCGGATGACTCTCGACGAGAAGACCGAGGACGAGGCGCACTGGGCTTTCCGCGCGATCGGCGCCGAGCATCCCAACGCGAGCCGGCCGCGGATCCAAATGGCCTGCATGATGTCGGGGCTCTCCCAGAAGATGCCGAAGCGACGCCTCTTCCTGCTCCGGAACGCGGAGTGGAAAGCGAAGCCGGGCACGAAGTTCTGGACGGCGTTGAACGAGTTCGAGAGCGCCGGGGGCCGCACGCTGGGGGTTTCGCAGGCTGATCTCAAGGTGCTCTCCGCCTTGAAGGTGTTGCTGGAGGAGAGCCCGAACCACCTCGAGGCGTGGCTCGAAGATCGCCGCCCGAGTGAACGGGTCGCGTTCCTCCGTGAGGCGCTGTCCGACCTCTCGACGGCCGGCGAACGGACCGTCAGCCCGCCACCGGAGCCCGGCGAAGCGCAGGAGGAGCTTCCGGACGTTCCGACGCTCGTCGTGGGGCGGGCGATCGACGGCGGTGAGGCGGTGACCGTCGAGCTGGAAGCCCTGCGGAAGCACACCGCGATCTTCGCCGGTTCGGGGTCGGGGAAGACCGTGCTGATCCGGCGGCTGGTCGAGGAGTGTGCGCTGCGCGGGGTCTCGTCGATCGTGCTCGACCCCAACAACGACCTCGCGCGGCTCGGTGACGCCTGGCCCGAGCCGCCGGCGGGGTGGGGTGCGCACGATGCGGCCGCGGCCGCCGACTACCTGGGCGGCACCGACGTCGTCGTGTGGACACCGCGCCGGCAGGCCGGGCGGGCGCTGAGCTTCCAGGCCCTGCCGGACTTCGCGAGCGTCCGCGACGACCCCGACGAGTTCGACGCCGCGATCGACGCCGCCGTGGCGACGCTGGCCCCGAGGGCGCGGGCGGACGGCGGTACCGCACGGTCGGTGCGCTCGCGCGCGGTGCTGACCGAGGCCCTTCGGTTCTTCGCGCGCAGCGGGTTCTCGACGCTGCGCGAGTTCATCGCCGTGCTGGCGGCGTTCCCGGAGGACGCGAGCCGGCTGGAGAACGCCGACCGGATCGCCGCCGAACTCGCCCAGGACCTCAACGCCGCCGTCGTCAACGATCCGTTGTTCGGGGGTGCCGGCACTCTGGTCGACCCCGGTGAGCTGCTCACCCCAGCGCCGGGCAAGCGGGCCCGGGTGTCGGTGATCAGCCTGGTCGGGCTGCCCTCCGACGAGCAGCGGCAGAGCTTCGTCAACCAGCTGCAGATGGCGTTGTTCGCCTGGGTGAAGAAGAACCCGGCCGGCGACCGCCCGCTGGGTGGCCTGTTCGTGATGGACGAGGCCCAGACGCTGGCTCCGTCCGGGGCGATGACCGCGTGTACGCAGAGCACGCTGGCGCTGGCGTCGCAGGCGCGCAAGTACGGGCTCGGGCTCGTCTTCGCCACCCAGGCCCCGAAAGGGCTGCACAACCGGATTCCCGGCAACGCGGCGACGCAGTTCTTCGGCCTGCTCAACGCGCCGGTACAGATCAGCGCGGCGCAGGAGATGGCCAAGGCCAAGGGCGGGAACGTCCCGGACGTGGGGCGCATGGGCACCGGCGAGTTCTACGCGGCCCCCGAGGGTTCGCGGTTCATCAAGGTGAAGACGCCGCTGTGTCTGAGCCATCACCCGAAGAGTCCGCTGACCACCGAACAGGTCGTGGAGCGGGCACGCACCGGAGCGTGACCAGGCGCTGCACGGTACGTGTCGGCCCACGGGTGCAATTCGAACCGGCCCCCGGGGTTGGCACGTTTTCGGGAGAACGGGCCCTGCCTCCGCCCGTAGTTTCTAACTCAACAGCTTGGCCGACGACATCCGGTCCGGCGGAAGTACCGCAGTTCCTCCCCGAGACATCAGGAGCACGAACCATGAGCGAGTACGAGACCAACGTCGACGTCGACGGCGACGGCACCTACGACGACGTCACCTTCTCGGAGAACGCCGACGGCAGCGTCACCATCACCGCCGACCAGAACAACGACGGCACCGTGGACTTCGTCGCCCACGACTACAACGCCGACGGCATCGTCGACGACGCCATCTACGACGACGACCACGACGGCGACGCCGACACCTACTGGAAAGACACCACCGGCGACGGCATCCTCGACCGCGCCGCCGGCGACACCAACGACGACGACGTCGTCGACTGGAACGGCGTCGACGCCAACCAGGACGGCCACATCGACCACGCCACCGCCGACACCAACTACGACGGCAAAGCCGACACCTACGTCGCCGACGACAACTACAACGGCAACGCCGAATACGCCGCCGTCGACACCGACGGAGACGGCTACACCGACCGCACCACCGACCCCACCCAGGCCGGCAACCAGACCCAGGTCAACTGGAGCTAACCCGCCGACCCCCTCCCCGGCCCTAGCGCACGCCGCGTAGGGCCGGGGCAGCCGTAGGGCTGGGAACAGGTCGAAACCCCAGGAACTCGCCGGGCCCCGCGCATCGCGCGCCCTGATTCAGGGCAAAGCAGGCATCCAGGCGCCGTCCCCAAGCACACCGAGGCGACCACGGCACGCCCGTAGCGCGGCACAGGACGCGGCAGAGCACACGCCGGCAGGGCACGCGGTACGAGGGCACGCGGTACGAGGGCACGCGGTACGAGGGCACGCGGTACGAGGGCACGCGGTACGAGGGCACGCGGTACGAGGGCACGCGGTACGAGGGCACGCGGTACGAGGGCACGCGGTACGAGGGCACGCGGTACGAGCGCACGAGACGCCGGGCACTGGCGCGGAACCGCGGCACGAGCGTGAATGGGATGCCGGGCACGACCCCCCTGCGCGGCCACCGAGCGCGACCGCACCGAGCACGAAGCTCGGAGCGCGAACGCACTCACGCATTGCGGCAGTGGACGGCGACGACGCCGACGGAGAGCTGCTCGCGCCGAGCGAAAATCCCCCGCTCAGGCCTCTGCCGGCTCCGAACGACGCTTGCGGCGGGAGCGGAACCACGCCCCCACGAAGATCGCCACGATCACCGACGCGGCCGCTGCCGACAGATACGTGCCCAGCGAGTGATACGGCGTCCGGTACGACAGCGACACCGTGTGGACTCCGGCGGGCACTGCCACCGCCACCATGCCGTGATCGGCCGGCACCAGGGTGGCCGGCTTGTCGTCGATCGTCACGGCCCAGTCGTTCTGCAGAGCGTCGGCCACCACCAGGTAACCCTCGCCGGAGGCGTCCACCCGGGCCGAGATCGCGTCGGCGCCGTCTTCGAGCACCGAGACCTTCGCGGTGGAGCCGGCTTTCACCGCCGGACCCGGCGCGTCCAGCACCACCTGGCCGGGCTTCAGCGTGCCGCTGTTCACCAGGGTGATCCGCGCGGCCGCGTCGGGCTCCACGACCGGGGTGTTCGCCCAGCGGATGCGCGGCAGGGCGGTCAGCCGCTCGTAGACGACCGCGTTGCCCGCGTACGCCAGGCGCAACCCGTCGTCGGCCGGGCGGACCACGCTGACCCCACCGGCGAGGGTCAGGGCTTCGGGAGCGTCCTGGGTGAAGGTCGCGTACGCCTTCGTTCCGGGCGGGAGATCCTCGCCGGCCACCGGGATCGTCATGGCGGTGCCGGCCGCGACGCCCTCCCCGCGGTTGTCCCGCCCGATGATCACCCGGGACGCCCGCGCGAGCTCGGCGCCCTTCTCGTCCTGCAGCACCACGGTGATCGTGGCGTCCGAAGCCGGGCGGAACGCCGACGCGAGTTTCACGGTCACGCCGCGCAGCGGACCGGTGCCCGGCACCTCCGACCGGAGCGGCTGATCGCCACGGACCGCGCTGGTGCCGCCGGTGTTCGCGGCCTCGGTGACGGTGCCGAAGACCTCGTCCCACGGTGCCGACACGAAGTACTTCACGCCGAGGCGGTCGAACAGGGGCTGCTGGGCGGTCTGCAGCGTCGACCGGAAGTTGATGTACGTGGGCGGATCACCCAGGCCCCAGCCGGGCATGCCGTCGAGCGCCTCGCCCAGACGCTTGCCGATGAACAGGTGGCCGTTCAGGGCACGCAGCGGGTACGCGGAGTCAGCACCGACGAACATCGCGCCGCCGGCCGCGTACCGGTCGTCACCGAGATGAGACGCCAGGTAACGGTGGACGTCGGTCACCGGGTAATAGGTGTCCTTGTCGGACTTGGGCCAGTACGGGCCCGCGAACGACAGCGCCTGCACGGCGATGAGCACGGGTACGACGAGAGCGGCGACGCCGGCCACCGCCGGGCGCCGGGCGGCCGCCCACCAGGTCAGGACGATCGCCGCGAGGGCCAGGGCGCCGAACAGCGCCGCCCAGAGGATCTGGTCGTCGAACCACGACACCCGGTAACCGCCCTCGGTGCCGCCCTGGGCGATCTGCGCCGCCCGGCGCCCCCGCCACAGCAGGCCCGCGAACACCACGAGGGCACCACCGAACACGGCTGTCGGCCACGCCACCCACGCCCACCGCGGTACGCGCCCGTCGGCGTCGCGCGCGACCGCCACCCGACGCACCAGCAGGTCGAAGCCGACCGCGGCCAGCACGGCGACCAGGAAGCAGAGCACGCTGCGCATCCGCCCGACGAAGTTGTCGGAGAAGAGCACCGGAAGCTTCTGCAACGCCGCCAGCGGCGCACCGCCCCCGTAGATCACGACCAGACCGAGCACGGTCGCGACGAGGAAGTACGAGAACCCGCCGCGCGGCAACCGCCCGGCCGCGACCCGCGGGAACGCGACCGCGATCAACGCGAGCAGCACGGCGGCCGCGCCGACGTACACGCTCGACTCGACCAGGTTCACCGGCAGGTACCAGTACGGCCCGCGGTCGGGGTCGGTGGTGCCGAACGCCCACGGCGCCACCGCGGTCAGCGCGGTCACCGGCAGCAGGTGGTCGCCGGGGGTCTGCTCGCGCCCGGCGATGTAGACGCCCGACATCGCCGAGACGAACGGCATCAGCTGGATCGCGGCGAGCGCCACCGCTCCCACCAGGGCTACGCCCGCACCGCCGACGATCCCGACGATCCGCCGCCACGACCACCCGTACTCGGCCAGGACCCGGACCACGAGGTAGATACCGGCGAACAGGATCGTGTACCCGGTCACGGCCGGGAACCCACCGAGCAACATCGCGGCCACGGCCAGGCACAGCAACGCCCCGTCCCGTGCCCGGCGCGACGAGACCAGCCGCTCCACGCACCAGAACACCGCCGGGATGAACGCCGCGACCCGGCTCTGTGGCCAGTTCGTCCACGCGATCAGGAAGCCGCTGCCGACGAACACCAGGCCGCCGAGGCCGGCGGCCGCACGCCCGAGCGAGAACCGGCGCAGGAACAGGAACGTGGCCCCGGCGGCGACGACGATCTCGAGCAGTTTCACGTACCCGGGCGCCAGCCAGCCGGGCAACAGCAGATACGGCACCGACAGCGGGTTGTACAGCGCGTAGTTGGGCGTCGACCCGAACGCGGAACCGCCGGACTGGTAGGGGTTCCAGAGCGCGACGTCACCCTCGCGGAACAATTCGCCGAACAGCGCGGTGTTCGGGAGCACCGAGTCGACGGTGTCGTTGAGGAACGTGTTCGTGGGCTGCACATCCGAGAGCCCCGACGTCGCGTACGGCGCCTTGTCCGCGAGCATGTCGGTGGCCGCGAAGACCTTGAGGCCGAGCAGCGGCGCCCCGATGCCGGCCAGCGCGTACCCGATGATCGCGAGCATCACAACCGCGGTGAGCGCCCGCTGCCAGCGCGGTTCGCGCACGGGCTCGTCCGCATCGGGTGACGGCTCCGGTGCCGGGGTTGCCACGACGGTGTCGGACCTTTGGCTCACGGGAATCTCGGCTCCGGAACGCGGGGGGTGCAATCGCCCGCCGAGAGTAACAGCCCTGTGGTAACCCTCCGCCGAACGGCAAGAGGCCTGTGGATTGCCTGGGCGCGGGCGGGGAACACGGACAGACATGCGCATCGTCGTGACCGGAGCCAGCGGAAATGTCGGAAGCGCCGTAGTTCGTGCGGCTGTGGGATCAGGGGCGGAAGTGACCGGGGTGGTGAGGCGCACCCCGTCCGAGCGGGCGGCTCCGGCCGGCACCCGGTGGGTCCGCTGCGACATCGGTTCGGTCCACGCCGACGCCGTCCTGCGCGACGCGATGGAGGGCGCCGACGCGGTCGTCCACCTGGCCTGGGCGATCCAGCCGAGCCATGACCGCCGCCTGCTCGCCCGCACGAACGTGCTCGGCACCCGAGCCGTGATCCGGGCCGCCGAACTCGCCGGTGTCCCCCACCTCGTGCACGCGTCGAGCGTCGGCGTCTACTCGACCGGGCCCAAGGACCGCACCGTCGGAGAGGACTGGCCCACCGGCGGGATCGCGACGTCCTCGTACAGCCGGGACAAGGTCGCCGCCGAGCGGCTGCTCGACGCCTGCTCGGTGCCGGTCGTGACCCGGATCCGTCCGGCCCTGGTCGTGCAGCGCCGAGCCGCGAGCGAGCTGCTGCGCTACTTCCTGCCCGCGTTGGCCCGGCCGCTGGTGAAGCTGACACTGCCGGTGCTGCCGCTGCCCGACCGCACGGTCACCCAGGTCGTCCACGCGGACGACGTCGCCGACGCCGTGCTACGTATCCTCGCGGCGCGGGCCGCCGGGCCGTTCAACCTGGCGCCGGAGCCCCCGCTGCGCCCCGACGACCTGGCCAGGGCGTTCGGGGGTCGGCGCGTCCCGCTGCCGGCGGCGGTGCTGCGTGCCGGCGCGGCCGCCAGCTGGTCGGCCCATCTCCAGCCGGTGGACGTCGGCTGGGTCGACCTGCTGCTCGGTACGCCGCTGCTGGACAGCTCGCGGGCCCGCGACGAACTCGGCTGGGTGCCGCGCTACGACACCCACGAAGCGCTCGCGGACGTGGTCGCCGGGCTCCGCGACCACTCCGGCGACCGTTCCCCGCTCCTCCGCCCGCTCCGGCTCTTCGCGTAGTGGCCCTCAGTCGGCGATGAAGAACACACGCAACAGCATGAACAGCGCCACGGCGACGACCATCAAGCCGATCGCCCCGATGACCACCCAGGGCACCCACTTCGGGGCAGGCCCCTTCTCCTGATGAGTGATCGCGGACGTGCCGCCCTCACCCGGCGGTGTCTCGCCCGGCGGTACACCTCCGCCCGGCTCCAGTCCAGGGGTACGGCTCGGGTCCGGACCTTGCCAACTCATCCGTCCTCCTCCGAAATGCAGTCGTCCCGTGCTACCCGTCGTCACCACGAACACACCCCGATCAATCAGACGTTTCCGGTGTGACCGCGCACCCGGGGGGTAACCGATCGCCATGTCGGTGATCCGAGGACTCTTCTCCCGCCTGGAGAACGCGCGGCTCCTGGACCCCGTGGCCGAGGCCGTCGCCGGTGCCGTCCAGACGTCGATTCCGAACACCCGCATTAAGGACCTGTTGCACGGCCGCTGGCTCGGCCACCCCGTGCACCCGGTGCTGGTGCAGGTGCCGGTCGGCGCCTGGGTCTCGGCCAGCGTGCTGGACTTCATGCCCGGTGGCCGCAGGGCCGCGCAACGATTGGTCGGGCTCGGTCTGCTGACCGCGCCGGCCGCGGTGGCCGCCGGTCTGGCGGACTGGTCCGAGCTCGAGCCCGATCAGCGCCGGGTCGGGCTGGTGCACGCGGCCGCGAACACGGTCGGCATCGCGTTCTACACCGCGTCGTGGGGCGCCCGGCGCAACGGCCGCCACCTGGCCGGGGTGGGGTACGCCCTGCTCGGCCTCTCCGCGGTCGGCCTCGGCGGCGCACTCGGCGGCCATCTGGCGTATTCGCAGGCCAGCGGCGTGAACCACGCCGAGGGTACGATGCGCAGGGCCGGCGGGGAGTGGCACGACCTCGGACCGCTGGACGAGATCCCGATCGGGAAGCCGGTCCGTCGGGACGTCGGTGACACGACGGTGGTCGTCTACCGGCGGTCGCTGTCGTCCGGCGGCGGCGTCCACGTGCTCGCGTCGGAGTGCAGTCACGCCGGCGGGCCGCTGCACGAGGGTGAGGTGACCGACGGCCCCGGGGAGCCACGCATTTCCTGCCCGTGGCACGGGTCGGTGTTCCGGTTGGTCGACGGGGAGCCGCTGCGCGGTCCGGCGACGGCCTGTCAGCCGGTGTTCCGGACCGAGATCGCGGCCGGTCGGCTGCGCGCGCGGGCGAACGCGGAAGGAAGCGTGTGGAAGAACGCGGAAGTGTGAGCGTCACCCTCTACGAGGACGGCCCGCTGCTGCTGCGGGGCGACTTCGTGATCCAGGGTCAGGACGGCGAACCGATCGATCCCGGCCGGGCCACAGTGGCGCTGTGCCGCTGCGGCAAGTCCGGCCTCAAGCCCTTCTGCGACGGCACCCACAAGCTCGTGAACTTCTCCGCCCCAGGTCAGTGAGCACGACGAAGGCCCGCCCCGAGGGGCGGGCCTTCGTCAGGTCAGGCCGAGACCGCCAGGTCCGAGGCCGGGGCGTTGCGCAGCGAGGACTCGCCGGACTCCCAGCGGGCCAGGATCCAGCCGGCCGCGACGCCGTCCAGGAACATCCCGCAGGCGGCTCCGAACAGCAGGTCGTCGGCCTGGTCGGGGAACTGCGCCACGTACCCGCCACACAGGTCGTGCGCGGCGATCTGCTCGTGCACCGCGTCGGCCGCGACGTGCTCGTCGTAGAAGCGGGTCGCGGCCGCGTCGCCGCCGAGCCGGCGCAGCCCGTTGCCGTAGCGCCGGTTCGGGATCGACGAGGTCATCTCGAACGCGGCCAGGTGCCCCAGCAGCGCGGGTAGCCAGCGCCGGTGCAGCCCGAACATCGACATCAGGTTGTTGGTGGCCAGCGTCGGCGCGGACGCCTGCTCCAGGTACGCGCCGTACCCCTGGTCGAGGTCCAGCGCGCCCATCGTCGTCCGGAAGAGTTCGGCGTGCATGCGCTCGACCCGGCCGCCGCCGTACTCGTCGGTCTGGATCTCGATCAACGCGGCCTTGGGCCGCCCGCCGAGCCGCGGAATGCCCCAGCTGTGCGGGTCGGCCTCTTTGAGGTGATACACGGAGCGGTGGACGACGAACTCGCGGAACTGCGCGAGCGTCGCCTTGCGCTGCAGGAACCGGCTCATCGACGGGCCGGTGTCGTCGCTCGCGAGCGTGCTCAGCGCCCGCGCCACCGGCGCACCGGCCGGTACCGGCACCGCCGCGCGGAGCCCGCCGACGAAGTGCGCCTCCAACCGCGCCCGCAGCGCGAGCAGCTCGGGATCCCACTCCCAGTCCGGGTCCACCCCGTCGAACCCTCGGTAGTGCAGTTCGTAGAGCACCCACAGCGCCAGCTGGAGGTCCTCGTCGAGCCACGGCTCGTCCCCCGACAAGGACACCGGAATACCAGTGAAGGATCCAGGCATCCCCACGAGAGCCCCGACCACCGCTTCGCTTATGCCACCCCGTGGCTCCGGCAACCGCATGAAGTTCCTCCCGGATCGGCCCGTCTTCGCGCCAGCCGACTCGAACTTCCCGCTAGCGCGCATCCGAAACGGCAGGTGAGAGTGGAACTGTGCGGCCACGCTCGAGCTTCGTCACACCCGCGATTCCCCGTCGCGACGTCTCGTCCAGGAACGCCGACAGTGGCGACTTCATCACCGTGTAGTCGTCGAAATGAATCGGGTGGATCACCGGCGCCCCGATCAGCGTCGCCAGGTCGGCGCCTTGTTTCGCGTCCATCGTCACCAGGACGCCGAGCACGCGGGTGCCGCCCAGGTGCACGAGCATTGCGTCGATGCCGGGGAATCGCTCGGCGATCTCGCCGAGCCAGGGTCGGCACAGCGTGTCTCCGGTGACGTACAGCCGGTACGTGCGCTCGCCGTCGCGCTCCAGGTCGACGACGCTGCCCATCACCGGGGGCAGCAGCCGGTGGAACAGCGCGGGCCCGTGCTGGCCGGGCACCGACGTCACCCGCAGGACCTCGTCGCCCCGGCGCGTCTCCCACTCGGTCCACGGCGACAGTCCGGACGCCTCGCGGAAGCCCTTGCGGCCCAGCCGCCGCGCGGCCGCCGGCGTGGAGACGATCGGCACGTCACGGGAGAGCCCACGCGCCGCCCGCCGGTCGAAGTGGTCGCCGTGCAGGTGCGAGAGCACAACGGCGTCCAGCGGCGGGAGGTCGTCGATCCCGAGCGCGGGTGCGTGCCGCCGCCGGGACACCAGGCCCTTGCCCAGGTAGGCGTACTCCCCGCGGTGCAGGAAGTTCGGGTCGGTGAGAACGGTGAAGCCACCGAGCCGCAACAGCACGGTGGCGTTACCGATGAACAGCAGGCTTCCGACGGGCGTCATACCCGACGGGTAACCCGCTAGCGGGGATTAAACGGACTCGTCCGGCACAACCGACAGGGTCGCCCAGACGGTCTTGCCGTCGGGGTGGTCGAGGATTCCCCAGTGCTGGCTCACCCGGTCGATCAGCGGCAACCCGCGCCCCCGGAAGCTCACCATGTCCAGTGGACGCGGTACCGGCTGCGTGGTGGAGCCGTCGCGGACGCTGATCTTGAGCGTCTCGTCGGTCAGTTCCAGCGCGACCGTCGACGCCGTCCCGGCGTGCTCGACCGCGTTCGACACCAGTTCGCTGACGACCAGCTGTGCGACCTCGGTGAGGTCGGGGGAAAGGTCCCAGTCGGCCGCGGCCTCCTGCAGGAACCGCCTGGCCGTAGCCGAGGCCGACGGGTCCGCCGGGACCGCACAGTCCCGGCGGACCCGTGCCGGCCGGTCATCGACATGGCGCACGCCCGCCTCCGTCGCCGGGTAGAAGGGAAGGAGGTCGGAGCAGTGCACCCGCCGCGCGGCGTCTTCGAAGACAGCCTCGGCGTCCACCACCACCAGCCGCGCGGTGGGCCACCCACCGGCGGTGTTGAGCACGCTGGGCAGCAGCGCGACGCATTCCGGGTTCGCCAGCTGGAGCCGGGACACGTCCACCACCACCCTTCCCACGTCGATCAGCGACTTCAGCATTGCCCGCCGAGCCGCTGGCGCGGTGCGTACTGAGAGCTGCCCGTCCAGATGGAGAACCGCATGGTCGGCCCGGCGATCCAGGTCGACGTGCAAGTTCGTGCCCATCGCTCCGCTCTCCGGTCTCTGTGGCGTCGTGTTACCCACGATCCGTAGTGGGCACACGCGGAATAGCTACCGCTGTCGCGATCCGGAGTAACCTCCGTCACAACCCGCGTTCCGAGGGCGACAGCGAGTGGATTCCGCCACGTCCCGAAGGGGAAAACATGTCACGCCGATCGCTCGTCGTCGTCGGCGCGTCCGCCGGCGGTGTCGAGAGCCTCCGGGCCGTGGTCCGAGGGTTCCCGCCTGACCTGCCCGCGGCCGTGCTCGTCGTACTCCACACCACCCCGGGCGGAAGCAGCGTACTCGGGTCGATCCTGGACCGAGCGGGCCCACTGCCCGCGAGCACCGCGGCCGACGGCGAGCCGCTCGTCCCGGGGCACATCTACGTGGCTCCGCCGGACCGCCACCTCACTGTGCTCGACGGTCACTGCTGCCTCGCGCGTGGCCCGCAGGAGAACGGTCACCGGCCGGCGATCGACCCGCTGTTCCGCTCGGCGGTCCGGGATGCCGGGTCCGCGGTCGTCGGTGTCGTCCTGTCCGGCATGTTGGACGACGGGGCGGCCGGGCTCGCCGCGATCGCGCGGCACGCGGGGGCGACCGTCGTGCAGGACCCCGCGGACGCGCTCTATCCCAGCATGCCCCTGGCCGCTCTCGACGTCGTGCCGGACGCCGCGACCGCTTCCGCCGACAAGCTCGGCTCGCTCATCACCGACCTGGTCCAGCAGGCCCCGGCCGTCGACCCCCGCTCCGACGACCCGCTGCTGAACCAGGAAACCGCCATCGCGGAGTTGGACATGGACGCGCTCAACCATCCCGACCGTCCGGGCACACCGGCCGGGCTGGGCTGCCCCGACTGCAACGGAGCTCTGTTCGCGGTCCCCGAGGGTGCGATCACCCGGTACCGCTGCCGGGTCGGTCACGCCTGGTCTCCGGAGAGCCTGCTGGCCCGGCAGAACGCCGCGCTGGAGGGTGCGCTGTGGATGGCGCTGCGCACGATGGAGGACAAGGCCTCGCTGCACCGCCGCCTGGCCGACTCGGCGAAGGATCGGGGGGCTCCGCACGTCGCGACGCAGAACCTGCGCTCGGCCGCCGAGCTGGGCGAGGCCGCCCGTCTGATCCGGGACCTGCTGGCTCAGGAACCGGCCGGTCAAGCGTGACCCGGGCCGGCCCGGTGCCGGTACGGTGCGAGACGTCAACGAGCGACCCCCTGGAGACAAGGACCGCGGTGAGCGAGGACGACACCCAATTCGAGGCGCTGCTCGAGTTCCTCAAGGAGAGCCGCGGGTTCGACTTCACCGGGTACAAGCGATCCAGCCTGATGCGCCGGGTCTCGCGGCGTACGCAGGCGCTCGGGATCGAGGGGTGGAACGAGTACCTCGACTACATCCAGGTGCACCAGGACGAATACACCACGCTGTTCAACACGGTCCTGATCAACGTCACCGGGTTCTTCCGTGACCAGGATTCCTGGCTGCAGATGCGCGCGGAGATCCTGCCGCAGCTGATCGCGTCGAAGAAGCCTTCGGACGCGATCCGGGTCTGGTGCGCGGGGTGCGCCACCGGGGAAGAGGCGTACAGCATCGCGATGCTGCTGGCCGAGCTGCTCGGGCCGGACGAGTTCCGCGACCGGGTCAAGATCTACGCCACCGACGTCGACGACGAGGCGCTCGCGATCGCCCGCCAGGCCACCTACGGCGAGCGGGAGGCGCGGTCCGTCCCGAGCGACCTGCTCGACCGGTATTTCGAGCGCACCGGCACCCGGTACGTCTTCGCCAAGGATCTGCGCCGGAGCGTCATCTTCGGGCGCAACGACCTCGTGCAGGACGCTCCGATCAGCCGGGTCGATCTTCTGACCTGCCGCAACACGCTGATGTACCTCAACGCCGAGACTCAGGGCCGGGTGCTGGCCCGGTTCAACTTCGCGCTGAACGAGATCGGCGTGCTGTTCCTCGGCAAGGCCGAGATGCTCCTGGGGCACGGCCAGCTGTTCACCCCGATCGACCTGAAACGCCGGTTCTTCCGCAAAGTTCCCCGCGCGGTGCCGGGGCTCGGCACAATCACATCGGGCGGGGGCGGCAAGAACGCCCTACGTGACCTGCTGGGGGCCGACCGGTTGCAGACCGAGGCACTGCTCGCCGCGCCGGTCGCCGCGATCGTCGTCACGGACGACGGCACGGTGGCGGGTGTGAACCAGCGTGCCGAGGCGCTGTTCGGAGTCTCCACCCGCGACCTGGGTCGGCCGCTTCTCGACCTCGACGTCTCCTACCGGCCGATCGAGCTGCGTCCGCACCTGGAAGAGGTACGGCGGGAGCGCCGGCCGATCTGGGTCCGCGATGTCGAGTGGACGCGCTCGCCCGGGGAGAAGCTCCGCGTCGACTACCAGGTCGTGCCGTTGAGCAGCAGCGACGGGCAGCCTGCCGGCGCGGTGGTGTTCGCCTCCGACGTCACCCGCTACCGGAAGCTGCAGGACGAGCTCGAGTTCGCCAACCGGCAGATCGAGACCGCCTACGAGGAACTCCAGTCGACGGTCGAAGAGCTCGAGACCACGAACGAGGAACTCCAGTCCACGGTCGAAGAGCTCGAAACCACGAACGAGGAACTCCAGTCCACGAACGAGGAACTGGAGACGATGAACGAGGAGCTCCAGTCCACGAACGACGAGCTCCAGTCGATAAACGACGAGCTGCGTGAGCGCACCGAACAGCTCAACGACGCGAACGCCTTCCTCGAATCGATCCTCCGTTCCCTGCGCAGCGCGGTCGTGGTCGTCGACGCCGAGCTCGTCGTGCGGGTCTGGAACCGCCAGTCCGAAGACCTCTGGGGGCTCCGGCCGGAGGAGGCCGTCGGGCAGCACCTGCTCAACCTCGACATCGGCATCTCCACCGACCGCCTGCGCCCGCTGGTCCGGCAGGTGCTCACCGGCGGTGAACCCACCGGTCCCACCGAGCTGACCCTCGACGCGATCAACCGCCGTGGACGACCGGTTCAGGTGCGGGTCGGCGCGAGCCCGCTCATCTACCGTGCCGAGCAGATCGCCGGGGCGATCGTCGTCATGGACCAGATGTCGATGCCGTCCGCGAACGACCCCGGATAGCCGCAACGCCGGGCACGGCATTTATAACCGTTTGTGGCCATATTCTCCTCCGCATGCCGGACCGCGTGGCCTCACTCGACACCCCGACCGCCGTACGACAGCGCAAGCAGCGAACCGAGCGGCTCACGCTCACCCACCGTCCGGCGCTCGACGGTGTCCGCGCGGTCGCGGTGCTCGCCGTGCTGCTGTTCCACGGTGGAGTGTCGTGGCTGCCGGGCGGGTGGATCGGCGTCGACGCGTTCTTCGTGCTGTCCGGGTACCTGATCACGACGCTGCTGCTCGCCGAGCACGAGCGCACCGGCCGGATCCGGCTGAGCGCGTTCTGGGCCCGACGCGCCCGGCGGCTGCTCCCCGCCCTGCTCACCGTGGTCGCGGCGGTACTGGCGGGCGCCCGCTGGCTGGTGCCGCCGGAGGAGCGCGGGGCGCTGGGCACCGATGCCCTGGCCACGCTCGGCTACGTCGCCAACTGGCGGATGCTCGACCGCGGCGACGGTTACGCGGCCCTCACCGCCGCGCCCTCGCTGCTGCAGCACACCTGGTCGTTGGCGCTCGAGGAGCAGTTCTACCTGCTCTGGCCGCTGCTCGTCGCCGGAGCGCTCGCCTGGTGGTCGGCGCGAGGTCTGCTCGGCGGGACGCTCGTCGCGGCCGCGGTGTCCGCCGTCGCGATGGCGGTGCTCTACGTGCCGGACGCCGAGCCCGCCCGCGCGTACTACGGCAGCGACACCCGCGCGTTCGGGCTGCTGGTCGGCTGCGTGCTGGCGCTGCTGCTCAGCGCACGGCGCTACGGCCCCGGCCACGCCGCTCCCCGCCGGTGGTCCTGGCCCGTCCCGCTGGCCGTCGCGACGCTCGGCGCCGCGCTGTTCGCCCTCGACGACAGTGGGCCGCTGCTCTACCGCGGCGGCCTGCTCGGCGTCGCGATCGCCGTCGCCGTGGTGATCGCCCGGGCGGAACGCGAGCCCGAGGGCCGGACCGCCCGGGTGCTGTCCGCCTCGCCGCTCCCCCGGCTCGGACGGGTCTCCTACGAGCTGTACCTGTGGCACTGGCCGGTGTTCGTCTGTCTCGACGCCGAGCGCACCGGGTTGACCGGGCTGCTGCTGCTGGTCGCGCGGTGCGCGGTGACGCTGGTGCTGGCCGAGCTGACGTATCACCTGATCAGCCGCCCGGTACGCAGCGGACGATGGCCGCGGCCCGGGCGCGTGCTGCCTCCGCTGACCGCGCTCGCCGCGGTCGGCGCCGTCGCGGTGGCGGCCGTGGTGGTGGCGGCCGTGGTGGTGACCACACCGCCGGCACCGCCGGCGAAGGCCCCCGGTACGACGATCGCCGCGGCGCCGAGCACGTTGCTCACGCGACCGGGGCGCCCGGCGGGACAGCTGCGGATCACGGTGTTCGGCGACTCGGTCGCGAACAGCCTGGCGATCGGGCTGCCGAGGCTGACCGGAGCGACGCTCACCAACCGGTCGCTGATCGGATGCGGCATCGCCCGGTCCGGACCGGTGCGCAACGCGTCGAAGATCCAGGACCCGTACGAGCGGTGCCCGCGCTGGGACGCGTACTGGGCGCAGGGCGTCCGGGCCGATCACCCTGACGTCGCGCTCGTGGTGCTGGCGCGCTGGGAGCTGCTGGATCGCCGGTTCGGCGGCCGGTGGCGGCACATCGGTCAGCCCGTCTACGACGCGTACCTGCGCACCGAGCTCACCCGCATGATCCGGGTCCTCACCACCGGTGGGGCGCGGGTCGTGCTCGCCACCGCGCCGTACAACCGCCGGTACGAGCGGCGCGACGGCAGCCTCTACCCCGAGGACGAGCCCGCGCGGATGGACGCGTGGAACCGGATGCTCCAGGACACCGCGCGCACCGCCCCGGACCGCGTCCGGATCGTGGACCTCGGGGCGCGGCTCTGCCCCGAGGGGCGCTTCACGCGCGAGGTCGGCGGCGTCCCGGTACGCACCGACGGCCTCCACCTCAGCGAGCGCGGCGTCCGGGAGGTCGTGGCCCCCTGGCTCCTGCCGCAGCTCGCCTCGGCGGCGACCTAGCCCTCGGGTTAGACCGCGGCGGGAGCCGGGTCGGACGACGGCTCGGGCTCCGACTCGGAGTGCGCCGCCCCGGTGGAGGCCGGGCCGGCGTCGTGGCCGAGGCCGTCGAGGCGCAGGGTGCCGGGTGGCGCGATGCCGAGCCGCTCGGCCGCGAGCAGGAACGCCTCCGCGTACGGCGAGTGCGCCGTCGCGTCGTGGACGAGGTCCCAGTCGATCTGTTCACGCAGCGCCCGCCCCAGCGGCAACACCGTCGTGAGGTCGCAGTAGTGCTCGGTGAACGCCAGCAGCTTGTTCAGCAGCAGGTCGGTGGCCGAGAGCACCGGCATCCGCACCGCCTCGACCGGCATCTCCTCGGCCCGCTCGAGCATCGCGACCGTGACCTCACGCTCCGACGGCCGGAAGATCAAGTCGACCAGGCACTCCCCGTCGTACACCTTGACCAGCCAGTCCTCCGGCGGCTGCTCGGGCCGGAGGCCGGCATCGACGCAGGCACCCAGCGCCGACTGGACGTCCGACGGCCGGATCAGGAAATCGACGTCGTGCGTGGACGCCGGGCCGCCTCTGGCGTAGACCGCGAAGCCTCCGGCCAGCGCGAACGGGAGTTCGGCCGCTTTCAACGTGCTGGCCACCTTCTTCATCGTGACGATCAGCGCGTCCGGATCTCCACTCATGGTCCCCCCTTACCCCGTTGTCGGGCGGAGATACCCGTCCTGATCTCCAGTGACACGAACAGCCGTCATCGCGACGCCGTAGCATGGAAACCGGACGAATTCTTCGCGTCCTTCGGGGTATCTAACGCCCCGACCGAGATTCGGTCGCGTGTTCCGCGCGGCAAACCTGCGAGGGCTGTGTGCTCAGCTGCCAGATCGACCGTACCCAGCCCATCACGGTGCTGCAGCTGGTCGGTGACCTGCGCCTCGGCACCGTCCATCAGGTTCGCGCCGCGTTGCTGAAGTGCCTGGTGGAATGCCCGGAAGCGGTGATCGTCGACCTGTCCCAGGCGGACGTGTCGTCCGCCACCGCGCTGTCGGTCTTCGGCGCGGTCAGCCGGCGCGCCGCCGAATGGCCGGTGGTCCCGCTGGTGCTCACGGCCGGCCCGCCGGAGGTCCGGGAACGGCTGGAGCCGGTCACCCGGCTCTGGCAGATCCCGGTCTACGCGTCGCTGGTCGAGGCGCTGAGCGAGGCCGTCCGGCTCCCGCCGCCGGTGCGGCGGGAGCGCATGGAGCTGCGCCCCGGCACGATGGCGATGCCCAGGGCCCGCTCGATGGTGGCCGAGGCGTGCCGCGAGTGGGGGCTGAACGACCTGGTCCTCCCGGCCGAGCTCATCATGTCCGAGCTGGTCAGCAACGCCGTTCAGCACGCGGGAACCGATCTGGTCGCGAGCGTGGTGCTCCGCCGCGGCCTGCTCCACCTCACGGTCGGCGACGGCGATCCCACCCCGCCGCGGAAGAGCGCCGGCTATCCGCCGATCGGTGCGCTGAGCGGACGCGGTCTGCTCCTGGTCGACGAGTTCGCCAGCGGGTGGGGCTGCCTGCCGATCGAGGGCGGCAAGGTCGTCTGGGCCGTCGTGCGCCTGCCGGCCTGACCCCCACATCACGTTAGACCGGCTCGGACCGGGGAAATCAGCAGCGGTGCCCACCGCAAGCAAGTTCCTCGCCGCACACGGATCCGGCGCACTCGACCTTCCCCTTCCCGGCCACGGCCGGACCGCGGACCGGTTCGCCGCGCTGGCCGGGCTGGCCCGCACCGACACCGTCCTTGGCAGGCTGGCCGAGGGCCACACCGACGCCGTGGCCATCCTCGCCGAGCTCGACGGCCCCGACCCCGCGGATGCGGTCTGGGGTGTCTGGGCCGCGGTGCCGAACTCGATCGTGGCCGTCCGGGAGGAGGGCACCTGGTGGCTGGCCGGTGACCGGCCCTGGTGCTCCGGCGCCGGGGTCTGCACCCGGGCGCTCGTCACCGCGACCACCGATGACGGGGTGCGGCTGTTCGCGGTCGACGTCACCGAGCCTGCGGTGACCGCGCTGGACGGGACGTGGCCGGCGGTGGGCATGGCGGGCAGCGACAGCCGGACCGTGCGCTTCACGCGGGCGCGCGGGATTCCGGTGGGCGGGGTCGGCGACTACGTGAACCGGCCGGGGTTCTGGGCCGGCGGGGCGGGGGTGGCCGCGTGCTGGTACGGCGCCGCCGTGGGCGTGGCCGAGCGCCTGGTGTCGTCCGCCCCCACCGATCCGCACGCGCTGGCGCACCTGGGGGCGGTGGACACCGCGCTCGGCGGTGCGTCGGCCCTGTTGGACCAGGTCTCCGCGCTCATCGACACCGAGTTCGACGCCGCGGCGCTCCGCCGCCCGGTCCGGCGGGTCCGGGCCGCGGTCGAGGCCGCCGCCACCGCGACGCTCGACCACGTCGGCCGCGCCCTCGGTGCGGGCCCGCTCTGCCAGGACGCCGAGCACGCGCGACGCACCGCCGATCTCACCGTCTACCTGCGTCAGAGCCACGCCGAGCGCGACCTGGCCGACCTCGGCACCGATGTCCTGCTGACCGGAGCGGGCTGGTGAGCCCACTGATCGAGGGCGCGGGGACCGCCGAGGCGTCCTGGCAGGCCTGGTCGCCCACCTGGCCGGTGCTGAGCGTGCCGGCGACCGCGCCGATCGTCGTGGCCCCGCACCCCGACGACGAGGTGCTCGGAGCAGGTGGCCTCCTCGCCCGGCTGGCGGCGGCCGGCGCGCCGGGCGTCGACGTCGTGGCGGTGACGGACGGGGAAGCGTCGCACCCGGGCAGCACGGTCCACTCGCGGGCGGAGCTCGCGGCCCTGCGCCGGGCCGAGACCGACGAGGCGCTCGCCCGCCTGGGCCTGCACGCACCCACCGTGCACCGCCTCGGCCACCCCGACGGGGGCATCGACGAAGCCGCGCTCACCGCCACGCTCGCGGCCCTGCTCACCGCCGGGCGCTGGTGCCTGGCCAGCTGGCGCGGCGACGGTCACCCCGATCACGAGATCGTCGGCCGCGCGGCCGCCGCCGCCTGCGCGCGGACCGGAGCCCAGCTGGTCGAGTACCCGATCTGGACCTGGCACTGGGCCCGGCCCGACGACCCCCGGGTGCCCTGGGACCGGTTCCGGCGCCTCCCGCTCACCGACGCCGAGCGCGCCGCGAAACGGCACGCGCTCGCCGCGTTCGTCACCCAGGTGCAGCCACTCGGCCCGGCCCCGGCCGACGCGCCGATCCTCCCGCCGCACGTGCTCGCCCGCTTCGACCGTCCGGAAGAAGGCTTTTTCCTGTGACCACGCTTCCCACCGAGTACTTCGACCGGATGTATGCCGCCGACGACGACCCGTGGGGCTTCCGTTCCCGCTGGTACGAGGAGCGCAAGTACGCGCTGACGCTGGCCGCGCTCCCCCGCCGCCGGTACCGCGCCGGGTTCGAGCCGGGCTGCTCGATCGGCGTGCTCACGGCCGCGCTCGCCGACCGCTGCGACACGCTGCTCAGCACCGACGTCGCCGAGGCGGCGATCACCCGGGCGCGGGCCAACGCACCCGGCGCCCGGGTGGAGCTGCGCCGCCTCCCCGAGGAGTGGCCCGACGAGACGTTCGATCTGATCGTGCTGTCCGAGGTCGGCTACTACCTCGACCGGCGGGCGCTCGAGCGGCTGGTCGACGCCACGATCGCCGGCCTCGAACCCGGCGGCGACCTGGTGCTCGTGCACTGGCTCCACCCGGTGCCCGACTACCCGATCGACGGCGAAACGGTGCACACCGCGTTCTCCGGCCGGCCGGAGCTGTCCCGGACCGTCCGGCACGAGGAGGAGGACTTCCGGCTCGAGGTCTACGCCCGGGTCCCTCCGGCGGCGCGGTCGGTCGCCGCCCGCGACGGCTTGTGCTGAGACGGATCGCCGTCGTGGTGCCGGCCCACGACGAGGAGGAACTGCTCCCCGCCTGTCTCGACGCGCTGCGCGAGGCCACGCGGCACGCACCGCTCCCGGTCGACGTCCTGGTCGTGCTCGACGCCTGCACCGACGACACCGCCCGGGTCGCGGCCGGGTTCGGGGTGGACACGCTGACCGTGAGCGCCCGCAACGTCGGCCGGGCCCGGGCCGCCGGTGCCGCCGCGGTACTCGCCGACGACACCTGGCTGGCCTGCACGGACGCCGACACCCGGGTGACCCCGGACTGGTTCGCCCAGCAACTGCGGCTGGCCGGGGCCGGCGCCGACGTCGTCACCGGGATCGTCCTGGTCGACGACTGGGGCGACTGGCCGGAGGCGACCGCGGTGGCGTTCCGGGACGCGTACCGCGAGAACCTGCACGCCCATGTGCACGGCGCGAACCTCGGGCTCAGCGGCGTGGCGTACCGGCGGTCCGGTGGCTTCCGGCCGGTGGCGGTCGCCGAGGACCACGCGCTGGTGCGCAGCGCCCTGGAGGCCGGGCTGCGGGTGGCGCGCAGCACCGAGGTGCGCGTGTTCACCAGCGCCCGTCGTCACGCCCGCGCCCCCGAGGGCTTCAGCGGCTTCCTCCGGGCGCTCTAGGCGCCTTCGGTGTCGGTCGTGGTCAACCCGGTTCCGCCGGGGTTCTCGAGGTCGGCCGGCCCCGGTTGCCGCCCCGACACCCCGGCACCCCCGGTCCGGACTCCGTCGTCCGCCGGTGGTGTCTCGGTCGAGCCGGTCGGGAAACCCTCGTCGCCGGTCGAGCGGCCCGGCGCCTGCGGGGTCTCGTCGGTGGAGACGTCGTGCGCGGTGCGTTCGTCGGAGGCGCTGGAGAGCGTGCCCGACTCGGCCGGCGCCTCCTCGGCGATCGCCGTGCCCAGGCCCGGGTCGTTCTCGTGTTCCACGCCGCGGTAAGCGGGCGCCGGCTGCTCTTGATTGCTCACTTCGGTGGCATGTCCGCTGACGCCGGAGGAAAACCTGATCGGACGACGACCCCCAAGTAGTGGACACTGAGTCAGGTGGCGAGCACGCGGTGTCGGGTCGGTCTGGTCGGTGCCGGGCGGGCCGCGGCCCGGCACGCGTCGGTTCTCGCCGGGTTCCACGACGTGTCGATCGTCGGCGTCACCGACCCCGACGTGCGGGCGGCAGCCGAGCTGGCCGCACGCACCGCGAGTACGGTCGCGCCCACCCTGGCCGCGCTGCTGGGTCTCCGGCCGGACGCGGTGTTCGTCTGCGTCCCGCCGCACGCGCACGGCCCGATCGAGGACGAGCTGCTCGACGCGGCCGTGCCGATGTACGTCGAGATGCCGCTGGGCGTCGATCGGGACCGGCCGGACGCGCTGGCCCGGCGGGTGGCCTCGGCCGGGCTGGTCACCGCGGCCGGACATCACTGGCGGTACTCCGCGGCGGTGTCCCGGGCGCGGTCCGCGCTGGCCGGGCGTCCGATCCGGCTGGTCACCGGTACCTGGCTGGACGCCGTCGGCGGCGCGCCGTGGTGGGGGCGCCGCGAGCAGTCCGGCGGGCCGCTGATCGAACAGGTCGGGCCGCTGCTCGACCTGCTGCGCGCGCTCGCCGGCGAGGCCGTCGAGGTGTACGCGCTGGGCGACGAGGCACCCGTTCCGGGGACGGACTTCGACAGCGTGACCGCGGCGACGCTGCGATTCGCGTCGGGAGCGGTGGGAACGCTGGCCACGACGTGCCGGTTCGCACCGCGTGCGACCGACGGGAACGGCACCGGGTCGCGGGTGGCGGAGCTGGAGATCCATGCCGACGGGGCCGGCGCGCGGATCACCGAGGACGGGTGCGAGATCCGGGTGGGCGACCGGTCGGAGTGGCACGCGGTCGACGCCGGCGCCGCGGTCCGCGCGATCGACCGGGCGTTCGTCGACGCGGTCCGCCGGCCCGACGCACGCGGCGGCGTCCTGGTGGACTACGCACAGGCGGTACGGACCCACCGCCTGGCCCACGCGCTCACCCGCTCAGCCGCCGAAGGCCGCCCGTTACGGCTGCGCGCGGATTAGGGGCGTCCCCAGGTGGAGCGCATCTGCGTCAGGTAGCCGCCGGGTGGCGGCTGCTCGCCGTGGAACGCGCCGGCCGTGGGCCGGGACAGGAACGCGTGCCGTTCCGCGCGGGCCCACGCCGCCGAAGCGGCCGCGACCCGGGCGGCCCTGGCCCAGACCCACGTGACGAACGTTCCTCGCCGGGCGACCGCCGCGACCTGCGTCATGGTGCACTCTCCTGATCGAAGCGCCCTCGCGGCACGAGGACGGATGCCAGCTACCCCGGGTCACGGGAGATCAATCCCCGACCGGCGTGCTGTACCGATGGAGAAAGCACAAAGAAGCCGTACGCCCGATCGGGGCGTACGGCTCCATTATGGATCACCGTCAGTCGCCGGGCCATTCGCCGGTGGACCGGGCCCACGCCTGCGCGCCCGCCCGGTCGATCGTCGCCTTGACCACGGCGTAGATCGCTCCCTGAATAGCGGACGCGAGCAACACTTCGCCCCACCCGTATTCACTCTGGGTCGCACCGGGCGCGTCGTCCCGCCCGGACACCTTCTTCCACACCTGCTTGAAGATGATCCCGGCGACGAGACCACCGGCCATACCGGAGGCCAGACCGATCGGTCGGTAGACGACCTTCGAAGCCTTGCTCATCGGCCGAACCTCCGCCGGACCGGCGTGGCCCGCCGGGCCCGCAGCTTGCGGCCGCCGATGACGAGCGCCACCACGGTCGCGGCCGCACCCGCCGCGACCTGCGGCCACGGCGCGTACCGCGCGAGCGCCTCCTTGCCGCGCTCCGCCGACGCCTGCGCCTTCACCTTGCCCACCTCGGTGCGCTCGGCGGCCCGCGTCTTGAGCGAGTCCAGCTGCACCTTCGTGGTCTCCACCGTCTCGCGGACCTTCGCCTGGGCCTGCGCTTTCACGTCGGCCTTAGCGGCGAGGGCCTCGACGGTGTCGCCGAGGTCGGCTCTTATCTCGGCGATCTCAGCGCGGAGCTGATCGGGATCCTTCGCCTCGGTCTTGTCCGCCGTCATCGGTGCGCACGCTCCTTCACGGTCTCGATGTCACGCTTCACGCCGTCGACAGCCTCGGCCGGAACCGGCGGCGTGGCCTGCTGGAACTCTTTCTTACCGGTCAGCGCGAGCACGCCGGCCACGGCGAACAGCACGACGGCGACGATGAGCGCCGACGCCCATACCGGCAGCACGAGCGCGAGCGCCGCGATCGCCGCGGTCACCACCGCGCCCACGCCGTAGAGCGCGACGACCCCGGCCCCGCCGAACATGCCGGCGCCGAGCCCGGCCTTCTTGCCCTTCTGGGTGAGCTCCAACTGGGCGAGCTTCAGCTCGTCGCGCACGAGCGTCGAGACCTGGTCGGCCATCCGGGTCACGAGTTCGGCGGTGGACGCCGAACCGGTGTCGAACCGCCCCGGCGACGGGGCGTCGACAGGTTGAACTCTGGGTTCGGTGTGGGTGGCCATGTGTTGTTCCTCCTAGGTGAGCGAACCGTGGGTGCTGGGCCCCACCTCGTCGGCCTTCCGGGCGCCGCGGTGCCCGAGGGGTTCAGCCGGCCCGGTGGTGCTGTCGCGCTCCGTCTGGGCCTCTAGTTCGGCGTTCAGTTCGGCGCCGAAGAGGATCGCCAGGCACGAGATGTAGAGCCAGAGATTGAGGACGATGACGCCGGCCAGCGCGCCGTACGTCTTGTTGTAGCTACCGAAGTTGTTGACGTAGAACGAGAACCCCGCCGAGGCGATCAGCCAGAGCACGGTGGCGACCACGGCGCCCCAGGAGATCCACCGGAAGCGCGCGTTGCTCCGGTCGGGCGCGAAGCGGTACAGCAGGCTGAGCCCGAACATCATCAGCAGCGCCAGCAGTACCCAGCGGCCGATGCTGACAATCCCGTTGGCGAACGCTCCGAGCTGCAGCGCGTCGAGCACTGGCGGCACCACCGCGACCAGCAGGATCGCAACCACGAACGCGACGATCGCGCCGAGCGTCATCAGGATCGCCAGCCCGCGCTTCTTCAGGAAGTTGCGCTCGTCCACCTCGTCGTACGCGGTGTTGACGGCCTGGATCATGCCGTTCATGCCGCCCGACGCGCTCCACAGCACGGCGCCGAGCGAGATGATCAACCCGATCGACAGGCCTTTGCCGCTGGCGTTGGTGGCGGCCGTGATCGGGTCGGTGATCACCTGCTTGACGTCCGACGACAGGCTCGCGGTCAGCTCGTCGATCTGGCCGGCGATCACGTCGGGGCTGGCGACCAGGCCGTACATCGTGATCGCACCGATCGCGGCCGGGATGAGCGCCAGCCAGGCGTAGAACGCGGCGGCGGCCGCGGCGGTGGAGATCTGGTCGTCCTTGAACTCGCGGACGGTGCGGACGAGAACGTCCTTCCAGCCGCGCAGCGGGATCTGACGGGGCGAGTTCGCTTGCCGACCGCGTGCTGCGCTCGAGCCGGCGGGCACTGCGGTCATCCGGTCACCCCCTGGAGTCGGTACGCCTCCCATACCCCGAGTAACGGTGGTCAATACTCCGGGGCGGGGTGGAACTTCCTTCCTGTCCGGTCCACCCTGTTGTCCCGGCCACGCCACACGTAGTCTGGACGGGATGGGAGCGGTTGAGCAGCCAGCCACTTCGGGTCGCGCGCCGGCGGCGCGCGCCCATGCGCGGCGTTCAGCGAGGGAGTAACCCATGACGCCACCGAAGGCCGAACACCCCGCTGCAGCCAGCGGCGTGGAGGTCCGGACCGTCGCCGAAAGTGCGGGTTCTCCCGTCCAGGAAACCTTGACGGTCGCTACGCAGCGTGAGGCCAGCGGCCTCACCACCGTCCGCGTCGACGGCGAACTCGACATGCTCACCGCACCGACGCTGATCTCCGTGGTCGACGACGAACTCGACCGCGGCTGCAACCGCCTGCTCGTCGATCTGCGGCCGGTGCGGTTCCTCGGTTCCAGCGGGCTCACCGCGCTGATCGCGGTGGCCCGCCGCTGCGAAACCGATCAGGTGCAGCTACGCCTGGTGGCGGACGGACCCAGCGTGCTCCGACCGCTGGAGATCACCGGTCTCTCGGCCGCGTTCGTCACCGTCTCCGACCCGCTCGACGCCTGGTAGCTCGTCCTCGAGCACGGCTTCTTCCTCGACCACCGGCAGCAACCGCCGGTACACCCGTTCGACGCTGGTCGCGACCCGCGACCACTCGTACCGCGACCTCGCCCGGTCGGCGCCCGCGACCCCGAACCCGAGCCGACGCACCGGGTCAGCGAGCAGCGACCGGATCGCCGACGCGAGCTGATCGGGCCGGCGCGGCGCCACCAGCACGCCGGAGACCCCGTCCACGACCACGTCGGAGACCGCTCCGACCGCGGTCACCACGACCGGGACCCCGCAGGCCATCGCCTCGAGTACCCGGCCGGCGCTGACCGGACCGTGCCACGGGACGCAGACCACGGCGTCGGCCGAACGCAGCAGCGCCGGCCGGTAGCCGGGATCGGTCCGGTCGAGGTGCGGGTCGGCGAACGACACCCGCTCCGCCACGCCGAGCTGCGCCGCGCCCTTCCGCAGGCGCGCCAGCTCGTCGGCGCCTCCCTGCTCGTCGACGGTGGCTCCGAAGATCACCAGTTCGACGCCGGGCAGGCCGCGTAGCGCCGCGATCATCGTCTCGAAGCCGCTGACCGGGGTCAGGTCACCGAGCGCGACCACGCGAGGCTCCTCGGCGGCGTCGAGCGCGGGGCCGGGCGCGAACCGGTCGACGTCGATCCCGGCGGGGACCATCGTGATGCGTTCCCGCGGCACCCCCATCCGGGTGAACTCGTCGACCTCGTCGTCGCTTCCGGCGACCACGGCGTCGACCGACCGGGCGAGTGCGACCTCGAGCCGGATGCGGTTGGAGAGCGTGGCGTCGGCCGGGGCGCCGCCCGGCGTACGACGGAGCTCGGCGCCGAAGCCGGCGAGCGTCAGCACGACCGGCACCGGCGCCTGGCTGGCTCCGCCGCCGACGAGCGCGGACTCCCGGAGCTGCCGCTGAGCGGCGGAGACGGCGAGGCCGGACGTCCAGGTGTAGGCGTGGACGACCTCCGGAGGGTCGCTACGCCACTCCTCGGCGAGCGCACGCCCGAAGTCGCTCATCCAGGCGGCCAGCTCCTGCTCGGGAATCGGCTGCGCGGGGCCGGCGTCGACCTGATGGACCGTCACCCCGGTCGTCTCGTGCGCCTCTTTCGGAGCGGCCGCATCGGCGCGCCTGGTGTAGACGTCCACGTCGTGCCCGGCCTCGGCGAGTGCCGCTGCCAGGGCCGTGACCTGGGCGGCCACCTCCCGCCCAGCCGTGACGGGCAGGTCGACCGGCGCCGACACCATCGCGATCCTCATGAAGCACTGCCCTTCCGAAGCGGACGAGACAGGGAAGCCGCTCCTGCTCCTACGCTAAGCCAACCGAAGCGAAAGCGCAGCGCGCGAAACTACGGGCGCACGCGCTGCGCCGTGAAGACGCTCACCACTCACCGTAAACAGCTCCGGTCGTACCGCAACTTCGACGCCCACGCGGAAAGCGCGTCACGAATCGCCCGGAATCAGGTGTGTGAGGGCAGCAGACCCGGGTATGGGTGCTGTGGCCCCACCAGTCGCACGCACGGCGTTATCGCTGGTCGGCAGTGGGGCGGAGACGAGCGGCCGGGCGCGTGGACGCCCGGAGTCCGCGGAGCGGATCCCGAGTGGGTCCGTATCCCCCGGGTCCAGCAGCGGGCCTTTCACGACGGGACACCCGTCGGCAATTCTCACCGACCCGGGTGGCCGGTCCGTTCCATCCGGGCCACCGCCCCCGCGAGGAGGACACAGACGTGAGCACCATCGAGCGGTCGATCGACGTCCACGTGCCGGTTCGCACGGCCTACGACCAGTGGACGCAGTTCGAGACGTTTCCGCAGTTCATGGAGGGCGTCGAGAGCATTCAGCAGACCGACGACCTGCACACCCACTGGCGCACGAACATCGCCGGCGTGAAGCGCGAGTTCGACGCCGAGATCACCGAGCAGCGCCCCGACGAGCGGGTGGCGTGGAAGAGCACCAGCGGTGAGAAGCAGGCCGGTGTGGTCACGTTCCACCGGCTCGACGACGAGAACACACGCATCATGCTGCAGCTGGACTTCCATCCCGAGGGCGCGGTCGAGAAGGCCGGCGACGCGCTCGGCCTGGTCTCGCACCGGGTGAAGGGCGACCTGGAGCGTTTCAAGACGTTCATCGAGGAGCGCGGGGGCCCGACCGGCGCCTGGCGCGGCGAGAAGGACGCGCCGCCGCAGAAGGGCGCACCCGCGCACTACTCGCCGCGTACCGAGGAGGACCCGAGCGCGATCGCGCACGGCGTCCCGCCGACGACCAACCTGACCAGGGAAGAAGCCCAGCGGGCCCACGACGAGGGCCGCCCGGCGACCCCGCCCGTGATCTGACGATCCAACCGTCGGCGTCGGCCGGGTTCCGCACCCCCGGCCGGCGCTGGAATGAGGGGGTATCCGGTGCCAGCGACCCTGCGCCACGCACACTCCGCCCAGATCAACCCGGCACCGACCCTGCTCACCCGCTCCGCGCGTGAGCAGGATGCCGCCGAGAACGCCGTGGAGGTCATCTGCCCGGCGACACCCGAACAACTTCCCGTACTGCGCGCGATCGCGACGTCGATCGCGCTGCGCGCGGACGCCGACCTGGACCTCGTCGCCGACCTGCGGCTCGCCGTCGACGAGGCCTGCACCGCACTGGTGCGTGCCGCCGGGGCCGGTGAGCCGCTGCACTGCCGGTTCATCCAGCACTCCGACGCCGTCGAGGTGGTGGTCGCGGCCTGGGCTCCCCAGCCGGCCCCGGCCGAGGACGAGCTGGGCCTGCTGTTGCTGGGCAGCCTCACCGACCACATCACGACCGAGACCCAGGCCGTCGACGACGGGTTCGAGCTGCGCACCTCCCTGCTGGTGAAGGTGCACCCAGAAGGAGCGCGCCGGTGACCGAGAGCGGAGGGGGCGTCGACGTTCGCGACCCCGGCCTGCGCCCGGCGGACTCCGACGCCGAGTCGGAGCTCCGCCCGGAAGCGGATCTGGGGGTCCAACGCAACCGCGATCTCTGGGGGGAACCCGAGACCGAACGCCCGAAGCCCCGGCGGGACTCCTCCGACGGCTACGGCTCGTCCAAGCTGACCGCCCACCTCACCGACCAGGGCAACGGCAGGCGGCTGGACTACGACAACTACTCCTCGGTCGCGCCGCTGTTCGAGCGGTACGTCGAACTCGACGAGGACGATCCGGAGCGGGTCGCGGTCCGGGAGAAGCTGGTCACCGCACACCTCCCGCTGGCGCGGCACATCGCGCGCCGGTTCGCGAACCGCGGCGAGCGGCTCGAAGACCTCACCCAGGTCGCGATGGTCGGCCTGATCCAGGCGATCGACCGGTTCGACCCGCACCGGGGCGTCGAGTTCCTGTCGTTCGGCATTCCGACGATCATGGGCGAGGTCCGCCGCCACTTCCGGGACCAGGGCTGGTCGGTCCGCGTCCCGCGGCGGCTCAAAGAGCTGCACCTGTCGATCAACGCGGCCGTCGGCGAACTCTCGCAGCACAACGGGCGCGCGCCGACCGCCAGCGAGCTGGCCGCGCACCTCAACCTCTCCCGCGAGGAAGTGCTGGAGGGGCTGGAGGCCGCCAACGCCTATCAATCGACGTCGCTCGACACTCCGGTGGGCGCCGAGCCCGACGCCCCGTCGCTCGGCGACACGCTCGGCGGTGAGGACACCGCGATCGACGCCGTGGAGTACCGGCAGGCGCTGCAGCCGTTGCTGGCCAAGATCCCGCCGCGGGAACGGCGCGTGCTCGCGCTCCGGTTCTTCGGCAACCAGACACAGACGCAGATCGCCCAGGAGATCGGTGTCTCGCAGATGCACGTGTCCCGGCTGCTGGCGTCGACGCTCGCGAAGCTGCGAGCGGGCCTGTTGGAGGAGTGAGCTGTGCAGAGCGTGCAATTGTCGATCCCGACCACCCCCGACCGGATCTTCTCCGTGCTCGCCGACGGCTGGGCCTACGCCAGCTGGGTGGTGGGCGCGAGCCACATCCGGGACGTGGACGAGGGCTTCCCCGCGGTCGGCACGAAGATCCACCACAGCGTCGGCGGGTGGCCGGCGATGGTGAAGGACGACTCCGAGGTGCTGGAGATCGAACCGGACCGGCTGCTCGTCCTGAAAGTGAAGGTCTGGCCGCTGTTCGCAGGCATCGTCCGGGTGGAGCTGGAGCCCGACGGCACCGGCACGGTGGCGACGATGTCGGAGGAGTTCGTCGACGGCCCCGGCAAGCTCCTGCCCGAGCCGCTGATCGCGCCGGTGCTCAACGCCCGCAACCGCGAGTCGCTCAAGCGGCTCGCGGCCCGGGCGCTGAAAGACGACCGCTACGCGGCCGACGGATCCCGCGGTCAGCGGTAGACCGCCCGGTTGGCCGCCCGGATCAGCGACGCATAGGCCGGACCGCCGAGCGAGTCGCGCCTGAGCGCGGCTCGCGCGGCGTTGCTCCCCGGCCCGCCGTGCACCCCGCCCCCGGGGTGAGCGGACGCGCTGGCCAGGTAGAGCCGGTCGATCGGGGTGTCGGCGCGGCCGAGCCCCGGCACCGGCCGGAAGAACAGCTGCTGGTGGATCGCCGCGGTACCGAGGTTCGCGACGCCCTCGGGAAGTGACGGGTTCCCGTGCGCGACCTCGGCCGTGCTGAGTACGCGGCGGGCGACGATGCGGTCGGCGAACCCGGGAGCGTGCTTCTCGAACAAGGCCTGGACCTTGTCGGCGTGGCGCTCGGTCTCCCCCGGCTTCCAGTCCCGGCCGTGCGGCACGTGGGTGTACGCCCAGACCGAGTCGCCGTTGCCCGGCGCGCGCGACGGGTCGGCCACGGCCATCTGACCGGCGAGCACGAACGGGTGCTCCGGGATCCTCCGGCGGGCCAGGTCGGCCCCGTACTGGGTCAGCCCGTCGAGGTCGACGCCCAGGTGCACGGTGCCGGCCCGGCGGGCGGCCTCCGCGGTCCACGGCACCCGGTCGGAGAGCGCCCAGTCGATCTTGATTATCGCGTTGTCCCAGGCGAACCGGTTGAGGTCGTCGACCATGCGCGGCGGCAGGTGCCGATCCCCCACCAGCTGGCGGTACAGGTGGGGGGCCGCGGTGTCGGCCAGCACGGCCTTCCGGGCCTGGATCAACGCGCCCGACGCCGTCCGCACGCCGACGGCCTTACCCCGGGCCACCAGAACCTTCTCGACCGGCTCGGAGCAGCGCAGCTGCCCGCCGGCCGCGGCGAGCCGGGACACCAGCGCACCGGTGAGCGCGCTCGCGCCGCCCTCGGGCACCGGGAAACCCTGGAACTGGCCGAGCATCGCGAGCAGCCAGCCGAACACCGAGCTCGCGGCGCTCTCCGGCTGCAGGTCGGTGTGGAGCGCGTTGCCGGCGAGCAGCACTTTCGCGCCCTCGCCGGAGAACGTCTCGGCGGTGTACTGCTTGACCGGCTGCACGGCGAAGCGCGCGAACCGCAGTGCGTCGGCGACGCCGAGCGAGCGCAGCAGCCCGCTCGCGGCCCGCACCGGCGGGAACGGCTGGAACAGCGCGTCGAGGAGCCGGTCGGCGATCGCGCGGAACCGTTCGGCCTCCCGCCGCCACGCGTCCCCGTCGCCGGGCGCGAACGCGTCGACCGACGCCGCGGTCTCGTCCAGATCGCGGGAGAGCACGGCGACCCGGTCGTCGGGCAACACGTGGGCCAGCACGGACGGCGCGTGCAGCCAGCGCAGGCCGTGCTGGTCGAGGTCGAGGCCGGCCAGCACCGGCGAGGCGCCGCCGAGCGGGTAGAACGCGCTGCACAGATCGGCGACGTAACCGGGGCTGATCTCGTCCGAGCGGACGGCGCCACCGGGTTCGGCCGCCGCCTCCAGCACCAGCACGTGCCAGCCCCGGTCGGCGAGCAGGTTGGCGGCGACCAACCCGTTGTGGCCGCCGCCGACGACGACGGCGTCGACGGTCTCGGTGGGCGCGGTCATCGGCGGCCCTTCATCAGGACCGCGGTGGCGGCGACCACCGCACCACCGGCCGCGAGCACGAGGGGTTTGCGGCCGGCGGCCCAGGCCTGCCAGCTGTGCGACTTGGCCTTCCCGTCGAACACCCCGTGCGCGCCCCGGTCCTGGACGTCGTCGAGCGGGCGGCTCAGGTTGTCCTTCCAGGCCGCGGCGTCGATCGGGTCGGGGGTCTGCTGACTCTCGACCCCGGTGCGGGCCAGGTAGTGGTCGAGCAGGCGCGGGATGAACTTCTGGCCCCAGCGGGTGGCGACGGTGATCAGGCCGACGTCGAGCATGCGCTGACCGGTCTCCGCGGCCCGGACGATCGCCTCGGCACCGACCTCCGGCTGGTAGATCGGGGGGACCGGCTGGGGGTGCCGGGGCAGGCGCGTGCGCACCCACCCGAACTGGGGGGTGTTCATGGCCGGGAGGTTGACCTGGCTGATGCGGACGCCGCTCCTCTCCGCGAGCAGCTCCACCCGCAGCGACTCGGTGAAACCGGCCACCGCGTGCTTGGAGGCGCAGTACGGCGCCTGCAGAGGTATCGAGCGGTAGGCCAGCGAGGACCCCACCTGGACGATCGTGCCACGGTCGCGCGCCCGCATCCGCTTGATCGCGGCCAGCGTGCCGTTGACGAACCCGAGGTAGGTGACCTCGGTGACGCGCTTGAACTCGGCCGGGGTGACGTCCCAGGTGTAGGCGAACACGCTCGCCATCGCGTTGTTCACCCAGACGTCGATCGGGCCGAGTTCGGCCTCGATGCGGGTGGCGGCGGCCTCGACCGCGTCCGCGTCCGAGACGTCGGTCTGGACGGCGAGCGCGTCGGCGGCGCCGTGGTCGAGGGCCTGGCGGCGGGCGGCGTCCAGGCCGGCCTGCCCGCGGGCGAGCAGTCCGACGGCCGCTCCCCGCCGGGCGAAGGCCAACGCGGTGGCGCGGCCGACACCCGCGCTCGCGCCGGTCACCACGACTACAGGGGCACCGGACGCTGTCGGCATGGCCGTCGTCTCCTTCTCCTCGGCGCGATGTGCTCCGACGAGGTGCCCTAGCGACCCCGGGGGCAAACGCTCCGGCTCACCCCTTCAGCGTGAGGGCGTGGAACTCCCGGGAGGTGAGCAGGGCGCCGTCGAGCGTGCCGGTGACGATCGCCTTGGCCCCGGACGGCAGCGTGGAGAGCGCCCGGCGCTGTCCGTCGACGGTAATCGTGGCCCCGGCGACGAGCACGATGGTCAGCTCGGCGTGGCGGCGGCGACCGTCCTGTACGTCGCGGATCGTCACGGTGCTCTCGAGGAGATCGAACCCGCTGATCGTGCCGACCAGTTCGACGTGCTGACCCCGGCGGCGGCGGTCCCGTACCACCGGCGCGTCGGCGACGGCGGCGAGCGAGTGCGTGCCGACGGAGGCGGCGGCGAACAGGTTGTCGGTCATCGGATCTCCCGGTAGGTCTGCGGTTGCCTGCACCGGGTAGTTCGGCCGCCACTGGTGGCGGCCGAAGTGCAGCCCGGGCGCAAGGCGGTTGCCGTGCCCCGGCGGCACCCGGGCCGCCCTCAGTGCGCGGCCCAGGTGTCCCGGACGGTCCGCGCGGCGATGTCGCGGAGGACGCGGTCGGCGGTCTCGGCGCTCACCTCTCCCTCGCTGCGCAGCCTGAGCACCGCGGCCTGTTCGGCGTCCCGGAGGTGCCCCGCGACCTTGGAGGCGTCCAGCATCCGCTGCCGCACCTCGGCCGAGAGCTCATCACGCAGAGCCGGAACGGTACGGGCGTACCGCCGCCGGATCAGCTCCGCCGCGTCCTCGTCGATCCGGCCGGCGGCCAGCAGCTCGTCGAGGCGGGCCATGGCCGCACCGGCCGCCACCGCGCGGGCCCGGCCGACCTCCCCCTGCTCCTCGTCCGACGAGCGCACGCCGAGCCCGCGCACCACCCACGGCAGCGTCAGCCCTTGCCCGACCAGCGTCACGACCACGACCGCGATCGCCGCGAACAGCACGACCGGCCGCCCGGGGAAGTCCATCGGCAGCGCCAGCGCGGTGGCCAGCGTCACCACGCCACGCATACCGGCCCAGGACACGACGACCGACTCCCGCCACCCGTGGCCGTCGGTGGATTTGCGCATCCGACGCCCCGCGACCCATCCGAGCGGCAGCACGAACAGCGCTCTGGTCGCGATCGCCGTCGCGCACACCGCGGCCGCGACCCCGGTGCCGTAGGTCGGCACGCCCGGGTCGAGCACGACCTTGACCAGCTCGTAGCCCACCAGCCCGAACGCGAACCCGCCGATCAGCCAGTCGAGCACCCGCCAGACCGTGCCGCCGGCCAGGAACCCCGCCCCCGTGTACGCGTCGCTGCCGCCCTGGCCGAGCATCAGCCCGGCGACCACGACGGCCAGCACGCCCGAACCGTGCAGCTCCTCGATGCCGAGGTAGGCCGCGTACGGCAGCAGCAGCGACAGGCCCACCTCGGCGCGCGGGTCGGAGAGGCGGCTGATCAGCGTCCGGCCGATCCAGCCGACGGCGATCCCGACCAGCGGCGCGATCAGCACCGACACGGCGAGCGTCCCGGCGGCGTCGGCCGGTGAGAACGAGTCGGTGAGCGCGGCCGACACCGCGGTCGTGTAGATGACGAGCGCCAGCGCGTCGTTGATCAGCCCTTCGCCCTCCAGCACCGCGACCAGCCGCTTCGGCAAACCGAGCCGGCCGGCCAGCGACGTGGCCGCGACCGGGTCGGGCGGCGACACGACCGCGCCGAGCGCGACCGCGGCCCAGAGCGTCAGGCTGGGGTCGACCCACTGGGCGATCAGGGCCACGACCACTGTCGTCACCGCGACCAGGCCCACCGCGAGCGCGAGCAGCACCTTCCAGTTGCGGGTGAAGTCACGCCGGGAACTGCGCTGCGCGGCCGCGAACAGCAGCGGCGGGAGGAACAGCGGCAGCACCAGGTCCGGGTCGATCAGCTCGCGCGGCGCCTCCGGCACCAACGCCAGGACGGCGCCCATCAGCGTGAGCGCGACCGGCGCCGGCACCCCGAACCGGTCGGCGAACGGACTGACGAGAACGACGCCGAGCAGTAGGACCAGGACGACGACCAGAGCATTCACACGCACCTCCTACCCAGTGCACGCCGATCGGCACGCGGGGCGGAGGATTGCACCGGGCCGAACCGGGGCAGGACAAGGTTCGCGGCCTGGGGCGAGCGTCGCTGGATCGATCACGAGGAGGCACGATGCAGGTGTGGGCCGGCACCAGTTATCCACTGGGTGCGACCTACGACGGCGTCGGCACGAATTTCGCGCTGTTCTCCGAAGCCGCGACCAAGGTGGAGATCTGCCTGTTCGACGACAGCGGCGTCGAGGAGCGGTACGCGCTGCCCGAGGTGGACGGCTTCGTCTGGCACGGGTACCTCGCCGGGGTCCAGCCGGGTCAGCGGTACGGCTTCCGGGTGCACGGCCCGCACGACCCCCAGGCGGGCGTGCGGTGCAACCCCAACAAGCTGCTGCTCGACCCGTACGCGAAAGCGATCGACGGTGACGTCGACTGGGACGACTCGCTCTTCGGCTACAAGTTCGACGCCCCGCACGAGCGGTCGGACGGCGACTCCGCGCGGCACCTGCCGAAGTGTGTCGTCGCGAACCCGTACTTCGACTGGGCCGACGACCGCTCCCCGCGGCACCAGTACCACGAGACCGTCATCTACGAGACCCACGTGCGCGGGTTGACGATGAACCACCCCGGCGTGCCCAAGGCGCTGCGGGGCACGTACGCCGGAATCGGGCACGCGTCGGTCGTGGAGCACCTCTCGAAGCTCGGCGTCACCGCGCTCGAGCTGATGCCGGTGCACCACTTCGTGCACGACCACTACCTGGTCGAGAAGGGCCTCCGGAACTACTGGGGCTACAACACGATCGGCTTCCTGGCGCCGTACTCCGGCTACAGCAGCACCGGCACCCGCGGTCAGCAGGTGCAGGAGTTCCGGGCGATGGTCAAGGCGCTGCACGCCGCCGACATCGAGGTGATCCTGGACGTCGTCTACAACCACACCGCGGAAGGCAACCACCTCGGGCCGACGCTGGGCTTCCGCGGCATCGACAACCGCACGTACTACCGGCTGGTCGACGACCAGCCGGAGTACTACATGGACTACACCGGCACCGGGAACAGCCTCAACGTCCGGCAACCCCATTCACTGCAGCTGATCATGGACTCGCTGCGGTACTGGATCACCGAGATGCACGTCGACGGGTTCCGGTTCGACCTCGCCGCGACGCTGGCCCGCGAGTTCTACGACGTCGACCGCCTCTCGACCTTCTTCGAGGTCATCCAGCAGGACCCGATCGTCAGCCAGGTGAAGCTGATCGCCGAACCGTGGGACGTCGGGCCCGGTGGCTACCAGGTCGGCAACTTCCCGCCGCTGTGGACGGAGTGGAACGGCCGGTACCGGGACACCGTCCGCGACTTCTGGCGCGGCGAGCCGGGCACGCTCGGTGAGTTCGCCTCGCGCATCTCCGGCTCGGCCGACCTCTACCAGCACGACGGGCGCCGCCCGGTGGCCAGCATCAACTTCGTGACCTGTCACGACGGCTTCACGCTCAACGACCTCGTCTCCTACAACGAGAAGCACAACGAGGCCAACGGCGAGAACAACAACGACGGCGAGAGCCACAACCGGTCGTGGAACTGCGGGGTCGAGGGGCCCACCGACGACCCGGAGGTGCTGGAGCTGCGTGCGCGTCAGCGGCGCAACTTCCTCGCCACCATGCTGCTCTCGCAGGGCGTGCCGATGATCGGGCACGGCGACGAGCTCGGCCGCACCCAGCAGGGCAACAACAACGCCTACTGCCAGGACAGCGAGTTGTCCTGGGTCGACTGGCGCAACTCCGACGACCAGCTGGTCGACTTCGTCCGACGGGTCTCGCAGCTGCGTGCCGAGCACCCGGTGTTCCGCCGCCGCCGGTTCTTCGACGGCCGCCCGGTCCGTCGCGGCGCCGGTACCCCGCTCAGCGACGTGGAGTGGTTCACGCCGGACGGGCGGGAAATGAGCGAGGACGACTGGGAGAGCGACTTCGGCCGGGCGATCATGCTGTTCCTCAACGGCAACGGCATCCGCGAGCTCGGGCCGCAGGGCGATCTGATCACCGACGACTCGTTCATCCTGGCCTTCAACGCACACTACGAACCGATCGACTTCACGATGCCGCCGAGCGAATACGCCACCAAATGGAGCGTCGCGCTCGACACCGCCAACACCAATGGCGCGGGCACCCGCGTCGCCGAGGCCGGCGGTCAGATTCCGGTCGAGGCGCGCTCGCTCCTCGTGCTGCAGAGGGATGTATGACATGAGCACGGTTCGTGGCACCTACCGCGTGCAGGTGCAGCCGGAGTTCGACCTGCGATCGGCCGCCGGGCTCGCCGACTACCTGCGTGACCTGGGCGTCACCCAGCTGTACTCGGCGCCGCTGCTGCAGTCGACGCCCGGCTCGCAGCACGGTTACGACGTCGCCGACCACTCGCACGTCAACACCGAGTTGGGCGGCGCGGAAGCCTTCGCCGCGCTGAAGGACGCGCTGCGGGCGCACGGGCTCGGGCTCGTCGTCGACATCGTGCCCAACCACGCCGGCGTGGCGGTGCCGCGCGCGAACCCGGCCTGGTGGGACGTGCTCCGCCGCGGACGCGACTCGGAGTACGCGCGCTGGTTCGACATCGACTGGGACCGCGGACCGGTGCTGATCCCGGTGCTGGGCTCGGACTCCGACGTGTCGTCGCTGACCGTCGAGGACGGCGAGCTGCGGTACTACGAGCACGCGTACCCCATCGCCGAGGGCACCGGTGACGGTTCGCCCCAGGAGGTGCACGACCGGCAGCACTACCGGCTGGTCGACTGGCGCCGGGGAGACGGCGAGATCACCTACCGGCGGTTCTTCGCGATCGCCGACCTGGCCGGGCTCCGCGTCGAGGACCCGACCGTGTTCAACGCGACGCACGGCGAGATCCTCCGCTGGTACGCCGAGGGCGGCCTGGACGGCATTCGCGTCGACCACCCGGACGGCCTGCTCGATCCGGGTGAGTACCTCCAGCGGCTGCGTGTCGGCGCACCCGAGGCCTGGCTGGTCGTGGAGAAGATCGCCGAGCCCGGCGAGGAGCTGCCGGAGTGGCCGATCGACGGTCTGACCGGCTACGACGCTCTCGGCGAGGTCGGCGCGCTGTTCGTCGACCCGGCCGGTGAGGACGCGTTCACCGCGCTGGACACCGAGCTCACCGGCGTCACCACCGACTACCCGGAGCTGCTGTACGCCTCCAAGAAGGACGTCGCCACCGGCATGCTGCGGGCCGAGCTGCGGCGGCTGGCCCGGCTCGTACCGGACGAGCCGCAGGCGGAGGCGGCCCTCGCCGAGCTCCTGGCCGCGTTCCCGGTCTACCGGTCCTACCTGCCGTTCGGCCTCGACCACCTGGCGTCGGCGCTGGTCACCGTGCGGGAGCGGCGGCCCGAGCTCGGGCCGGCGCTGGACACGCTGGAGGCCAGGCTCACCGACCCCGACGACGAGCTGGCGATCCGGTTCCAGCAGACGTCCGGCGCGGTGATGGCGAAGGGCGCCGAGGACACCGCGTTCTACCGGTGGACCCGGTTCGTGGCGCTGAACGAGGTCGGCGGCGACCCGCAGCACTTCGGCGGCTCGGCGTCGGCGTTCCACGAGGCGGCGGCCGCGCGTCAGGCGCACTGGCCCCGGGGCATGACCACGCTCTCGACCCACGACACCAAGCGGTCGGAGGACGTCCGGGCCCGGATGGCAGTGCTGGCCGAGATCCCGGACGAGTGGGCGACCGCGGTCCGTCGCTGGCGCGAGGTCGCGCCGGTGCCGGACGGGGCGATCGCGCACCTGCTCTGGCAGACCGTGGTGGCGACGTACCCGATCAGCGCTTCCCGGCTCAAGGGGGCGCTGCAGAAGTCGGCTCGCGAGGCCCGCACGGTGACGTCGTGGAACGACCCGAACGAGGAGTTCGAGGCGGCGCTGGAGGCCGCGATCGACACCGCGCTCGCGTCGCCGGACGTGGCCGCGTTCGCCGAGCTCGTCACGCCGTACGGGTGGGTGAACGCGCTCGGGCAGAAGCTCGTGCAGCTCACGATGCCCGGGATCCCGGACACGTACCAGGGCACCGAGCTGTGGGACAACTCGCTCGTCGACCCCGACAACCGGCGGCCGGTCGACTTCGACGCCCGGCGCAAGCTGCTGGCCCGGCTGGACGACGGCTGGTTGCCGCCGCTCGACGCCGAGGGCGCGGCCAAGCTCCTGGTGACCTCGCGCGCGCTGCGGTTGCGCCGGGACCGGCCGGAGCTGTTCGGGTCGTACACGCCGATCGCGGTGTCGGGGTCGGCGGCGGACCACGCGGCCGCGTTCGACCGGGGCGGGGCGATCACCGTGGTGACCCGGCTGCCGATCGGCCTGGAGCGGCGCGGCGGCTGGGGCGACACCGTGCTGGAACTGCCCGACGGCGAGTGGAAGGACGTCCTGACCGGCGCCGAGTACTCGGCCGGTGCGGACGGGCCGGTCGGTTTGATCGACGTGCTGTCGCGGTATCCGGTAGCGCTTCTGACTCGAGTGTGAGGGACTCCGTCGTGACGACGTTCGAGCTGTGGGCCCCCGTGCCGTCCCGCGTCCGGGTCCGGGCCGGGGGCCGGGACACCGAGATGACCGCCGGTGCGGGCGGCTGGTGGCGGGCCGAGGTGCCCGACGCCGGCCCGGGCACCGCCTACGCCTACCTCCTCGACGACGACGAGCACGCCTACCCCGATCCGCGTGCGGTCTGGCTGCCCGACGGTGTGCACGAGGCCGGCCGGGTGTACGACCACGGCGCGTTCGACTGGACCGACGGGCGCTGGACGGGCCGCCAGCTGGCCGGCAGCGTCCTCTACGAGCTGCACGTCGGGACGTTCACCCCCGACGGCACGTTCGACGCCGCGATCGAACGGCTCGACCACCTGGTCGAGCTCGGCGTCGACATCGTGGAGCTGCTCCCGGTGAACGGCTTCAACGGCACGTACAACTGGGGTTACGACGGCGTCGCCTGGTACGCGGTGCACGAGCAGTACGGCGGTCCCGACGGCTTGAAGCGCTTCGTCGACGCGTGCCACGGCAAGGGCCTCGGCGTCGCGCTCGACGTCGTCTACAACCACCTCGGACCGTCCGGCAACTACCTGTCGAAGTTCGGGCCGTACCTGAAGGCGGGCCAGAACAGCTGGGGTGACCTGGTCAACCTCGACGGGCCGCAGTCCAACGAGGTGCGCCGCTTCATCCTCGACAACGTGCTCGGCTGGCTGCGTGACTTCCACCTCGACGCCCTGCGCCTGGACGCCGTGCACGCGCTCGCCGACACCAGGGCGTCGCACCTGCTGGAGGAGTTCGCCCGCGAGGTCGACGTCCTCTCCACGCACCTCGGCCGCCCGCTCGCGCTGGTGGCCGAGTCCGACCTCAACGACCCGAGGCTGATGGCCCCGGTCGAGGCGGGCGGGTACGGGCTCACCGCGGCCTGGGACGACGACGTCCACCACGCGCTGCACTCGGCGCTGACCGGCGACCGCAGCGGCTACTACGGCGACTTCGGTGCGCTCTCCACGTTGGCCACCGTGCTCACCGAGGCGTACTTCCACGCCGGTACCTACTCGACGTTCCGCCAGCGGATCCACGGCCGCCGGGTGGACCGGCGCAACACGCCCGGCCACCGCTTCGTCGTGAGCCTGCAGAACCACGACCAGATCGGCAACCGCGCCACCGGCGACCGGCTCTCGGCGACGCTCTCCCCCGGCCTCCTGACGGTCGGCGCGGCGCTGATGCTGACGTCACCGTTCACGCCGATGCTGTTCATGGGTGAGGAGTGGGGCGCGGGCACCCCCTGGCAGTTCTTCACCAGCCACCCGGAGCCGGAGCTGGCCCTCGCGGTGGAGCGCGGTCGCAAGGCCGAGTTCGCCCAGCACGGGTGGGGCGAGTCGGAGGTGCCCAACCCCCAGGACCCGGCGACGTTCGAACGCTCGAAGCTGGACTGGAGCGAGCTCGGCACGAAACCGCACGCCGACGTGCTCGACGCCTACCGCCGGCTGATCGCCCTGCGCCACGAGATCTCCGACCTCACCGACCCGCGCCTGGACCGGGTGTCGGTGGAGTACGACGAGGACGCCCGCTGGCTCGTCGTCCACCGGGGGGAGCACGCGGTCGCCGCGAACCTGTCCGCCGAGCCCCGCACGCTGCCCGTCAGCGCCACGACGATCCTCTTCGGCGACGCGAAACCCGGCGAGAGCGGCCTGGAACTCGCCCCCGAGTCGGTAGCCGTCGTGCGCCGCTGAGCGTCAGGCGGGGCAGAACTGCGCCTCGAGAACGTCGTTGAACGTGCTCAGGCCGCTCCAGTCGCCGTTGATCTGGGCGGTGACCAGGTGGCTGCCGTCGCGGGTACCCATCGAGTACACCCAGGAGCCGTAGGTGGCGCCGCCGTTGCCCCACACCGTGGCGCCGCACGGCAGCGTCTGGGCGAACACACCGAGTCCGTAGCGGGTGCCGGGAATCCACCCGGCGCCCTCGGTGGGAACGGTGGTGAGCATCTCCGCCAGCTCGGCGGCCGGCAGTATCCGGCCTCCGAGTAACGCCCCGACGAATCGGTTGAGGTCGCCGGTGGTCGAGATCAGGCCGCCGGCCGACCAGGCATATGTCTGGTTCATCTCGGTCGCGTCGTGAATCGCGGGTTTCGGATCCGGCGAGAACAGCGTGGAGTAATGCACGGGATGCGCACCGCGGATGCCGGGCTCGTTTCCCGGCAGGTAGGTCCCGGTCAGTCCGAGCGGGCGGACGATGCGCCGCTCGAGTTCGTCACCGAAGGCCTGACCGGTGATTCGTTCGACGATCAAGGCCGCGAGGATGTAATTGGTGTTGGAGTACATGAATCGTTCGCCGGGGGCACCCGTAGGCGGGTTCGACAGCGCGATTGTGACGAGGTCTTCCGGCGTGAAACGGTCGTAGCGATGCGCGAACCACGCGTCCCCCACGGCGTTGGCGGCGAGGGCCGGATCCTGGACGTAGTTGAAGAGGCCACTGGTCTGGTTGAGCAGTTGCCGGACGGTGATGGCCCGGCCGTCGTAGTGGTCGGTCCGGACCAGCCCGGGTAGCCATCGCTCGACGCTGTCGTCCAGACTCACGCGACCCTCACCCACCAGGTGCAACACCACGGTCGCGGTGAACGCCTTGGTGGCGCTGCCGATCCGGAATCGCTCGTCTGATTGCCGCGGGCGGCCGGACCGCGTGTCGGCGGCGCCCGCGGAGCCCCACCACTGGGCGTCGCGCCGCTGTATCTCGACGACGACGCCGGGCGCACCGAGTGTTTCCACGGCCCGGTCGAGCACCGGCTGGACGCTGTCCACCCCGGGAATGATGCGATTCATCAGAGGGCTCCTCAATCGCGACGTATGATTTCCTGTGCCTTGAACGCTACGTTGCGTTCAGTAATCGAACAATCGCCACCATTCACGTTGAGGCCGTTTTACCTGCTGAACCGCCTAAGCATTAGTGCGATGGGCCTGGAAGCAAACGCAACGCAATTCCTATTCGTTGCGACGAGGTGACAGTGAACGCAATACCCGGAACGGCGAGCAGGGGAGGTCGGGTCAATGCCGACGGGCAGGCTGACGCCAGCGGACCGCCGATACATCGCGGCCAGGCTCGCCGAAGGGACCGCCTACGCCGAAATCGCTAGGCACCTGGCCAAACCGACCTCCACCATCAGCCGTGAAGTGAACCGCAACGGCGGCCCGCGCCGGTACCGGCCGGAACAGGCGCAGCAGGCGACGACGATCCGGGCTCGTCGCCGTCGCGGCAGCCGGCCCGCCGTACCGCCGCCGGAGACCGGCGCGACGCACGGACGGGACCCGGAGGCCGTCCGCCTGCTCCAGGAACAACTCACCGCGATGATGACGCGGACCGGTCTGAGCTCGATGGCTTCCCGCGTGCTCACACACCTGTTCACCGACGACACCGCGAACCTCACCGCGGCCGACCTCACCAGCCGGCTGCGGGTGAGCCCGGCCTCGGTGTCCAAGGCCGTCGGTGACCTCGAACAGCAGGGGCTCATCCGGCGCGAGCACGACCCGCACCGACGCCGGGACCGCTACATCGTGGACGACGACGTCTGGATCCGCGCCTGGCTGGCCAGCGCACGGATGAACATGCTGCTCGCCGAGACCACCCGGCACGGCGCGCACACCCTCGGCGCCCACACCCCCGCCGGTGCCCGGCTGCGCGACACCAGCGAGTTCCTCGATCGCCTCAACCGCGACATGACGCGGGCGGCCGAGCGCTGGCGTCAATCACTCCAGCCGGACGCGTGACCCGACCGTCACCTCACCGGGCGGCCCGGGTGATGCCGTCCCAGAGTTTGCGGGCCGCCGCGCGTGACTCGTCGGTGGGCTCGAGGATGTGGCCGATGTCCTCCGGGTGCTCGGCCGGAGCGTTGCCGACGTGCTCGGCCAATGCCACCGCCAACTCACGCAGCCGTACGTTGTACCGCTGGCTGGCCTTGTCCAGCACCTGGAAAGCCTGCGGCGCCGAGAGACCCGCGGTCGCCATCACCGCACCCTTGCACTGTTCGATGACCCGGCGATACTGCACCATCTTCGCCATCTGGTCGGCGCGCATCGACTCGCGCTGGCAGAACACGACAGTGGCCAGTGCGTGCGAGACCATCGGCTCGATCCGGTCGAGCACCGCCACCGTCTTCTCGGTCGGGCCGCGGTCGAGGTACAGGGTGAACTGGGAGGGGCCGCCCTCGTCCCAGGAACCGGGCGTGGCCACCGCGCCGAGCGTGCCGGGCAGGCCCACCAGGAACGTGGTGTCCAGCGCGCGGGTCAACGAGGGGTATTCGGGGTCGGTCCGCAGGTTCTGGCTGAGCACGGTGCGCTCGACCGCCCGGGTGGCCACGATCGGGCCCTCGCCCAGCTCCCACTGCAGCCGGTCGAGTTCGGGGGCGAGACCGATCGACGCGAACGCCTCGACCTTGCCGTCGCGCACGAGGGTCACTCCGGCGCCGACGGCTCCGGCCACCTCGTCGACGGCATACGCGAGCAGGCGTTCGACCAGTTCCTTGCCCGAGGTGTTGTCGTCGTCCACCTGAATTTGATTCCCCCCAGATCGTGGGTCAATCGTGGGTGGGAACCTCACCGCCGTGCTCCCCCCACCACCGGGCCAGTTGACCGGCCCGGCTCACCGCACGCAACCTGCGCTCGGTGGTCCGCCGGTCGGCGGTCGTCGTGACGACGAGGAACTGGTCGCCGACCCGGAACCGGGTGTGTTCGTCGGGTACCGAGCTCTTGCCGTCCCGCACCAGCAGCGTCACGACCGCGCCGTCCGGGAGGCGCAGGTCGGTCACCCAGACGCCGGCCAGGCGGGACTGCGGCGGGATCGCGACGGCCAGCAGGTCGGCGCGCAGCTCGTCGAGCGGCGCCGCCTCGACCACGATGTCGCGCGCTTCGTCCGGGGCCGCCACGCCGAGGCGCCGGGCCACCCAGGGCAGCGTCGGCGCCTGCACCACGGTGAACACCAGTACCAGAAGGAACACCACGTCGAACATCCGTGCGCGCCCGGCGAGCGGCGCGACGGCCGGGATCGTCGCCAGCACGATCGGTACCGCTCCGCGCAGCCCCGCCCAGGAGAGGAACGCCTGTTCCCGCCACGGCAACCGGAACGGCGTCACCGAGACGAGAACCGACAGCGGCCTGCCGACCAGGAGCAACGCAGCCCCGACGACGAGCGCCGGCACCAGGGCGTCGTTCAGGCGGCTCGGCGAGGCCAGCAGCCCGAGCAGCACGAACATGCCGATCTGGGCCACCCAGGCGATCGCTTCGGCGAAGCCGAGGGTGGCGTTGCGGTGCGGCAGCGACGCGTTGCCGAGCACCAGCCCCGCGACGTAGACCGCGAGGAAGCCGCTGGCGTGCAGCTGGCCGGCCGCGCCGAACGCCAGCAGCGGGATCGCGATCGCGCTGATCGGGTACAGGCCCGAGGCGGGGAGCGCGACCCGGTTGAGCAGCCACTGACCGACGAACCCGACGAACAGTCCGAACGCGGCCCCGGCGATCAGCTCGTAGACGACGAGCCCGCCGATGCTCCACGCCGACGCCTCGCCCCACGCGTCGGAGGCGACGACGCTGACCAGGATGACGGTCGGTGGGTCGTTGAACCCGGACTCGGCTTCCAGGGTCGCGCTCAACCTCCGGCGCAGCGGCAGCCGGCGGAGGACCGAGAACACCGCGGCGGCGTCGGTCGACGACACCACCGCACCGATCAGGATGCCCATCCGCCAGTCGAAGCCGAGCAGGAAGTGCGCGCAGGCCGCGACCGCCCCGACGCTGACCAGCACGCCGACCGTGGACAGCACCGCGGCCGGCCCGATGACCGGCCGGATGTCCGGCCAGCGGGTGGTCAGGCCCCCTTCGGCCAGGATGATCGCGAGCGCGGCGAAGCCGACGACCTGCGCGATCTCCGCGTCGTCGAACCGGATACCGAGGCCGGCTTCGCCCAGCGCGAGACCGACCAGGAGGAAGGCCAGCAGCCCGGGCATCCCGACCCGGGACGCGACTCGGACGGCGATGACCGCGGCCAGGAGAACCGAGGCCCCACCGAGGAGGAAGAGATTGAGCGCGTGCATCCATGTGGCAGAATATGCGCACGGGTTTCGCGGCCTTCGCGGTATGTCGAGGTGGCGCGCTGCTGTTACGGAGTTTTGTCTTCTCTGATCCTGTTCTCGTAACTAGCCTGTGAACATGGGTGCGCGGGGGAAAGACGGCCGGGCGAAGCTCTTCGCGATAGTCCTGTGTGGACTTTTGACGGGTGTCGTGATCGCCGCCGCGGCCTTCCCGGTCGTCGCGGTCACCGGGCTCACCGCCAAGTCGGCTTCGGACGAGTTCGAGAACCTCCCGAGCGAGCTGTCCACGCCGCCGCTCCCCCAGACGTCGTACCTGCTGGCCGCCGACGGCTCGCCGATCACGTCGTTCTACTCCGAGAACCGCATCCCGGTCCCGATCGCCGACGTCCCGCAGGTCATGCAGGACGCGATGGTCGCCGCCGAGGACGCGCGCTTCTACCAGCACAACGGGGTCGACGCCCAGGGCATCATCCGGGCGTTCGTCCGCAACCAGCAGGCCGGCGACATCCAGCAGGGCGCATCGACGCTCACCCAGCAGTACGTGCGCAACGTGCTCTCGTACGCCGCGAACACCGCGGCGGAGCGGCGGCTGGCGACCGAGGAGACGGTCGGCCGGAAGGTCCGCGAGGCCCGGTACGCGATCGCGGTCGAGAAGCAATTCACCAAGCAGCAGATCCTGGAGCGCTACCTCAACATCGCGTTCTACGGAAACGGTGGTTACGGCATCGGCTCGGCGTCGCTGCGGTACTTCTCCAAACCGGCGAAGGAGCTCACGCTCGCCGAGGCCGCGATGCTCGCGGGCATGGTCCGCAGCCCGACGACTTACGACCCGATCGGCGGGGACGCCGCGGCCGCGAAGACCCGCCGGGACTACGTCCTGACCCGGATGGCCGACCTCGGGTACATCACCCGCGCCCAGGCCACCGAGGCCGCCGCGACCGACCTGACGCTGAAGCCACGCAAGCCGCAGGGCTCCTGCGTGAACGGCAACCCGCTCTACGGCTTCTACTGCGACTGGTTCCTGGACTGGTGGAAGTCGAACCCGGCGTTCGGCCGCAACCGCACCGAGCGCGAGTCGAACCTGAAGACCGGCGGCTACAAGATCGTCACCGCGCTCGACCCGGCCACCCAGCGCGCCGCGCAGAAGGCGGTCGACGACGAGGTCAAACGCGGGAGCAACTTCGCCACCGGCATCGTCATCGTCGAACCCGGCACGGGGCGGGTCAAAGCGATGGCGATCAACCGGACGTACAGCCTGAAGAAGAACCCGGGCGGCAAGTCGGCGCCCAACACCGTGAACCCGCTGCTCACCGGCACCAACGTGTCCCCCGGTTACCAGGCCGGATCGACGTTCAAGCTGTTCACGATGGCGGCGGCGATCGAGAAGGGCCTGCCGCTGGGCACGAAGATCAACTCGCCGAGTCGCATCAAGACCCAGTTCCGCAACGCCAGCGGCCCGGTGGCCTGCGGCGGTGACTTCTGGTGCCCGAAGAACGCGAGCGGCCGGATGGCCGGTACGCACACCATGTGGTCGGGCTTCGGCGAGTCGGTGAACACCTATTTCGTGCAGCTCGAGGAACGGATCGGCGTCAAGGCCGCGGTCAACATGGCCGAGCGGCTCGGCGTCACGTTCCGGTCCAGCGCGGACTACGAGCAGCGCAACGCCGCGCAGTCCAACCCGAACGCGTGGGGCTCGTTCACGCTGGGAACGGCGCTGGTCACGCCGCTGGACATGGCCACGGCGTACGCGACGATCGCGGCCCGCGGCAAACGCTGCGACCCGACGCCGCTCAAGTCGCTCGCCGACCGCAACGAACGCCAGATCGCGTTCGGCAACCCCACCTGTAAACAGGTGATCGCGCCCGACGTCGCGGACGCGGTGGCCGACGCAGCGCGCTGCCCGGTCGGTGACGACGCGGCCAGCGGCTGCTCCCGACGCAACGGCGTCACCGCGTCCCGGGTGGGCGGTGCGTTCGTCCGGCCGATCGCCGGCAAGACCGGTACCACCGACGAGAACAAGGCGGCCTGGTTCGTCGGGTTCACGCCGAACCTGGCGGCCGCGGTGTTCTACTCCGACCCCGACAACCCGTCGAAGCGTCCGGTGCCGAACTACCGGGTGCCGGCATCGGTCTTCATCAAGACGATGCAGACGGCGCTGTCCACGGTGGCGCCGAAGAGCTTCGTCGCGCCGAGTGGCCTGCGCAAGTGGGGGCCGGACGGCTCACCACCGACGCTCAAGAGCGACCCGAGCGTCGGTGGCGGCCCGGAGGACCCGGATCGGGAGCGCGAGCGTCGTCGTGACCGCGAGCGTGACCGCGATCGGGACGGCCGGTCGCCGAGCCCGGGGGCGGACGACGACGAGGACGACGACGGCGGTGGCCGGCGCAGCCCGTCACCGGGCGACTAGCAGCTCCGTCCGCAGCTCGTGCGCGCCGTCGGCCCGCGTCCCCTCGTAGAAGACGCGGGTGCCGACGCCCGGCAGCGGCACCACCGAGACGTAACGCAACCCGCCCGGCGCGAACGGGGACCGCGTAGGCGGGCGCTGATCTGCGGTGAACGGCGTGAACAGCCCGTCGTCGCCGAGCCGGCCGTGCGCGACGCCGGTGACCTCTTCCCAGTTCTCCTCGGCCGTGGCGCGTCCGTCGTAGAGCGCGGTCACCCGGTCGTGGTCGACGAGCACCGAGGAGAACCGGACGCCCCGGGCGTCCCACGTCCCTGGACGCCCGGCGAGCGCGGTGCCGTGCCAGCTCCACTCGACGCCGTCCGGGCTGGTGGCGTACTCGGTCGTCATCCGGTCGGCGTGCTCGTCGGACTCCAGCGGGTGGACCGAGGCCCAGAGGTGCCAGCGGCCGGCCGCGGACACGATCACCGGGTCCTTCACGCCGACCGTCTCGTCACCGGGCAGTACGGTGCGCGGCGCGGCCAGCGGGAGCTTCTCCGGCGTGTCGGCCTCGAGCAGCACCACCCGCCAGTGCTTGGAGTGCGGTGTCGCCACGCTGACGTAGAGCCGCCACCGGCCGTCGGGAGCACGCAGCAGCGCCGGACGCTCGAGGGAGTCGGCGTCGAACTCCTCGCGGCGTACCTCCGCGATCGGTTCGAAGCGCAGCCCGTCGTCGGACCGCGCGATGACGTTCACGTAGCCGCGGCCCTCACCGATCGGCAGCCGTAGCCGGTAGGCCAGGTAGAACGATCCGTCGACCAGGACCGCGCTGGGCGCGCCCGCCCAGGATCCGGTGGTCACGTCCGGCGGTTCGACGACGACCGTCGCTCCGTCCCAGCGAGGCAGCACGCTATCTCCTTTGATGGTGTTCGGGCGGGTTCTCGAGATCCAGCCAATCCTGGAACGACTCGTCGGTCACCTTCTCCAGTAACGCGACGTCCTCGGTGAAGTACGGCAGGATCGCCGCGCGCTCGTCCGCGGTGGGCCGGGGGCGCGGGCCCTTCTGCCGGTGCAGTGCGGTGAGCAGCGGGCCGCGGGCCGCGAGCCGCAGCGGCACCGGGAAGTGCTGCCCGAACGTGCCCCCGACGCGCAGCGCGGTCCGCAGAACGGTGTTCAGTGGAGTGTCCGGCACGTACGGGGTGACGTTCTCCGACGGCACGGCGCCGAGCACCCCGGTGCGGACGCCGAGGAACGCGCAGACCCGGTCGAGCGTCTCGACCGGTGTGTCGCGCACGTCCCGGTAGCGCATCAGCAGCACCTGGTCGCGGTCGAACAGCGAGAAGAGGTGCTGGAGTTGCTCGCCGTAGCGTCCCTGGCCGAGGTAGTGCCAGAAGTGGGCCCAGCCGGCCGCTCTCCGGGCCGGCTCGGCGTCGCAGGCCGCGACGAAGCTCCGCTCGGGCTCCAGGCCCGCCGCCCACAGGTGGTACCAGTTCGAGTGCGCGCGGTCGACCGGGTTACGCAGCACGACGATGAGCTTCGCGTCGGGGATCGTGCGCGCGATGCGGGCCTGGGCGTCGAGGTCGTAGAGGTAGAACGGGGTCGCTTCACCGGTCAGCGTGCCCGGTGGGGCCGGCGCGAACAGCGCCTCGTAGTCCGCGCGCCGCCAGACGTGCTCCTGATAGGTCTGCGCGTCACCGGGGCCTCCCTGCGCGGGCGGTGGCCCGTCGGAGAGGAAGTACTTCGGCTCCTTGACCGCGGACAGGTACAGCTCGGGGTGGCGCACGAGCGCGGCGTGCAGCGCGGTGGTGCCGGCCTTCGGGACGCCGATGACGAGGAAGTCGGGCAGCGTCACGGCGTCTCTCTCCCCAGGCGGCGCACGAGTGCGGCGGCGATCGTGTCGCCGGTGCGCTCGGCGAGCAGCAGCGCGGCACCGGTCGTGCGGTCGACGCCGTACGGATCGACCGCGAGCGGCTCGGCGACGGCGATCGTCACCCGGCCGATGTCGTTGGTCTCCAGCCGGTCGGCCGGGCGTCGGCGGCCGGTGTCGATGTCGACGGTGTCGGTGACGTCGCGGACCTGCCCGCGCACGAGCTTGCCGCCGAGGCGGACCTGGACCCGGTCGCCCGCGGTCACCGGCCGCTCCCCCACCACCGCGAGGTCGGCGACGAACTCGCGGACCACCTCGGCCGGGTCGCCCGCGGCGACGATCAGCTCGCCGCGTCCGACGTGGAGGTCGTCGGCGAGCGCCACGGCCACCGCGGCGCCTTCACCGGCCGCCGCGAGCGGGCCGTCGGCGTCCTCGACGGTACGGATGCGGGTGCGCCGCCCGGCCGGCTGCACGATCACCTCGTCGCCGGGTTTCACGATCCCGGCGGCCACCGTGCCGAGATACTTCCTGGTGTCGCCCCGGGCCACCCACTGGACGGGGAGCCGGAGCGGAGCGTCGGCCCGGACCGGGACCTCGACCGAGGCGAGGAGGTCGAGCAGCGTCGGACCTTCGTACCAGGGCGTGCGGCGGGACTTCCTGGTCACGTTGTCGCCGCTCTTCGCGCTCACCGGTACCGCCGTGACCTGCCCGATGCCGACCTCCTTGGCGTAGGCCTCGGCGTCCTCGACGACCGCGGTGAACGCGCGCTCGTCGTAGCCGACCAGGTCGATCTTGTTCACCGCCAGGATCAGGTGCGGCACCCGGAGCAACGCCGCGACCGCCGCGTGCCGCCGGGTCTGCTCAACGAGCCCGTTACGCACGTCGACGAGCAACAGCGCCACGTCGGCCGACGACATGCCGGTGACCGTGTTCCGGGTGTACTCGACGTGGCCCGGGCAGTCGACCAGGATCACGTCACGCGCGGGTGTGGACAGGTACCGGTGCGCGACGTCGATCGTGATGCCCTGCTCACGCTCGCTGCGCAACCCGTCGACGAGCAGCGAGAGGTCGAGATCGGCGCCGCGGGCCCGGCTGGCCGAGGACACCGCCTGCAGCGTGTCGGCGAGCACGGCCTTGCCGTCGAAGAGCAGCCGCCCGACGAGCGTGCTCTTGCCGTCGTCGACCGAACCCGCGGTGGCGACGCGGAGGAGCCCGGTGGCACCGGCGGATCTCATCAGAAGTACCCCTCCCGCTTACGGTCCTCCATCGCCGCGTCGCTCGTGCGGTCGTCGGCCCTGGTGGCGCCGCGCTCGGACTGCTCGGCCAGCGTCACCTCGGCCAGCACCGCTTCGGCGTCCGTGGCGTCGCTCTCCACCGCGCCGGTGCTGATCGCGTCGCCGACCGTGCGGTAGCGGACGCGCCGCCTGCTCGCAGTGGAACGGTCGGAATCCGACGACCACTCGGTGATCGCGAGCAGCATGCCGTCGCGCTCGACGACGTCACGCTCGTGGGCGTAGTAGAGCGCAGGCAGCTCGATGCGTTCGCGCGCGATGTAGCGCCAGACGTCGAGCTCGGTCCAGTTCGAGAGCGGGAAGACCCGGACGTTCTCCCCCGGCTGGTGGGCGCCGTTGTAGAGGCGCCAGAGCTCGGGGCGCTGGCGGTGGGGATCCCAGCCGCCGAACGCGTCGCGCAGCGAGAAGATGCGCTCCTTGGCCCTGGCCTTCTCCTCGTCGCGGCGGGCGCCGCCGATCAGCGCGTCGAACGTGTGGGTCTCGATCGCGTCGAGCAGCGTGCGGCTCTGGAGCGCGTTGCGCGACCGGCCGGGGGCGACGTCGGTGACGCGGCCGGCCGCGATCGTGTCCTCGACGCGGGCCACCTCGAGGCGGGCGCCGGTCTGCTCGACGCGGCGGTCGCGGAAGTCGAGCACCTCGGCGAAGTTGTGTCCGGTGTCGACGTGGAGCAGCGGGAACGGCAGCGGCGCGCCGCCGAACGCGCGGGTGGCCACGTGCAGCAGCACCGCGGAGTCCTTGCCGCCGCTGAACAGCAGCGCCGGGCGGTCGAACTGCCCCGCCGCCTCCCGGAGCACGTGGATCGCCTCGGCCTCGAGCAGGTCGAGCGCCCCCGGCGCCGAGTGCCCGGTAACCACCCCGGCGACCCGGCTGCTCACACCCGGCGTGCCGACGGCCGCCGCGGTGGCGCCGGACCCGGCGGTGTTCATGCGAGGCCTCGTTCGGTGAGCAGGGCCAGCAGGCGGTCGGCGCTGGCCGCCACCGGCTCCTCGTGGGTGCGCAGCACGAGGTCGGGGGCGGCGGGGGCCTCGTAGGGTGCGTCGACACCGGTGAGGCCGGAGACGGCACCGGCCCGCTGACCGGCATAGAGACCCTTGACGTCGCGATCGGAGCACACCTCGACCGGCGCGGCCGCGTACACCTCGAGGAACGCCAGCTTCTCCGCGTCGGACGCCGCGCGCAACGCGTCCCGGTCGGCGGCGTACGGCGATACCAGCGGCGCGAACGCGAGCACGCCATTGCGGGCCAGCAACCGCGCGATCCATCCCACGCGGGCGACCTGGGTGGCCCGGTCGGCGCGGGAGAAACCGAGGTCGGCGGAGAGGAACGTGCGGATCTCGTCGCCGTCGAGCACCTCGACGCGCCGCCCATCGGCACGGAGGCGCTCGGCGGCGACGAGCGCGACGGTGGTCTTGCCCGCGCTGGGCAGGCCGGTCAACCAGACGGTGGCACCTGGGGATTCGTGTGTCACCTGGCCATTGTTACCCGGCTTGGCCCCTCAGCTACACGTATCCCACCGATGCGATAGGGAATTAGGCGGCGGAGATCTTCACGACCACGTTGTCCGCGGTGATCTCCTGGACGGAGATGTTGAAGCCCTCGGACTGGGCGTCCTGACCGACCGGAACCGTCACCTGCTGCCCGGCGATCTCCAACGTGGCCTGGCTGTTCTGCACGTTCACCAGCTTGGCGTCGACGCCGAGCACCGAGACGCTGGCGTTGACCCCGCGGTCGAAGGTGACCGTGCAGGAGTTGAGGTTGCAGTCCGTCTGAGAGCCCTCGCCGCCACAGCCGGAGAGCAGGGCCAGCCCAAGTGCGGCGGCAGCGAGGAAGCCACCGATTCGACGTGCTTTTATGCTGGTCACACACCCAGTGTAGGAACACCGCGCCACCGGGTGACCGGTCGCGAGGGCCAACCAAACCGGGCCGGAGGGGTGGGGCTCTCCGCGGATGACGGGGGGCAACCGCGGAGAGCCCGCTCAAGGGTGCTCTCAGCTGAGCACCGGGTGGTTGCTGCGAATGACACCCAGGGGGTCACGGCGCTGCTTGACGTCGCGCAGCCGGGCCAGTACGTCGGGCGGGAACGCGGCCACCGGGCTCTCCTCCGACCCGAGGAACGTGAAGAAGATCCGTCCGCTGGCGTGCGGCGCGAACGCCTCGGCCAGCAGGGCCTGGTGCGCCTCGATGTGCTCGGCCATCCCCGGCCCCATCGGCATGCCGATCCCGGTGAGCGCGAACCTCTCCTCGAGGTGTCCGACCGCACCCCCGCCGGCCGTCGGGCGCGCCAGCGCCCCGCCGAGGTGGCGCAGCTGCACCGACGTGAGCGGCGAACCGCTGTGCGGCCCGGCGACGCCGAGCAGCGTGTCGGCGGCGTCGTCGTCCAGTTCGGGCAGCAGCGCCGCGTACTCCATCGCCGGCACCGGGTCGAGCGGCTCGGCGGCGACCGACCCCAGATCGGCGACCTGCAGCGGGCCGACGGTGTCGAGCAGCGTCCCCGGCACCGCGAGCAGGCGGGCGAGCAGTTCCCGGCCGGTAGCCGGCCCACCGAGGTAGGTGGCGTCGACCGCGACCATCGCCCGGCCCCGGAGGAACTCCGGCAGCTCGGGGATCGGCGGGAAGCGCAGCAGCGTGTACCAGAGGCTCAGGTCGTCCGGCGCCGTCGCGACGGTGTCCCGGTAGGCCTCCAGCACCTCGGCGGCGCGCTCGGCCGGCCAGAGCAACCGGCCGCCGTAGAGGAGCGGGGCCGGGTGCAGGTCGAACTCGAGCTCGGTCACCAGCGCGAAGTCGCCACCGCCACCGCGCAGGGCCCAGAACAGCTCGGGGTCGTGCGCGGCGTCCACCCGGTAGCGGTCACCGAACGCGTCGACGACCTCGGCCGACCGGACCGCGTTGGCCGCGAAGCCGTAGCGGCGGCCGAACCAGGACAGCCCGCCGCCCAGCGTGAACCCGACGACGCTGGGGCCGGTGGAGCTGCCGGCCAGACCGGTCAGGCCGTGCGCCCCGGCCCGGGTCAACACGTCCGCCCACCCGGCACCGGCGGCGACGCGGGCGGTCCGGGCGACCGGATCGACGTCGACGCCGCGGAGCGCTCCGGTACGCAGCAGGATCGTGTCACGCAGGGCGGTGGTGGCGCCGTGCCCGACGGGCTGGGCGGCCACGGTGAGACCGTTGCGGTTCGCGTACCGCACGGTGGCGGCGACGTCGTCGGCGTCCTCCGCGATGACCACGGCCCGGACGTCCTGCTTCACCTGGAGGTTCCAGGGTCGGCGGGCCACCTCCCAGCCGGAGTCGCCCGGCGAGAGAACCTGGCCGCGCACCGCGCGGGCCAGGTCCGAGCCGACCGCGTTGGTGGTGATCATCGTCGTGCCCCCACTGCCTGTTCCGTGTCCTGACGACGGAAACAGTGGCGCAAGCGGCTTGGCGCCGACTTGATCCTGACTTGGAGCGCCGGTTGACCGCTTGAATCGGTGACTTGGACGGCTTTTCGACCCGAGTTGCGGCAATCGCGGGATTGGCGCCCTAGCCGGATCCAAGTCGGCCCCTAACCGGCCGGGGAATGCTCACGTCCGTGACTAGTCCCCTGCCTTCAGACGACGTGACGGTCGCGGACATGGTGGTGTTCCGGATCTCCCCGCCCGCGGCGCCGGAACCGGCCATCGACCTGCTGCGCCGGTGCGCGCTGGAGGCGCCCGCGGGCGCGCACTACTACGTGCTGGTGGACGTGGCCGCCGAGGATCCGCACCGCGCGCTGGCGGTCGCCGCCGTGGTGGGCCACCGGATGACCGCGCTCGCGGTCGAGCCCGCGCTCCGGGGCCGGGGGCTGGCCTCGCGGCTCCTGGCCGACGTCCGCCGGACGCTCCACACCCGGGGCGAGGCGCTCGAACTCCGTACCAACGCCGACGCCGCGACGACGAAGATCCTGCGCAGACTCGGCTTCACGGCCGATACCGACGCTGTGAGCAGCAATTACGCTCACCAGTCGGAAGGGCGCCCGACACGTTGGTTGTCCCGGGACATCTGACGGAGGGGCAATGCTCGACTTCCGGTTGCTCGGACCGCTCGTCGTGCTCGACGGGGAGGGCCGGCCGGTCGACATCGGCCCGCGCAAGGAACGCGCGATCCTGGCGATGCTGCTCATCAACCCCGGTGAGGTGCTGCCGCTCGATCGGCTGATCGATCAGCTGTGGGCCGACGAGCCGCCGTCCAGCGCCACCGGCACGCTCCAGGCGTACATCTCGCAGTTACGGCGCGCGCTGGAGCCCGAGCGGGCCCCGCGGACACCACCGAAGACGCTGCTCACCCGGGAACCGGGGTACCTGCTCGACGTCGAGCCGGAGCAGGTCGACCTGGTCCGCTTCACCCGCGACGTCGACGCCGGGCGGCGGGCGTTGCAGGCCGGCGACCCGGCGGCGGCCGACGAGCACTTCCGGGCGTCGGTGGCGCACTGGCGTGGTTCGGCGCTGCAGGACTTCTCCGACCTCGCGTTCGCCCAGCCGACGATCACCCGGATGCACGATCTGCACCTGGTCTCGCACGAGCTGCAGATCGAGGCCTGGCTGGCGCTGGGGCGCCACACCGAGGCGGTGCTGAAGCTCGAGCAGATCGTGGAGCGGCACCGGTTCCGGGAGCGGTTCTGGGCGCTGCTCGCGCTGGGGCTCTACCGCAGCGGACGGCAGGCCGACGCGCTCGGCGCGATCCAGCGGGTGCGCTCGCTGCTCGCCGACGAGCTCGGCCTCGACCCCGGCCCGGAGCTGCGCGAGCTGGAGGCGGCGGTGCTCCGCCAGGACCGGTCGCTCGACCTCGCGCCGGTCGCGGCCCGGCCGGCCGTCGTCGCCGGCCCCACTCCCCCCCACCCGGCCCCGGCGGCGTCACCCATCGACGTGATCACCCCGGCCGCGTCGTCGTCCGAGCCGATGGTGGAGATCCCGCCGCAGCCGCACGGGGCGCACGCGCCGGTCGTGGAGCGACCGCGGCCCGCGCTCTCGGGGGCGGGCACGCAGCCGCTCATCGCGCGGACCTTCCAGCTCGGCTGGATCACCGGCCGGTTGCAGGAGCTGCCCCGCGGGCGCGGCGGCGTCGTGCTGCTCACCGGTGAGGCCGGGATCGGCAAGACCCGGCTCGCCCAGGCCGCGGCCGAGGCCGCCACCGGCCTCGGGTTCCCGGTGGCCTGGGGACGCTGCGTCGAGAGCAGCGCGTCCCCGGCGTTCTGGCCCTGGCTCCAGGTGCTGGAGGCGACCGGCGCGGCCGAGGCGCGCGACCTGCTCACCGGCGTCACGACGAGCGACGAGGCCGACCCGGACGCGGCCCGGTTCCAGCTGCACGCCGGGGTGGCGAGCGCGCTGCTGGCGGGCGAGACGCCCCAGCTGCTGGTCATCGAGGACCTGCACTGGGCCGACGCCTCGTCGCTCGAGCTGCTGGCCTTCGTCGCCGGCGAACTGCACCGCTCCCCGACGCTCGTCCTGGTGACGCTGCGCCAGGAACCCGGCGAGCACGCTGCCGCCCTCCACCACACGCTCGGCGACGTGGCCCGCCAGCCCGGCGTCGAACGCGTCAGCGTGCACCCGTTCACCGCCGACGACGTGGCCGAGTTCCTCGGCGCGCACCGCGTCGAGGCGCCGCCCGAGCTCGTGCGCGTGCTCCACGACCGCACCGGCGGCAACCCCTTCTATCTGGGCGAACTCCTCCGGCTCCTGAGCAGCGAACACCCCGCGGCGCTCACCGGGGCCGACGCGGGCGCGGCCGCCGGGTCGGCGGTTCCGGCCGGTGTCCGCGAGGTCATCGACCGGCGCGTCGCCCGGCTCCCCCAGGACACCCAGGCGCTGTTGCGCGCAGCCGCGGTCGGTGGCCGCGACATCGAGGTCGACGTGCTCGAGACCGTGCTCGAACTCGACACCGAGCGGGTCCTCATGCTGCTCGAGCCGGCGGTCGCCAGCGGCCTGGTCGAGGAACTGCCCGACGGCTGGGACCACCGCTTCTCGCACGCGCTCGTCCGCGACGCGCTCTACGTCGGGCTGAGTCGCCTGCAGCGGGCCCGGCTGCACCGGCGGGTGGGCGAGGCGCTGGAGGCGCAGAGCGCCGACCGCACGGCCGAGCTCGCGCACCACTTCGGGCTGGCCGCGCGGGTCGGCGCCGGCGCGAAGGCCGTGGAGTACGCGGTGAGGGCCGCGCGGCAGGCCGCGAGCCAGCGGGCCCACCCCGAGGCGGTGGAGTTCTGGGAGCTGGCGCTGGCCGCGCTGGACACCAGCTCGGGCGTGCGCCGGCGTGACCTGCTGGTGGAGCTGGGCCGCGCCCGCCGCGCCTGCAGCGACACCGAGGGCGCCCGCGCCGCGCTCGACGAGGCCGTGCAGCTCGCGCTGGCCGACGGCGACGAGCCGACGCTCATCGAGGCCGTCACCGTCTTCGGGGGCGTGGCCGCCTGGAACTGGCGGCCGTACAACGTCGTCGACGAGCAGATGGTGCAGATCCTGCGCGACCGGGTCGACGCTCCCGGCCTCACCGACGCCCAGCGCGCCGCGATGCTCGGCACGCTCGGCGTCGAGCTGTACTACGGACCGCACCGGGCCGAGGGCGAGCGGTACGCGGCCAGGGCGGTCGAGCTGGCCCGGCCGCTCGGCGACCCCGCCCTGCTCGGGCAGACGCTGAACAACTACTACATCGCGGCCTGGGTGCCCGACCGCGAGGCCGAGCGCACCCGGGCCACCACCGAGGCGATCGGGCTACCCGGCCTGCCCCGGCCGCACGAGCTCGTGGCCCGCATCCACCGGATGGGCAACCTGCTGCGCGCCGGTGACCTGCCGGCGTTCGACGCCGACCTCGGGCGCGCCCGCGAGCTGGTCGGGGAGGTCAACCGGCCGGAGCTGGACGGCATCCTCCGCTTCGCCGAAGCCACCCGGGTGATGCTGCACGGGCGCTACGAGGAGGCCGAGCGCCTGTCGGCGGAGGCGCTGGACTTCCACCACCGCACGAGCCTGTGGGGCGGCGAGTTCCCGTATCTGGTGCAGCTGTTCACCAGCCGCCGGGCCCAGGGCCGGCCGGGCGAAGCGCTGGAGAAGCTCCTGGAGTACGCCGGGAAGCCGCTCTTCGAGGTGCTGCGCCCGGCGACGATCCTGGCCGCGGTCGAGGCCGGGGACGAGGGGTACGCGCGGCGGCTGATCGGACGCTGGGGCACGACGATCCGCTCGAACTGGGCGACGGACTTCCTGCTCGTGCAGTGGGCGCTGATCGGCGCGCAGCTCGGCACCCCGGATCCGGAGAAAGTGCTCGCCGACCTGATGCCCTACGCCGACTGGCTGGCCACCCAGGGCACCGCCGGCACCTGCTGGGGTTCGACGCACCACCACGTCGCGGTCGTGCTCGCCGCGCTCGGCCGGCCCGAGGAGGCGCGCGGGCACGCGGCCAAGGCGCTAGCTGTGCACCGGAGCCTGGGTTTCCCCGTCCTCGCCGAGCGCACCGAGGTCCTCCTCGCTCAGCTCTGACCTCATCGGCTTCCAGCGGTCGGGTTCGGCCGGGTCGGGTTGGCCGACGCGGACCGCCTCCAGCTGCGCCGCGAACGCCAGCCCGAGGAACAGCGCGACCGACGTCAGGTTCGCCCACAGCAGCAGCGCGATCACCGCGGTCAGCGGCCCGTAGGTGTCGGGGAACGCCCCGCTGCCCTGGACGTAGAGCGCCAGGCCGAGCGTCGCCACGAGCCACAGCACGGTGGAGACCCCGGCCCCGAAGACCAGCCACGACACCCCCGGCTGGCGCCGGCGGGGCGACTGCTCGAAGAGCAGCGCGATCGACACCACGGTCAGCACCAGCCCGATCGGCCAGCGCACGACGTCCCAGGTGGTGTCGGCCCACCCGGGCCAGCCGTACTCGCGGACGACCGAGTCGCCGAACGACTCACCGGCGATGAGGATCAGGAAGCCACCGAACGCGGGCAGCCCGGCGATGACCGAGAGCACGACCGCGCGGGCGTACTTGCGCAGCGCCGGCCGGTCCCGCTCGACGCCGTACATCCGGTTCGAGCCCCGCTCGATCTGCGCCATCGCGGTCGCGAGCGCGACCATCCCGGTGATCAGACCACTGACCAGCGCGAACTCGCCGGCGTCCTCGGCCTCCTCGCCGCCGCGCAGGGTCTGCTCGACGAGCGCGTCGCTGCTGCGCGGGGTGAGCTCGAGCACCGTGTCGGCGACGATCCGGCCGCCCTCCTCCGCGCCCAGGTCGGCGGCCAGACCGGTGAGCGCGATCAGGAACGGCACCACCGCCAGGCAGAGCTGGAACGCCAGCGCCCGGGAGTGGCTGAACCCGTCGCCGTACCGGAACCGGACGAACGCGTCACGCAGCAGGTGCCAGCGCCCGTACTTGCGCAGGGTCGCCCAGGCGTCGTCGGCCGAGAGCTGGTCGTCGCCCATCAGCCTGGTTTCCGGGACCCGGTTGGTGCTACTCACCCACTCATCTTGGCGGATGTGAACGAGCGCCCACCCGGTGACGTAGGACGAGGTGTGACGACTTACCCGACGGCTCGACGCGCCGGGTCGAGCGCGCAGCGCCTACACTCTGTCGACGTGACCCCCTCCACCCCCGCGCGCACGCTCGCCGCGCCGGAGTGGGGCGGCGGACCCCTCCGGCCCGCCGCCGTCGAGGTGACGGGGTTGGTCAAGCGCTACGGCCCCACGCTCGCCGTCGACGAGCTCAGCTTCACCGTTCCGCGCGGTTCGGTCTACGCCGTGCTCGGGCCGAACGGCGCCGGGAAAACGAGCACGATCGAGACGTGCGAGGGGTTCCGCCGGGCCGACGGCGGTACCGTCCGGGTGCTCGGCCTGGATCCGGTGCGTGACGCCACCGAGCTGCGTCCCCGGGTCGGCGTCATGCTGCAGGCCGGTGGCGGTGCGTATCCGGGCGCCCGGGTCGGCGAGATGCTGCGGCTCACCGCGTCGTACTGCCGGAACCCGATCGATCCCGGTCTGCTGCTCGATCTGCTGGGCCTGAGCGACTCCGTGCGCAAGCCGGTGAAGCGGCTCTCCGGTGGGCAGCAGCAGCGCCTGTCGCTCGCGATGGCCGTCGTCGGGCGTCCGGAGCTGGTGTTCCTGGACGAGCCGACCGCGGGCCTGGACCCGCAGGCGCGTCACGCGGTGTGGGCGATCGTGGAGGCGCTGCGCGCCGACGGCGTCACGGTCGTGCTGAGCACGCACCACCTGGACGAGGCGGAGCGGCTGGCCGACGAGGTGCTGATCGTCGACGCGGGCAAGAAGGTCGCGCACGGGACACCGGCCGCGCTGACCCGGGGTGAGCAGCCGACGCTGCGCTTCCGCACCGACACCACGCTCGACGCCGACGCGCTCCTCGCGTTGACCGCCACGCTCCCGGCCGGTTGCGTGGCCGCGAGTGCCGGCGACGGCGGCTACCAGGTCACCGGTCCACCGGCGGCGATCGGGCCGCACCTGCTGGCCGCGGTGACGGCCTGGTGCGCCGACCGGTCGGTGATGCCGAGCGACCTGCAGGTGGGCCGCCGCACGCTGGAGGACGTCTTCCTCGACCTGACCGGACGGGAGCTGCGGTGACCCTCGCGCCGGGCCTGTTCACGCCCGATCCCGGCCCCGCGCCCTGGCACCAACTGCTGCGGGCGCAGACCTGGATCGAACTGAAGCTGACGCTGCGCCACGGCGAGCAGTTGCTGCTCAACCTCGTCATCCCGGTGCTGCTGACGGTGGCGCTGGTCACCCAGCCGTTCCTCGACCTGGAGACGACGTCGGGCCTGAGCAAGGTCGATTTCCTGGTGCCGGGCATCCTCGCGCTCGCGGTGATGTCGGCGGCGTTCACCGGGCTGGCGATCGCGACCGGGTTCGAGCGGCGCTACGGGGTGCTGAAGCGCCTCGGCGCGACCCCGCTGCCCCGGTGGGGGCTGCTCGGCGGCAAGACACTGGCCGTGGCGGTGCTGGAGATCATCCAGATCGCGGTGATCAGCGGGGTCGGGGTGGCGCTCGGGTGGCGTCCGCACGGCAACCCGTTGTCGTTGTTCGTGCTGGTTCTGTTCGGGACGGCGGCGTTCGCCGGGCTCGGTCTGCTGATGGCCGGAACGCTGCGGGCCGAGGCGACGCTCGCGGCCGCGAACCTCGTGTGGTTCCTGCTGCTGTTCGCGGGTGGCATCGTGTTCCCGCTGTCGTCGCTGCCCGACGGGGTCGCGAGCGTGCTCGGGTACCTGCCGAGCGCTGCGCTCGCCGACGGGCTGCGCACCGTGCTGGGCGAGGGCGGCGGGCTGCCGGTGAACGACGTGCTCACGCTGCTCGCGTGGGCGGTCGTGTCGCTCGGCGCCGCAGCGCGCTACTTCCGCTGGGAGTGACCGAGGCGGGCGATGCCCTCGGTGATGCGCGCGGGCGGCTGCACCGCGAAGTTGAGCCGGACGTGGCCCAGCCCGTCCGCGGGATCCAGGTAGAAGCGCTCGCCCGAGGCCAGGTCGACGCCCCGGTCGCGGGCGGCCACCAGTAGCTCGTCGGAGCGCACGCCCGGCGGAAGCTCCACCCAGGTGAACAGGCCGCCGGCCGGAACCGTGAACGTCGCGCCCGGAAGATGGTCCTCGAGCGCCTGCTTGAGCGTGTCGCGGCGCTCGCGGTAGAGACGGGTCGTGCGGCGCAGGTTGGCCTGGTAGCGGCCGATCGTGACGAACCGGTCGAGGGCGCGCTGCAGGAGCAGCGACGTGCCGAGGTCGGTGACCTGCTTCGCCTCGACGAGTTCCGGGCGCAGGGGCCCGTCGACGACCAGGTAGCCGATGCGCAGGCCGGGCATCAGCAGCTTGGAGAACGTGCCGGCGTAGAGCACGTGACCGCGGTCGTCGAGCGACTTGATCGCCGGGATCGCCCGCCCGGAGTAGCGCAGGTCGCCGGCGAAGTCGTCCTCGAAGACCGGGACGTCGTGGGCCCGGGCGAGGTGCAGCAGTTCGCGGCGGCGGGGGGCGCTGAGCGTCGCTCCGGTGGGGTTCTGGAAGTTCGGCGTGACGTAGAGGAGCTTGCTTCCCGGGAGTACCTCGGCGAGCCGGTCGACCCGGATGCCGTGTTCGTCGACGGGGACGCCGACCAGGTTCGCCCCGACGGTCCGGAGCAGCCGCAGCGCGAGGTCGTAGGTGGGTTCCTCGACCAGGACGGTGTCGCCGGGGCGGACCAGGACCTGGCAGACGAGCGCGAGCGCCTGCTGGGAGCCGGACGTGATCAGCACGGACTCCGGCGGGACGCCGATGCCCTGGCTGGCCAGCAGCTGGGTGACGGTTCGACGCAGGGAGGGGTCGCCGGCCGGGTCGGGCGCGTAACTCAGCGCCGCCGCGCCCTCCCGGGCCAGCACCTGCCGTACGGTCCGCCCGAACTCCGCGACCGGGTAGGCGGCCGGGTCCCCGACCCCGGTGAACGCGATGACGTCCGGCTCCGGCGGCCGGCCGGCCCAGGCGTCGTCCCAGGGTGTCGGTGCCCGCCGGGCCGCGGTCGGGAGCACCGGGGCCACCCGGGTGCCGCTGCCGACCGCGGCCACGACCAGGCCGCTGCCGTGCAGCTCCGCGAACGCCGTGCTCACGGTCACGCGGCTCACGCCGAGGTCGGCGGCCAGGGCGCGGGTGGAGGGCAGCCGGCTGCCCGGCGGCAGGGCGCCGCTCCGGATCGCGTCGGCGAACCACTGCTCCAGCTGCCGGTAGAGCGGTACGCCGCTCTCGGGGTCCACGGGGATACGCACGAAGTGGTCCTATCAGAATGGCCTCGAAGTGGCCGTGGTGACCGATCCATTCGCGCCTTAGCGTCGAGCCATGACCTCACCACGAACCCTCGGCCGCTCCGGCATCGACGTCTCCGCCCTCGGTCTGGGCTGCTGGGCCATCGGCGGTCCCTGGACGTTCCTCGGCACTCCCGGCGGCTGGAGCGCGGTCGACGACGACGAGTCGGTCCGGGCGCTGCGCCGCGCGCACGAACTCGGCGTCACGTTCTACGACACCGCGGCGAACTACGGCGCCGGGCACAGCGAGCGGATCCTGGGCCGGGCGTTCGCCGGGCACCGCGACGAGGTCGTGCTCGCCACCAAGTTCGGCTACCGCGTCGAGGAGGCCCAGCGCGCGGTGTTCGTCTACGACTCGGTGTCCCCGGCCCGGGTCCGGGACGAGCTCACCGCGAGCCTGCGCCGACTGGGCACCGACTACGTCGACCTGTACCAGCTGCACGTGGGCGACCTCGCTCCCGACGAGGCCCTCGGCCTGGCCGACGTCCTGGCCGACCTCGTCCGCGAGGGGAAGATCCGCACCTGGGGCTGGAGCACCGACAACACCGACGGTGTCCGTGCGCTGGCCGGCTCACCCGGCTTCTCGGTCGTGCAGCACGGCCTGAGCGTCCTCGGTTACGAGGACCCGGCGATGCTCGCGCTGCTGGACGAGTTCGACCTGGCCGGCGTGAACCGCAGCCCGCTCGCGATGGGGGCACTGACCGGCAAGTTCACGCACGCGACGACGTTCGCCGACGACGACCAGCGCCGCCGCGCGTCCTGGCACCCGGCGTTCGCATCGGGCCGGCCGAACGCGGAGTGGCTGGCGGCGCTCGACGCGGTCCGCGACGTGCTCACCAGCGACGGCCGCACGCTCGCGCAGGGCGCGCTGGCCTGGATCTGGGGCCGCAGCCTGCGTACCGTGCCGATCCCCGGCTTCAAGACCGTCGCGCAGGTCGAGGAGAACTGCGGCGCGCTGGCCACGGGTCCGCTCGCCCCCCACCAGATGGACGAGATCGCGAAGATCCTCAGCTGACCAGCCGCCCCAGCACGGCGTCGTCGCCGCGGAACGTGACGAGCTTCTGCTCGGGTGCGTCGGCGGGCTGCGGCACCAGGTGCTCCAGCCTGACCTCGCCGATCACCTCGTTGCGCAGGAGCACCGGACGCGGACGTTGGTGCTCGTCGGCGCCGACGACCGGCTCGTGGACGCCGGGCTGATCGAGAAGCGGTTCGCCGAGGCCGCGTCGACCACGAGGTCGTCGTCCACCCGGACACACCGCACGGCTACTTCTGCGACGAGCGGGACACCTGGCGCCCCGGACCGGCCGCCGACACCTGGACGCGGCTGGAGGGACTGCTGGCACGGAACGTGCGGCGGTAGGTGTCGGGCGGCACCCCGACCGTGCGGTTGAAGTGCCGGCGCAGCGTCGTCGCGGTGCCCATGCCGGTGGCCGCCGCGATCGCGTCGACGCTGTCGTCGGTCTTCTCCAGCAGTTCCTGGGCCCGGCGGATGCGCTGGGTCAGCAACCACTGCAGCGGGGTGGTGCCGGTGGCGGCGTGGAAGTGGCGCCCCAGGTTCCGCGAGCTCATCCGCGCGCGCCGAGCCAGGCTCTCCACGGTCAGCGGCTGGTCGAGCCGTTCGAGCACCCAGGGGAACAGCGCGACGAGCGGATGGTCGTCCTGGGCCGGCACCGGCGCGGTGACGAACTGCGACTGGCCGCCGGCCCGGTGCGGCGGCACGACCAGGCGGCGGGCGACGACGTTCGCGATCGCCGACCCGTAGTCCAGCCGGACCAGGTGCAGGCAGAGATCCAGCGCCGCGGCCTTGCCCGCCGAGGTGAGCACGCTCCCGTTGTCCACGTAGAGCACGTCCGCGTCGACCTCCACCCGCGGATGGCGCCGGGCCAGCTCCGCGGTGTGGGCCCAGTGCGTGGTCGCCCGCCGGCCGTCCAGCAGTCCGGCGGCGGCGAGCACGAATACGCCCGTGCAGAGCGACGCCACCCGCGCTCCGGCGTCGTGGGCGGCGCGCACGGCGTCGACGAGGGCCGCCGGTGGGTCCTGATCGACGTCGGCCCACCCGGGGACGATCACCGTGTCGGCGTCGCGGAGCCGGTCGAGGCCGGCGTCGGGCTCGAGCCGGAAGCGCCCGACCCGGACCGCGGCCGGGCCGCAGACCGTGAGGTCGTACCAGGGCACGGTCACCATGTCGGGGGCGGCGGCGAACACCTCGTGGGCCAGTGCGAGCTCGAAGTGGAGCATTCCGTCGGTGGCAGCCAGCGCGACCGATTTCATGTCCGGAAGTGTATGGCGATTGGCGTTCCGGACACTCACCGGACGGGCGCGTGGAGCCCGAGGATCTCGTCATGAGTTCAGTCGTGGTTTTCGGCGCCTACGGGCACACCGGGCAGTTCGTCGTCGCAGAGCTGCAGGGACGCGGGTTCACGCCGGTGGTCTCCGGCCGCGACGAGGGGCGGCTGCGCGCGCTGGGGTTCGACGCCCGGCCCGCGACGGTCGACGATCCGGCCGCGCTCGACCGCGCCCTGGCCGGTGCGGCCGCGGTGATCAATTGCGCGGGGCCGTTCGCGGTCACCGCCCGGCCGGTCGCCGCGGCCGCCGTGCGCGCCGGGATCCCCTACGTCGACGTGGCCGCCGAGATCGAGGCCAACGCCGACACGTTCGCCGCGTTCGACGGCCGTACCGACACGACGATCGTCCCGGCGATGGCGTTCTTCGGCGGCCTCGGCGACCTGCTGGCCACCGCCGCGATGGGCGACTGGACCGCGGCCGACGAGGCGCACGTGGCGTACGGGCTGAGCGGCTGGCACCCGACGAACGGCACCCGCGTGGCCGGCGCGGTCTCCCGCGAGCGGCGCGACGGCCGCCGGGTCCGCTACTCGGGCGGGTGCCTGGAGTACCACGACGACGCCCCGCGGACGCTGACCTGGCCGTTCCCGACGCCGCGTGAGGTCGTCGCCGAGTTCTCGATGGCCGACGTCGTCACGATCCCGAGCCACCTGGCGATCCCCTCGGTGTGCTCGTACCTGACGGTCGACGCGGTCCGGGACCTCGCCGCTCCCGATACCCCGGCGCCGAGCGGGCGGACGGCGCAGACGTTCGTCGTCGACGTCGTCGTCCGCCGCGGCGACGCCGAGCGGCGCGCCACCGCGACCGGCCGGGACATCTACGCGACGAGCGCGCCGCTGGCGGTGGAGGCGGTGGAGCGCATCCTCTCCGGGCGCACCAGGGCGGTCGGCGTCGCGTCGGCCGGAGCGATCTTCGACCCCGTCGATTTCCTCCGGGCTTTGACTGGTGTGACGGTTGAGATCGACGGGTATGACCCCTCCCGTACATACGTGCGAAAGGAGTTAACCCGTGGCTGACACCGATGCCCAGCAGCAACGCAGCTTGGAGAAAGACCCGTCCGACTGGGTGACCGGCGACGAGCCCGCTACCGGGGCGCAGGACTCCTACCTGCACACGCTGGCCCGCCAGGCGGGCGAGGAGGTCCCGGACGACCTCACGAAGGCCGAGGCGTCCGAGAAGATCGACGAGCTCCGGGAGGAGCTCGGCAAGTAGGTGCGGTTATCCGCACCTGCGCCGACCGGCTCACCCGGCTGTGCTCCGGCGTCGCGCTCGCGACGCTGGAGCACATGAACACAGTCGAACTCGAGCACGTCACCCGGCGGTACGGGGACGTCACCGCGCTCGCCGACGTCTCCCTGGGCATTCCGGCCGGCTCGTTCGTGGCCGTCATGGGGGCCACCGGTTCGGGGAAGAGCACGCTGCTGCAGTGCGCCGCCGGGCTCGACCGGCCCACGTCCGGCCGGGTCCGGCTGGCCGAGCGTGACGTGACGCGGATGAGCGAGCGACGGCTGACCCGGCTGCGCCGGGACCGGGTCGGCTTCGTCTTCCAGTCCTACAACCTGCTCAGTGAGCTCACCGTCCGCCAGAACGTCCTGCTGCCGGTGCGGCTCGGAGCCTCCGCCGGTCGGTCGGCCGACGACGCCCTGCGCGCGGTCGGGCTCGACGGGCTGGGTGCGCGGAAGGTCGGCGCGCTCTCCGGCGGGCAGCGGCAGCGGGTCGCGCTGGCGCGGGCGTTGATCACGGCACCGGCGGTGATCTTCGCCGACGAGCCCACCGGGGCGCTGGACCCGACGACCGGCGGGCAGGTGCTCCGGCTGCTGCGCGAGGCGTGCGACCAGGACGGCGTCACGGTCGTGACGGTGACGCACGACCCGGTGGCGGCCGCGTGGAGCGACCGGCTGGTCCTGCTCCGCGCGGGATCGGTGGTCTCCGACTCCGCCACCCCCGACGCGGCCTCGATCGCCTCCCGCCTGGCCGCGGTCTCCACCGCGGTGGCCTCGGTCGGTGCGGCGTGAGGGCCGGGTTGGTACGGCAGGCGTTGCGGGCGCACCCGTGGTCGTTCGCGGGGCCGGCGATCACCCAGTGCCTGGCCGCCGCACTGGTGACCGGCGCGCTCGGAGCCGCCACCTCGCTGCCGTCCGGGAGCGACCTCGCCGAGTTCGCCGGGATCCTGGTCGGGATCGCGGTCTACCTCTCCGCGATCCTCGTCGGCACCACGATGAGCTCGACGATCGCCCGGCAGGCGCGCGACATCGCCCTGGTCCGGGCGGTGGGCGCGGCACCGGGGACGGTCCGGCGCTCCGTCGCCGGCCAAGCCGCGGTCGTCGCGGTACCGGCGACGCTCGTCGGCGTCCCCGTCGGCCTGCTCGGCGGCCACGCCTGGGTGGACAGCCTGGTCACGCACGGCGCCGCCCCCGCCGGCACCGCCTTCGAACCCTACGGCGCCGCACCCGGGATCGCGCTGGGGATCGTGCTCACGACCTCGGTGCTCGGCGCGCTGATCGCCGCGATCCGCCCGTCCCGGGTGCGCCCCGCGGTCGCGCTCGTCGACGCCGCGACGGCCCGCCGCCAGTTCGGCCCGGTCCGCGCCGCGCTGGGGGTCCTGTTCGCCGCCGGTGGCGTCGCCGGGTCCGTGCTGGTCGCGGCGGGCGCTTCGGACGACGCCGAGGACGCGGTGTTCTTCGTCCTGCTGGCGATGTGCGTCGGCGCCGGTCTGCTCGCACCGGCGCTCCTGCGCGTCGCCGCACCGCTGGCCCGGCTGGCCGGGCGCGCCGGCGTCCTCGCCGCCGACAACGTCGCCGCTCGCGCGCGGTCCTACTCGGGCGCGTTCGTGCCGCTCGTGCTGGCCGCGGCCTTCGCGACGATCAAGGTCACCGTTCACACGACCGCCGAGCACGTCACCGGGCGGCCCGAACCCGCCGCCGACCTCTGGCTGGACTACTCCGGTACCGCCGTCTACACCGTGTTCGCCGCCGTCGCGGCCCTCACCACGCTGATCACCGTCGTCCTGGGACGTCGTCGGGAACTCGCGCTGCTGCGCCTGGCCGGCGCCACCCGATCCGGCGCGCTGCGCGTCGTCGTCTGCGAGGCTCTGATCGTGACGGTCACCGGTCTGCTCGTCGCGGCGGGAGCCGCGGCCGCGACGCTGCTGCCGGCGCTCCCGACCCCGCCGTACCTGCCGATCGGTGTCGCGGTGGCCGGTGTCCTCGGGGTCGCCGTGGTGGTGGGGCTCGGGATGGTCGCACCGGCGGTCGGCGTCATGCGCCGCCCGGCGATCGCGTCCCTCGGCGACGGCCCGTGATCCGGGCGGTGGTCCTGGCGGTCCTCCGGGCTCCGGTGGAGGCGAGGACGTGGCGGGACGTCGGCTACGTCCTCGTCGGCCTCGCCTTCGCGCTCCCGGTGTTCCCGATCGCGGTCGCGGGCGCGCTCGGCGTCGTCTACTCCGTCGTCACGGTCGGTCTCCCGGTGCTCGTCACGGCTCTGTGGCTGCTCCGGCGCGCCCCGAACTGGTTCCGGATCCCGGCCCGCCGGTTCTTCTCCGAGGACTGGCCGGACCCACCGGAGAGGCCGCGCCGGCCCGGCCCCGCCGGGTTCGTGCTCGCCACCCTCGGCGACGGCACCGCCTGGCGCGCCCTCGTCTACGGCCTCGCGAAGTTCCCGCTCATGCTGGTCACGACGTACGTCGGCGGGTGCGCGGCGGTGGTCGGCGTCGCCGCGATCACCTTCCCGGCCTGGTGGTTCGCCGTCCCGCTGGACTACTCGTGGCCGACGAGCTGGCTGTTGGCGCTCCAGGGCGCCGGCCTCGCGCTGGTGTTCCCGTGGGTGATCCGGGCCGTGGTGAGCCTCGACCGCCTGTTGATGCGGACGCTGCTGGCCCCCAGCGCCGACCGGGTGCGCATCGCCGAGCTGGAGGCGAGCCAGGCGGCGCTGCGGGCCGACTCGGCCGCGGTGCTGCGCCGGGTCGAACGCAACCTGCACGACGGCACCCAGGCGCGGCTGGTCACGCTCGGCGTCACGCTGTCACGGATCGAGGCCAGAGCCGGCGACGACCTCCGGCCCCTGGTGGACGACGCCCAGCAGGCGGTCGTCGACGCGCTCGCGGAACTGCGTGACATCGTCCGGGGACTGCACCCACCCGCGCTCGACGGCGGCCTGTCGCTGGCGATCGAGACGCTGGCCGGACGGGGCGCGGTGCCCGTCGACGTCCACGTCGACCTGGCCCTGCGACCGCCCGACGTCATCGCGTCCGCGGTCTACTTCACGGTCGGTGAGCTGCTGACGAACGTGTCGCGGCACGCCGGAGCCACCCGCGCACGGGTCGACCTCCGCGCGGTGGACGGCCGGATCCGCCTCGAGGTCACCGACGACGGGCGCGGCGGCGCCCGCCCCGACACCGCGGGCAGCGGCCTGGCCGGCCTCCGCCGACGCGCGCTCGCGCTCGACGGTTCGCTCTCGATCGACAGCCCCGACGGCGGCCCGACCACCGTCACCCTGACGCTCCCCCCGGAGGCGTGAACATGCGCGTGGTCATCGCCGAGGACAACCCTCTGCTCCGCGACGGCATCCGGCTGCTGCTCAGCGACCACGACGTCGCGGTACCGGCCGCGGTCGACAACGCCGACGACCTGCTCGCCACGGTCGCGACCCACCAGCCGGACGCGGCCGTCGTCGACGTCCGGATGCCACCGACGCACACCGACGAGGGCATCCGGGCCGCGCTCGAGATCCGCGCGAGCGGAACGCCGGTGCTGGTGTTCTCCCAGTGGGTCGAGACCGGCTACGCGCGCCAGCTGCTCGCCGACCACCCCTCCGGTGTCGGTTACCTGCTGAAAGATCGGATCGTGCGCACCCGCGACTTCCTCGACGCCCTGCGCAGGGTCACCGAGGGCGGCACCGTGCTCGACCCGGAGGTCGTCCGCCAGCTGATCGCGGTGCGCCCGAAGGACGCCGGCCTCGACCGGCTCTCCGGCCGGGAGGAGGAGATCCTGGGTCTGCTGGCCGAGGGACGCTCGAACGTGGCGATCGCGGATCAACTGCATCTGGCCGCCCGGAGCGTCGAGAAGCACGTGACCGCGATCTTCACCAAGCTCGATCTGCCCCCGGCCCGGACCGACCATCGCCGGGTCCTGGCCGTCCTCCGCTACCTCAACTCCACCCGCGACTGAGCACCGGCTTCCGGCGAGCCGGCCGCAGCGCGGTCAGCCGAAGCGGTCCTGGCCCCGGGTCGTCATCTCCACGCCGGCGGCGAGGAAGTCGAGGATCTGCGCGCTCATGCGTGCGTCCTCCTGGGCGTCGAACTCGACCGCGGCACGTACCCGCGGGTCGACCGGCGAGAGGTGCCGGACCTGGTCCTGCGTGCGCGACGCGAACCCGTACAGCGCCACCAGCCGGTCCGCGGTGAGCTCCCCCGGCGCGAGCACGTGGTAGCGCTCCAACTCGTCCTCGTCGCCCGGAAGCGCCTCACCGCGTGCGCACGAGCTGACCAGGCGGCACTCCCCCTGCGTCGTCACGAACAGACCGGTGGACGACGTCACCCGCTCGCCGTAGGAATCCCCGTCCGGCCGCCCGGCGACGGCCTCGTTGTACCCGCCGGTGCGCAGCTCGTGGGTCTGCGGCTGCGCGGCGAGCACCGACCACCCGCGGAAGATCGGCGCCGGCCACGGCGGCGCCGGTGGCGTCCGCTGGAACAGCCGCCGCCGGGGCCGCTCGGGACGCGGTGGCGGCTCCTCGGCCAGCACACCCTCCGGCGGCAGACCCGCGGCGACGAACCGACGCGCGGCCTCGTGTCCGAACACCACCAGACCCTGTTGGAACGCCGCGTTCCGGCGATCCTCCGCCCAACCCCGCGCGGCGGGGTCGCTGTTGATGCTCACGCTGTCAGGTTTACACGAGCAACCGTACGGACGTATCCGCTGGAGAGCCGGGATGGCCCACCGGTCGGTTGATGCATCAACCGGTCAGCCACGACGGAACCAGCGCAACCAGAGCTCGGCCACGGGCACGCCGAACACGCACCCGAACGCGTCCTTGGACCCGATCGACCCGATCGAGCGCAACGAGCCGATCGAGCCGATCGACGCGATGCTGCCGATCGATCCGATCGACGCGATCGACCCCAGCGAGCCCGCCGACGCGATGCTGCCGGCGGACCCGATGCTCCCGATCGAGCCCGCACTACCGATCGACAGGATGCTGCCGGTCGACCCGATCGACCCGACCGAACCCCCGGACTTGATCGACAGCACCGAACCGTGGGAGTCGGCCGGGCCCTCGGGCTCACCGACCCCGTCGACAACGTGGAATTTGTGTTTTCCGGACACGGTGCTCAGTCTCCCACTCGTTCGGGGGCGTCGGTCGGGAACCGGGCGTCGTCGCGGCGCTCGCGCTCCCAGGCGGTTCGGTACGGACCGTCAACGGCCGACAGGGCATCGTGCGTTCCGCGCTCGACGATCCGGCCGCCGTCCAGCACCAGGATTTCGTCCGCGTGTTCACATCCGGCCAGGCGGTGGGTGATCAGGATCGTGGCCCGGCCCGCGGTCGCGGCCAGCAGATCGAGCGTCAGCGCGTCGGCGGTGGGCGGGTCGAGGTTCGCGGTCGGCTCGTCGAGGACCACGACCGGGAAGCCGGCCAGCACGACCCGGGCCAGCGCGAGGCGCTGCCGCTGGCCTCCGGACACCTGCGTTCCGCGCTCCCCGACCGGGGTGTCGAGGCCCGACGGCAGCGAGCGCACCCAGTCGGCGATCCGGGCGGCGTCCAGCGCCGCGAACAGCTCCGGCTCGGCGGCGTCCGGGCGCGCGACCCGCAGGTTGTCGCGGATCGACGTGTCGAACAGGTGGGCGTCCTGCGCGCACCAGCCGATCAGTTCGCGCACGGCGTCGGGATCGAAGTTCTGCACCGGGCGGCCGGCGAGCGTGAACGTGCCCGCCGACGGGTCGAGGAACCGCACCAGGAGCGCGGCGAGCGTGCTCTTCCCGGCACCGGAGGCGCCGACCACGGCGATCCGGCGACCGGCTTCCAGGCGCAGGTCGACGTCGGTGAGCGCGGCCGTCGACGCACCCGGCCAGCGGGCCCCGACCTCGGAGAGCACCAGCGGGAACACCGCGTCGGGTCGTTCGGTGCCCGCGGCGACCGGAGCCTCGGCGGCGAAGATCTCGGCCAGCCGGGCGTCGGACTCGTGCACCCCGGCCAGCGACCGGGCCGCGACCGGGAGGCCGGTCACCGCTTCGAACGCGGCCAGCGGGAGGAGCACGACGACCGCGAGCAGCACCGGGTCGAGACGGCCGGCCTCGACCGCGGCGGCGCCGGCGGCCAGCGCGGCGAGCACCGCCCCGCCGGTCGCGAGCGCGGTCAGGGCCGCGGCCAGCCCGGTGGCCCAGGCCGACCGGGCGGCCGAGCGCTCCAGCCGGCGGTCGAGTTCGTCGAGCGCGCGGAGGCGGGGCCCGGCCGCACCGTGCGCGATCAGCTCGGGGGCGCCCTGCAGCAGCTCGACGACCGACGTGGTGAGCGCGGCCCGGTCGGCGACCGTTGCGCGCTCGGCGCGCTCGGCGGTGCGCACGGTCAGCACCGGCACGACGACCCCGCCGATCAGCAGCGCGACCGCCAGCGCCGCTCCGGCCACCGGCAGCAGCACGGCCGCGCCGAGCACCGAGAGCACGCCGACGACGACGGCGATCGCGAACGGCAGCCGGACCCGCAGGTAGCGGTCCTGGACCTGATCGACGTCGGCGACGAACCGGGCGAGCAGGTCACCGCGCCGGAACGCGGGCAGTCCGGCGGGGCCGAGCCGTTCGAGCCGGGCGTACACCCGGCCGCGCAGCGCGGCGAGGATGCGGAACGTCGCGTCGTGGCCGACCAGCCGCTCGACGTAACGCAGCAGCCCGCGGCCGATGCCGAAGGCGCGCACCGCGGTCACCGCGACGGCCAGCTCCAGCACCGGCGGCTGCTGCGAGGCCCGGCTGATCAGCCACCCGGACGTCGCCAGCAGCGCCACCGCGCACCCCAGCGCCCCCGCGCCGAACCCGCCGGCCGCGATCAGCCGTCCCCGTGACGTCGGCTCAGCGGGCAACGCGGTCACCTCCCAGCCGCACGACGTGGTCGGCCAGGGCGAGCAGGGCGGGGCGGTGGGCGACGAGCACCGCGGTGCGTCCGGCCACCAGGCGGCGCAGGCCGGTGAGCACCCGTTCCTCGCTGGTCCCGTCGAGGTTCGCGGTGGGTTCGTCGAGCAGGACGATCCGCGGGTCGCGCAGGAACGCGCGGGCCAGCCCGACCCGCTGCCGCTCACCGGCCGACAGCCCCGCACCGTCCTCGCCGAGGACGGTGTCCAACCCGGCCGGGCGGCCCGCGACCACGTCGGCGAGTTCGGCGTCGGCGGCCGCGCGGGCCACCTCGGCGTCGGTCGCGTCCAGGCGCCCGAGCCGGATGTTGTCCGCGATCGTGCCCGCGACGAGCGTCGGGCGCTGCGGCACCCAGGCCAGGTGGCGGCGCCAGGCGTCGGGATCGAGCTCGGCCAGGTCGACGTCGCCGATCCGGACCCGGCCGCTCTCCGGCCGGACGAAGCCCAGCACAACGGCCACCAGCGTCGATTTCCCGGTTCCGCTGGGGCCGGTCAGGGCCGTGACGGTTCCGTCCCGGACGACGAGCGACGCGTCGCGCACCGCGGGCCCGGTCCGCCCCGGGTAGGTGACCGTGACGTTCTCGAACGTGAGCGCACCGGTCGGCACCGTCGTGCGGGTGCCGGCCGGCGGGAGCGGGGTCTCGAGCACCGCGAACACCTTGTTCGCCGCCTCCAGGCCCTCGGTGCTGGCGTGGAACTGCGCCCCGACCAGCCGCAGCGGGAGGTAGACCTCGGGCGCCAGAATCAGCACGAGCAGGCCGGTCTCGAGCGTCAGCTCACCCTCGACCAGCCGTAGCCCGATCGACACCGCCACCAGCGCCACCGAGAGCGTGGCCAGCAGCTCCAGCACCAGCGACGACAGGAACGCCGCCCGGAGCACCCCCATCGTCGTGCGCCGGAACTCGCCGGTGATCCGCCGGACGGTCTCCGCCTGGGCCTTGGCCCGGCCGAACACCATCAGCGTCGGCAGCCCGGCGACGACGTCCAGGAAGTGACCGGACAGCCGCGACAGCGCGTCGTACTGCTGTTTCGTGCGGCCTTCCGTGTACCAGCCGACGAGCGCCATGAAGATCGGGATCAGCGGCACGGTCACCACCAGCACCACCGCGGTGAGCCAGTCGGCGAACAGCAGCCGGGCCCCGATCAGCGCGGGCACGACCGCGGCCAGCACCAGCTGCGGCAGGTAGCGGGCGAAGTAGCCGGTCAGCGCGTCGACGCCGCGGGTGGCGAGGGTGGCCAGCTCACCGGTGGCACCGGGCCCGAGCGCGACCGTGTGGGCGAGCAGCGCCCGGCGCAGCGTCGAGATCACGGTGGCCCCGGTGCGGTGGGCGATCGTGTCCTGCGCCCAGGCGACACCGGCGCGGCCGAGCGTGACCGCCGCGAGCCCGGCGAGCTCGGCGCCGACCTGGAAGTCGCCGTCGGCGACCACCCCGGCGATCGCGCTCGCCAGCAGCGTCGCCTGCGCGATCAGCAGCGCGGCCGACGCCGTGCCGAGCACCACGCTGACGACCAGGAAGACCCGGGTCGCGGTGGCGTAGCGGAGCAGACGGGGGTCGAGCGGCTTCATCGAGCGTGTCGCACCAGCGCGGCCCCGGCCGACGGCGGGAGGTCGCGGACGCCGATGCGCTGCCGGAACACCCAGTAGGTCCAGCCCTGGTACAGCAGCACGAGTGGGGTGAACACCAGGGCCGCCCAGGACATGATCGTCAGCGTATAGGGCGTCGCGGCCGCGTTCGTCGTGGTGAGGTCGTTGGCCGCGGCCAGTCCCGAGGGCGCGACGGCCGGGAAGAGCAGCGTGAACAGCGTCGCGGTGGCGAGCACGATCGCCGCGCCGGTGCCGAGGAACGCCCAGCCTTCGCGGCCACGGGCGTTGGCGGCGGCCGCCCCGAGCAGCGCGGCGAGGGCCAGCGCGCCGGTGGTCCAGGTGACCGGGTCGCCCCGGTCGAGCTGAGCGACGACCAGACCGGCCCCGCTGACCAGGACCGCCCCGAACAGGATCCGGCCGGCCAGCGCCCGGGCCCGGTGCCGGATCTCGCCGTGCGTCTTGAGCGCGACGAACACGGCGCCGTGCAGGACGAACAGCGTCAGCGTCGTGGCGCCGCCGAGGAGGCCGGCGACCGTGAACAGGTCGGTGACGTTCCCGGCGAACTCCTTGTCCGCGTCGATCGGGAGGCCGCCGAGCAGGTTGCCGAACACGAAGCCCCAGGCGAACGCCGGCACGACGGAGCCGAAGACGAGACAGCGGTCCCAGCGCCGCTGCCAGGCCGCCTCGACGCGCTTGCCGCGGTACTCGAACGCGAGGGCGCGCAGGATCAGCGCGACCAGGATCAGCAGCATCGGCAGGTAGAACGCGCTGAGCAGCGTCGCGTACCACTCCGGGAACGCGGCGAACGTGGCCCCGATCGCGGTCACGACCCAGACCTCGTTGCCGTCCCAGACCGGGCCGACGGTGTTGATCAGCACGCGGCGCTCGGTGTCGTCGCGGCCCAGCACCGGCAGCAGCGCGCCGACGCCGAAGTCGAAGCCTTCGAGGAAGAAGTAGCCGGTCCAGAGGAAGGCGAGGACCACGAACCAGACGGTGGTGAGTTCCATGGTTCTTTCCCCTTAGTACGCGAACGCGAGTCGACGTTCTTCTGGCCGGGCCTCTTCGGGTGCCGGCGGCGCCTCGGGGCCGTGCATCGCGTAGGTCCGGATCAGACGGAACTCGATGACGCCGAGGAGCGCGTAGAGGAGCGTGAACACGGTCAGCGAGATCGCGACCGTGCCGGCGGGGACGCTCGGCGAGACGCCGTCGGCGGTGCGGAGCATGCCGTAGACCACCCAGGGCTGGCGGCCCATCTCGGTGAAGATCCACCCGAACGAGTTGGCCAGGATCGGCAGCGGGATCGCCCACACCGCCGCCCGCCACGCCCACCGCGGCACGTGGCTCCCCCAGCCGTCGTCGCCCGCGGCACGGCGGCCCGGAGCACGCCGGCGCAGCGTACGGAGGAGCCAGCGGCCCGGGCGGCCGGTGAGGAAGAGCAGGCCGGCGGCGAGCGCGGCGGCGGCCAGGCCGGTGCCGATCATCAGGCGGAAGGTCCAGTACGTGACCGGGACGACGGGCCGGTAGTCGCCCTCGCCGTAGGTGGCCACCTCGCGGCGCTGGACGTCGTTGATGCCCTCGACCTCGCCGTCCCAGCTCCCCGTGGCCACGAACGACAGCAACCGCGGCACGCGGATGCTGAACACCTCGTCCTTGCCGTCCAGCGAGCCGATCGTGAACACCGAGAACGACGCCGGGGCCACCGTGTCGTACAGCGCCTCGGCCGCGGCCATCTTCATCGGCTGCTGCTCGGTCATGATCTTGGCCTGCATGTCACCGCTGATCACCACGCCGACCGCGGCGGCCACCATCGTCCAGGCCGCGAGTTTCAACGACGGACGCATGACGTCGACGTGCTGTCCGCGCGCCAGGTGCCACGCCGCGATTCCGATCATCAGCGCGGCCGCGGTCATGAAGCACGCGAAGATCACGTGCGGGAACGCGGAGAGCAGCGTGGAGTTCGTGATCACCGCGAGGAAGTCGGTGAGCTCGGCGCGCCCGGTCTCCGTGTTGATCCGGTACCCCACCGGGTGCTGCATCCAGGAGTTCGCGGCCAGGATGAAGTACGCCGAGAGCATCGTCCCGACCGCGACCACCCACATGCACGCGGCGTGTGCCCACCTCGGCAGCTTGTCCCAGCCGAAGATCCACAGACCCAGGAACGTCGACTCGAGGAAGAACGCGAGCAGCGCCTCGATGGCCAGCGGCGCGCCGAAGATGTCACCGACGTAGCGGGAGTAGTCGCTCCAGGCCATCCCGAACTGGAACTCCTGCACCAGCCCGGTGGCGATCCCGATCGCGAAGTTGATCAGCAGGAGCTTGCCCCAGAACTTCGCCGCCCGCTTGTAGTGCTCCTTGCCGGTGCGGACGTACGCGGTCTCGAGGACCGCCACCAGGAACGACAAGCCGATCGAGAGCGGCACGAAGATGTAGTGGTAGACGGTCGTGATGCCGAATTGCCACCGGGCGAGGTCGAGCTGGTCCATGGCGGTCCCCGATCCGCAACCGTCTACGCCACGTAGACGTCCTACAAATGACTACATCACGTAGACGGTTGACCATCAACCTCGGGGTCAGGTGGTGTTGGGCACACGAAGAGGAGCCCCGCCGGCGGCGGGGCTCCTCGGGGCTCGCGGTCAGCCGGCGAGGCGGGTGGCGAGAGCCTCGAGCACGGGCAGCGCCGCCTCGATCGCCGCCCGGTCCCCGGGTGAGAGCTGGTCGAGTTCGGACTGGAGCGCCTTCGAGCGGACACCGGCCAGCCGGGTCAGGAACGCCTCGCCGGCATCGGTGATCCGCACCAGGTACGCCCGCCGGTCGGCCGGGTCGTTCTCCCGCTCGAGGAACTGGTTGCTCTCCAGCAGCGCCACGATCCGGGTCATCGTCGAGGGCGTGACGCCCTCCCGCAGGGCCAGGTCGCCGGGGCGGATCGGCCCCTCGCGCCGGACCGTGCTCAGCGCCGCGATCGAGCCGGGCCCCAGTTCGCTCGGCTCCGTGCGCCGCAGCGCCCGCTGCAGCCGCGCCAGCGCGACCGGAAGCCGCGTGGTCACGCTCTCCTGCGCCGGCGCTGTCACGACGTCACCTGTGCTGGCACTGCGCCCTCCGGGGTGCTCTCGGCCGGCGCCGTGGCGGCGCGGCGGCGGGTGCCGCCGATCAGGGAGGCCACCGCGGCGATCACCATCATGACGGCCGCGGTCACGAAGACCACGACCAGCCCGTTGTGGAAGGGCTCGGAGATCAGCGCCGGGAAGAACTCCTTGCCGGTGAGCGTGGCGGCCTGGGCCGGGGTCACCTGGTCCAGCGCGCCGGTGGGCCCGAGCAGTTCGGCGAGCGGGTTGTAGCCGAGGAACGCCGCGAACAACGTCCCGACCGGCGGAAGCTGCGCGACCTGCTCCGCGACTCCCGACGACACGCCCTGTTCCCGCAGTCCGCCGGAGAGCGTCTGCGGCAGGTGCGCCGAGAGCCCGGCGATCATCAGCGAGAAGAACACGCCGATCGAGAGCGCGGATCCGGCGTTGATGAACATGCCACGCATCCCCGACGCGACGCCCCGCTGGTCGGCCGGGACGGACCCCATAACCGCCGCGGTGTTCGGCGAGCTGAACAGCCCGGAGCCGATGCCGTTGAGCAGCGTCAGCGACGCGAACACCCAGTACGGGAAGTTCACCGGGATGAGCAGCAGCCCGACGAACGAGGCCGCGACGAGCAGCAGCCCGCCCACCGCGAACCGCCTCGTGCCGTACCGGTCGGACAGCCACCCGGACACCGGCCCCGCCACCAGGAAGCCGATCGTCACCGGCAGCAGGTAGATCCCGGCCCAGAGCGGCGTCGACTCGTAGTCGTAGCCGTGCCGCGGCAGCCAGATGCCCTGCAGCCAGATGATCAGCATGAACTGCATGCCGCCGCGGCCGATCGCGGCCAGCAGCCCGGCGAAGTTCCCGGCCGCGAACACCCGGTTGCGGAACAGCCCGACGCGGAACATCGGGAACCTCACCCGGCTCTCGACGACGACGAACGCGACGAGCAGCGCGACACCCCCGGCCAGGCCGCCGACCACCCACGGGTTCGTCCAGCCGGTGGCGTGGTCGCCGTAGGGCTGGATGCCGTACGTGATCGCGGCCAGCAGAACGCCGAGCCCGACGCCGAACGTGATGTTGCCCAGCCAGTCCACCGGGTCGGTCTCGCGCGTGGAGAGCTCACGCAGCGACCGGTACGACCAGATCGTGCCGAGGACGCCCAGCGGGACGCTCACCCAGAAGACCGCCCGCCAGTGCCACTCGGAGAGCAGGCCGCCGAGCACCAGCCCGATGAACGACCCGGCGATCGCCGCGACCTGGTTGATGCCCAGCGCCATCCCCCGCTGATGGCCGGGGAACGCGTCGGTGAGGATCGCGGTCGAGTTCGCCATGATCATCGCGCCACCGACGCCCTGCACCACGCGCCAGCCGATCAGCCAGAGCGCACCGGCGTCGCCCACCGCCGGATCCAGCGAGAGCGCGATCGACGAGACCGTGAAGACGACGAAGCCGAGGTTGTAGAGGCGCACCCGGCCGTACATGTCGCCGAGCCGGCCGAACGTCACGACCAGCACCGCGGACACGAGCAGGAAGCCCATGATCATCCACAGCAGGTAGCTGACGTTGTGCTCGTCCAGCGGGTTGAGGTGGATGCCGCGGAAGATCGCGGGCAGCGAGATCAGCACGATCGACGAGTTAACCGTCGCCAGCAGCATGCCGACCGTGGTGTTCGAGAGCGCGACCCACTTGTAGCCAGGCTGAGCCATGAGCCCCAGATTAGTTGGTTGACGCTAACTAATCATTTCCCGTGACGCAGTTCACCCGGCCAGCACGCCACCGCTCGCTCCGGCCCCGGTGACCACCGAGACCAGCGCTCCCAGCGCCGCCCGCCCGTCCACCGTCAGCAGCTGTCCGCCCGGCCGGCGCACCGCCCGCACCGGCACCCGGAGCAGGTCGGCCGCGCGCATCAACGTGCTCGCCGACCACGGGTCACCGACGCGCACCGCGAGTCCGTCCGGGCCCCCGCGGCCCGGACCGACTGCGAGCAGCGCACCGCGCCACGCCGCCGCCGCGACCACCAGGTCCCGGCGGCGTCGCCCGGGCGCGGTCGGCGCCGCGCCTCCGGTCCGCAGCGCGGCTGCGCCGGCCGACGCGGACCGGGCGAGCATCTCGTGCACCTGCGGACCGAACTCGCGGGGCACGCTCACCCGGTGGATCTCGTAGCGGTGGCGCCCACCCTGGTAGCCGGACTCGACGAGCGCGGACGGCGCCACCCCGGCCAGCGTCGACACCAGCCGGCTCGCGGCCGCGTCGGTGTCGAACTCGGCGAGCAGACCCGGCTCGTCGGCCCAGCGCTCCGAGCGGGGGTGATGCACGGTCGGACGCGTTCCCGGCGATCGGCAGATCCCCGGCCGGGCCGCCGCCCGGACCAGCATCGCGGCTTCGAACGGCGCCCAGGCCGGGTCGAGCGGTGCCCGAACCATGGCCGAGCGAAGCGCCTCGACTTCCGAGCGGATCATGGAGACCTCCCAAAACAGTCGCCAGCCGTTCATCTCGTTGCCGCAGAGCATCCGCGCGCATCGCCCCGGAGGCCGCATATCTGAGCTAGTTCTGAGGAGTCCGCTTCTCAACGCCTATACGAGGAAATCCGCTGGAAACACCAATCACTTCCGTCCCGGCCCAGGCGGCACTACTTTGACCGCCGTGCAACCCACCCCGCATCCAGGACGGATCGTCGTCGACCGCCTCTCGAAGCAGTTCGGCTCGATCCGTGCGGTGGACGACCTGTCGTTCACCGTCGAGCCCGGAACCGTCACCGGATTCCTGGGCCCGAACGGCGCCGGCAAGACGACGACGCTGCGGATGCTGCTCGGCCTGGTCGCGCCGACGTCGGGCGCCGCCACGATCGGCGGCTACCGCTACGCCGAGCTGCCCCGGCCACTGGCGGCGGTCGGGGCCGCGCTGGAGGCGTCCGGCTTCCACAAGCGCCGCACCGGCCGCGCCCACCTGCGCGTGCTCTGCGCCGCGGCGGGGCTCCCGGCCCGCCGCGCCGACGAGGTGCTCGAACTCGTCGGGATGACACCGGCCGCCGGGCGGCGGGTCGGCGGCTACTCGCTCGGCATGCGTCAGCGCCTCGGGCTCGGCCAGGCCCTGCTCGGGGACCCCGGGGTGCTGATACTCGACGAACCGGCGAACGGGCTCGACCCGGCCGGGATCAGCTGGCTGCGCGACCTGCTGCGGTCGCTGGCCGCGTCCGGCAAGACCGTGCTCGTCTCCTCCCACCTGCTCAGCGAGGTCGAACAGACGGTGGACGACGTCGTGATCATCGCGGCCGGGCGGAGCGTGCGGCAGGCCCGGGTCGCCGAGCTGAAGGCCGAGGCGCAGTCCGGGGTACGGGTGCGGACACCGCACCCCGAACGGTTGGCCGAGGCGCTGCGGGGCGCCCCGATCCGCGCCGGCGCCGAGCCCGGCGTCCTGCTGGTGGAGCGGGTACCGGCGGCGGAGATCGGCCGGGTGGCGCTGGCCGCCGGGGTCGAGCTGCACGAGCTGACGCCGCTCCAGTCCGATCTGCAGGAACTGTTCCTCGCGCTCACCGACGGTCAGGCAGGTATCCGGTGAAGGCCTTCCACAGCGAACTGCTGAAGATCCGGTCGCTCGCCGCCGGCTGGTCGACCGCGGTCGGCGTCCTGCTGGTGACGGTCGTCGCGCTGCTGTTCTGGTACCTGGTGCTCCAGTCGCAGATCACGCCCCGGACCGATCTGCGGGAAAGCGCGCCGGACTTCACCGAAACGCTGTTCACGTCCGGCCAGTACTTCGGCCTGCTGCTCACGATGATCTTCGGCGTCACGATCGTCACCAGTGAGTACACCCATCAGACGATCACCGCGACGTTTCTCGCCACACCGAAACGCCGGAGCGTGGTGCTGGCGAAAATCGCCGCCGCGGTTTCCTGCGCGTTCCTGTTCTGGGTGATCAGCACCGTGCTCGCGGTCGGCGGCGGATCCGCGATCCTCGCCGCGCTCGACGTCCCGATCGGCGATGGCCTGTCGACCGGTCTCGGCGCGGTGGCGTTGAACGGGCTGGCGTACCTGGTGTGGGTCGTGTTCGGAGTCGGGCTCGGCACCTTGCTCCGCAACCAGGTGCTCGCCGTCGTCGCCTCGATCCTGCTCTACCTCGGCGAACTCGGCGCGTTCCTGGTGTTCCCGCGCCTGGCGGCGGCCTTCGACCAGAAGTGGATCAGCAGCCTGCAGTACTACCTGCCGGGCGGGGCCTCCCAGGCGATGACGTCGCTGGTGCCCGCGGACGGCGTTCCGACGTGGTGGGTCGCCGCGCTCGTACTGCTCGGTTACGGCGTCCTGACGACCGCGTACGGAACGCTGGTCACGGCCGCGAGAGACGTCAGCTGACGGGCCTCGGCCGCTGAACCGATACGGTTCAGCGATACGCGCGGAAACCGAGTGTCATTTCGCACTCGGCATCCCTTCCGCTCAGCGGGCACGCTCGGCAGGGGCCCGTATGCGGGCGTAGCCTGAACAGTTGCGGCTGCGGGGTTACCGTGCCGTGATGGGGTGCCACGAACTCCATCGAAAAGAACGAACCGTACGCACGAGTAGCTGAGAAGAAGGCGAACACGCGGCCGTGTCGACGCAGAGCAGCACCTCAACGCAGACCGAGGATTCCCTGGCGGCCTTCGGGGCCAACGAATGGGTGGTCGAGGAGATCTACCAGCAGTACCTCTCCGACCCAGCCAGCGTCGATCCGGCCTGGCACGAGTTCTTCGCCGATTACCGGCCCACCGGCGGGGCGAGCGACAACGGTGCCGCGCCCGCCGCCGACCGTGCGGACGGACGAGCCGGCGGCACGACGTCGTCGTCGAACGGCAGCGTGCCGACCCCGGCGACGCTCGCCCAGAAGGTCGGCCCCAAGCCGACGCCCCCCAAGGCGGCCCAGAAGCCCGGCCCGTCGGCGTCCACCGTGACGACCACGGCGTCGAAGCCGGCCGCCCAGGCCGCGCAGGCCGCGAGCACCGCTCCGAAGCCCGCTCCGAAGCCCGCGCCACCGTCCGGCGCGCCGGCGAAGGCAGCCGAACCGGCGAAGGCCGCTCCGGCCAAGCCCGCCGAGGAGAAGGTCGAGCCCTCCACGAAGCCGATCCGCGGTGCCGCGGCGCGGATCGTCCAGAACATGGAGACCTCGCTCGAGGTGCCGACGGCGACGAGCGTGCGCGCCGTCCCGGCCAAGCTGGTCGCCGACAACCGCATCGTCATCAACTCCAACCTGGCCCGCTCGCGGGGCGGGAAGGTCAGCTTCACCCACCTGATCGGGTACGCCCTGATCAAGGCGGTCGCCACCCACCCGGAGATGAACAACTCGTTCACCGAGGTGGACGGCAAGCCCGCGCTGGTCATCCCCGGCCAGGTCAACCTGGGTCTCGCGATCGACCTGCAGCAGAAGGACGGCGGCCGCACGCTCGTCGTGGCCAGCATCAAGGGCTGCGAGTCGATGAACTTCCAGCAGTTCTGGCAGGCCTACGAGGACATCGTCCGCAAGGCCCGGAACGGCAAGCTCACCGCCGACGACTTCTCCGGCACGACGATCAGCCTCACCAACCCCGGTGGCATCGGCACCGTCCACTCGATGCCGCGCCTGACCAAGGGGCAGGGCGCCATCATCGGCGTCGGCGCGATGGAGTACCCGGCCGAGTTCTCCGGCCTGTCCGAGGAGCAGCTGGCCGCGTCCGCGATCAGCAAGGTCATCACGCTGACCAGCACCTACGACCACCGCATCATCCAGGGCGCGCAGTCCGGCGAGTTCCTCAAGCGCATGCACCAGCTGCTGCTCGGCGCCGACGGCTTCTACGACGAGATCTTCGCGTCGCTGCGCATCCCGTACGAGCCGGTCCGCTGGGTCCGCGACGTCACGACCGTGCACGAGGGCGAGATCGACAAGACCTCGCGCATCCTCGAGCTGATCCACTCCTACCGCGTGCGCGGCCACCTGATGGCCGACACCGACCCGCTCGAGTACCGCCAGCGTCGCCACGCCGACCTCGACATCCTCGAGCACGGCCTCACGCTCTGGGACCTCGACCGCCCGTTCCCGGTCGGCGGCTTCTCCGGCCAGAAGACGATGAAGCTGCGCGAGATCCTCGGCGTGCTGCGTGACTCGTACTGCCGGCGGATCGGCGTCGAGTACATGCACATCCAGGACCCCGCCGAGCGGGCCTGGATCGCCAAGCGGGTCGAGGTCAAGCACTCCAAGCCCGACACCGACACGCAGAAGCGCATCCTGTCGAAGCTGAACGAGGCCGAGGCGTTCGAGACGTTCCTGCAGACGAAGTTCGTCGGGCAGAAGCGCTTCTCGCTCGAGGGCGCCGAGGCCGTCATCCCGCTGCTCGACGAGGTGCTCCAGGCCGCCGCCGAGGAGGACCTGGACGAGCTCGTCATCGGCATGGCGCACCGCGGCCGGCTGAACGTGCTGACGAACATCGTCGGCAAGCCGTACGAGAAGGTGTTCAACGAGTTCGAGGGCAACATGGACCCGGAGAGCACCCAGGGCTCCGGTGACGTGAAGTACCACCTCGGCGCGGAGTCGAAGTACACGACGCCCGACGGGCAGCACACGATCAAGGTGTCGCTGACCAGCAACCCCTCGCACCTGGAGGCGGTGAACCCCGTTCTCGAGGGCATCGTGCGGGCCAAGCAGGACGTGCTCGACAAGGGCCTCGAGGGCTACACGGTGCTGCCCGTGCTGCTGCACGGCGACGCCGCGTTCGCCGGCCAGGGTGTGGTCGCCGAGACGCTGAACCTGTCCCAGCTGCGCGGGTACCGCACCGGCGGCACCGTGCACGTGGTCGTCAACAACCAGGTCGGCTTCACCACCGCCCCGGCGTACTCGCGGTCGAGCTTCTACTCCACCGACGTCGCGCGGATGATCCAGGCGCCGATCTTCCACGTGAACGGCGACGACCCCGAGGCGTGCGTCCGGGTGGCCCGGCTGGCGTTCGAGTACCGGGAGGCGTTCCACAAGGACGTCGTCATCGACCTGGTCTGCTACCGGCGCCGGGGGCACAACGAGGGCGACGACCCCTCGATGAGCAACCCCGAGATGTACGCGATCATCGACAACAAGCGCAGCGTCCGGAAGCTCTACACCGAGGCGCTGATCGGCCGCGGCGACATCACGGTCGACGAGGCCGAGGAAGCCCTCAAGGACTTCCAGGGCAAGCTCGAGCAGGTCTTCCGCGCCACCAAGGACTCCACCCAGACCTCGCGCCGGGAGCCGACGCTGCAGTCGAACCCGTCGTCGCAGGTGGTCGAGACCGCGGTGCCGCTGGAGCTGATCCACCGGGTCGGCGACGTGCACGTCGAGTACCCCGACGGCTTCCACCCGCACTCGCGGGTCAAGCCGCTGATGGAGAAGCGCCGGAAGATGACCCGCGAGGGCAACATCGACTGGGCGTTCGGCGAGATCCTCGCACTCGGCACGCTCGTCGCGCAGGGCAAGACCGTGCGGCTGGCCGGGCAGGACTCGCGCCGCGGCACGTTCGTGCAGCGCCACTCCGTGCTGATCGACAAGGAGAACGGCTCGGAGTTCACGCCGCTCGACCTGCTCGGCGCGCGGGCGGGCAACGGCGACGGGCGGTTCTTCGTCCACGACTCGCTGCTGAGCGAGTACGCGGCGATGGGCTTCGAGTACGGCTACTCGCTGGCCCAGCCCGACGCGCTGGTGCTGTGGGAGGCCCAGTTCGGCGACTTCGTCAACGGCGCCCAGACCGTCATCGACGAGTTCGTGTCGTCGGGTGAGGCGAAGTGGGGCCAGCGTTCCGGCGTCGGCCTGCTGCTGCCGCACGGCCAGGAGGGCCAGGGCCCCGACCACTCGTCCGGCCGGATCGAGCGCTTCCTGCAGATGTGCGCGGAAGACAACATGACCGTCGTCGACTGCACCACGCCGGCCAACTGGTTCCACCTGCTGCGTCGGCAGGCGCTGTCCGGCATCCACCGCCCGCTCGTCGCGTTCACGCCGAAGTCGCTGCTGCGGCACCGGGCCGCGGTGTCGTCGCTGGAGGAGTTCACCGAGGGCAGCCGGTTCCAGCCGGTGATCGACGACCCGGGCTTCGACGGTGTGAAGCCCGACCCGGCGAAGGTGAAGCGGGTGCTGCTCTGCTCGGGCAAGGTCTACTACGACCTGGCCGCGGCGCGGGCGCAGCGCAAGCTCGACGACGTCGCGATCATCCGGCTCGAGCAGCTCTACCCGCTGCCGGTGGCCGAGGCGCGGGCCACGCTGGACCGCTACCCGAACGCCGAGGACCACGTGTGGGTCCAGGAGGAGGCGGCGAACCAGGGTGCCTGGAGCTTCGTCGCGCTGAACCTGCTGGAGCAGCTCGAGGGCATCCGCCTGCGCCGGGTGTCGCGCAAGGCCGCGGCGTCGCCGGCGGTCGGGTCGGCGAAGGTGCACGAGCAGGAGCAGAAGGCTCTGATCGAGGCCGCGCTGCCGGGTGGCCAGGGCTAGGCGTGTACTTCACCGACAAGGGCATCGAGGAGCTGGCCGAGCGTCGCGGCGAAGAAACCGTGACGCTCGGCTGGCTCGCCGAGCAGCTGCGTGACTTCGTGGACCTCAATCCGGAGTTCGAGATCCCGATCGAACGCTTCGCGACCTACGTGGCCCGCAGCGACGAGGACGAAGACGAGTAACTTGTTGCACGATGCTGTGAAGCAGCTGTGCACGGCGTCCACTATGGTGCCCCAGTGCTTACACGGGGTCCTTTACTTGCAGTAACCGCTCTCCTGGTCGGCGTCGCCCTCTCCGGGTGCTCCTCCGACGAACCTGAACCCGCCGCTGACGTCAAAGCGGTCGAATCCTCGGCGGCGGAAGCGCCTGCTGAGAAGCCGGAAGGCCGCCTCCTCACCGCCGAGCAGGCGAAGGCGGCCCTCCCGGCGATCACGGCCATGCCCGGATCGGGCTGGACGGCGGCGGAGGGCGACGACGGCACCCAGGCCAAGGTGACGCCGGCGTCCTGCGCCCCGCTGATGAACGAGTTCGACTCCGATTTCCCCGGCTACCAGCCGAAGATGGCCACCCGGCAGACCGTCACGTTCTCGAACGAGGCCACCACCACCGACGTGGAATTCCAGGTCGTCTCGTGGAAAGAGGCGGCCGACAGCGGGCTGCCGCTCGCCGCCGGGAAACTCGTCGACAGCTGCAAGAAGTTCACCGCCAGCGACGGTGAGACGGCGCTCGACATGACCGCGGAGCGCACGGATCCGCTGCCCGTCGGCGACGAGCAGATCGGCGTGCACTTCACGGCGAGCTACCAGGGCGCCAGCGTGTACCTGTCGGTGTTCGAGGCCCGGGTCGGTCACAACCTGCTCTCCGTAGCTGTGACCAGCGGCGATGCCGCCGCCAAGACGGCCGACTACAAGCCCGTCCTGGACTCGATGATCAGCGAGCTCAAGGCGGCCTAGGAACGGCGCGGCCCGCCGAACCGCTCGGCGGGCCGCCGCCCACTACCTGTCGTTCTCGATGACGACCTTGCCGAAGACGTCACCGGACTGCAGGTGCGCGAACGCGTCCTTCGCCCGCGACAACGGGAACGTGGAATCGACGATCGGACGCAGGCCGGTGCGGGCACACAGATCGAGCAGCCCGGCCAGCTCGTCCCGCGAGCCCATCGACGTCCCGAGGATCGAGATGTCGAGGAAGAACACCCGCCGCAGGTCGACGCGCGGCAGGTGACCCGACGTCGCTCCCGAGACCACCAGCCGCCCGCCCGGCTTCAGCGACTTGAGCGAGTGGTCGAAGGTCGCCTCGCCCACGGTCTCGATCACGCAGTCGACGCGCTGCGGCAACCGCGCGCCGCTCTCCAGCGCGACCGCGCCGAGCTTCTCCGCGCGCTCACGCTTCGTCGCGTCCCGGCTCGTCGCGTACACGGTGGCCCCGAGCGCGGTACCGATCGCCACGGCCGCGGTCGCGACCCCACCGCCGGCCCCCTGTACCAGCACCGAAGAGCCCTCGCCGACCTGGCCGCAGGACACCAGCATCCGGTAGGCCGTGAGCCACGCCGTCGGCAGGCACGCCGCCTCGGCGAACGAGAGTTCGGCCGGCTTCGGCACCAGCGACTCGCGCGGCACCGCGACCTTCTCCGCGATCGTCCCGGGGAACTTCTCCGAGAGGATCGAGGTCTTGCCCGACGCGGGGTCGGCCACCACCGAGTAGACGACGACCTCGTTGCCGTCGGGGTCGCGCCCGGCGGCGTCGCAGCCGAGGATCATCGGCAGCGCGTCGGCGCCGAGGCCGACGCCTTTCAGCGACCAGAGGTCGTGATGGTTGAGTGCGCTGGCGACGACGTCGACCACGACCCAGCCGTCGGGCGGCGTCGGATCGGGCACTTCGCCGGTCTCGAGCGCGGACAGCGGATCGGCGTCATCGATACGTGCGGCGTATGCGGCGAACATCTCCCGACGCTACCGCCGGGTACTCGATTCAGCGCTGTGAGGCGGCGAACACTTCGGTGATGAACGGGCGCAGCACTCGGGTGATCTCGCGGACCGCGTCGCCGCTGGCGACCGTGGCGTGGCTGATCGCGAGCCGGGCGACGGTCTCGGCGAACAGGCGCACGTCGCCGGCGTCGAGCAACGGCCAGTGCACGCCGATCACCCCGATCAGCCGCTCGCGCGCGAGCTCGATCACCGGCAGGCCCTGGGTCGTGACCAGCGGCAGCAGGTCGTCGCCGCAGAGGATCGCCTTCACCATCGGGTTGTCGGCGGCGCCGGTGAGGAACGCGTCCAACGCCGCCTCGACGGCCCGGTACGGGTCGGGCGCGTGCGCGCCGACCGCGTCCTCCACCGTGCCGAGGAACCGGTCGGCCTCGCGCAGCACGTACGCCTGGGCGAGCTCTTCGCGGGAGCCGAACAGCTGGTAGACGGTCTGCCTGCTGACGCGGGCGACGTCGGCGACGTCGGCCATCCGGGTCTGCTGCCAGCCCCGGTCACGCACCAGCACCTCGACCGCGTCGAACACGGCCTCGCGCATCCCTTCGCGGACGCGCTCGGCGTGTCGGCGTCGGCCGGTCGACTCAGTGCTCAACGAGCGCACGACCGGCCAGCCGGGCCCGCGCCGGCTCGTGGAGGTTGGCCCGGTCGAGGTCGCCGTCGTAGTGGTCGATCACCCGCTGATCCATGATCCGGTGCCAGAGCGGGGGGAAGAGCGCCACGACGATCATCGTGGCGTAGCCCGCCGGCAGCTGCGGCGACGTGTCGTACGTGCGCAGGATCTGGTAGCGGCGGATCGGGTTCGCATGGTGGTCGCTGTGGCGTTGCAGCTGGTAGAGGAACATGTTCGTGACCAGCCGGTTGGAGTTCCAGCTGTGCTGTTCGTCGACCCGCTCGTACCGGTTGCCGACCCGCTCCCGGCGCAGCCCGTAGTGCTCCAGGTAGTTGACGACCTCGAGGAACGAGAACCCGAGCACGGCCTGCGCGAGCAGGAACGGGAGCACACCGGGGCCGAACGCCACGGTCAGCGCCGCGAACAGCACGAGCGTCATCGCCCACGCGTTGAGTACGTCGTTGCGCCACGTCCACGGGGTACGTCGGCGCAGCGTGAACCGGCTGAACTCGAGGTGCCAGGCCGACCGGAGGCTTCCCCACACCGTCCGCGGCCAGAACCGCCAGAAGCTCTCCCCCAGCCGCGAGCTCGCCGGGTCTTCCGGGGTGGCCACCCGGCTGTGGTGCCCGCGGTTGTGCTCGACGTAGAAGTGGCCGTACGCGGTCGGCGCGAGCGCGACCTTCGACAGCCAGCGCTCCAGACTTTCGCGCTTGTGCCCGAGCTCGTGCGCGGCGTTGATCGCGATGCCGTTCACGGTGCCGACCGACACGAGTACGCCCGCGAGGCCGACCCAGCCCAGGTCGCCGCGCTGCCACTGCCAGGAGCCGAGCACCAACCCGCCGAGTTGCAGCGGCAGGTAGAGGAACGTGAGCCGGCGGTAGTACCGGTCGGCCTGCAGAGCCTTGGCCAGGTCTTCCGGCGGGTTGCCGACGTCGTCGCCGCCGACCAGGTCGACCAGCGGGATCAGCACGAACACCAGCGCCGGGGTGAGCCACCACCAGCCTTGGACCCCGGTCTGCGACACGATGCCGTAGCTCAGGAACGGCAGGATCGGAACCATGACCGCCGACGGCCACAGGTAGCGGCGCCCATCGCGCCACGATGCGCTGCTCATGGAACGGTCCTCTCCTCGCCGAAACCTCGACAACGAACGATGGCATCCGAGATACTCCGCTGACAAGAGCCCGCGAAATGTCAGCGGAACCGTCACGAGGAGGGGCCGTGTCAATTGGCGACGAGGTCACAAAGCCAGGCCCGTACGCGCCGAGTGGGCGCCGACCGTCCGGCCCCTGGCTGGGCGCGCTACTCAGCGGCCTGACGTTCCTCAGCGCGTTCTGGCTGCTCGCGTACACGCTGCTCTCGCTACCGCCCTTGGAGGCGCTCGGGGCGTGGAACTACGTCGGCGTGATCGCGCTGATCCCGGTCGTCACCGTGCTCGGCAAACTCTGGCGGGGTACCGACTACGAACGCCCCACCCGCACCTCACGCGTCTGAACACGCATATGGCAATGACGGTTGCCCTCGAGTCGACTCTCGCCTCCAGGTGTTCGACTTTGTTGGGATTCCACCTCAATGAAAGGAACCATCCACAGGGAGTTACAAATTCGGCCGAATAGCCCCGTCGTGTAGCGCGACCGGACGTCCCTTCGGCGGAACAAGTCGTCCACCGGGAAGCGTCGACGGAAGCATCCGTTAGCAGGGTTTCCTCGTCGCCCGACCCGGTCGGCCACGCCCTCCGGCACGCGATCGATCAGCGCTCGGAAGCCCTAACGGCCCTCCACTGATTGGTGGCGATCCGTGACCGAGTTGGGCTTGCGAATCAACCTAAGTGCAAGATACGGTCTGCAACATGCTCCTGCCGCCGACGCGAGTTAGGCGCCTATACACCGCTAAGTCATCTCAAGTCGCTGGTTCCCGGGACATCATGCGACCTGACGAGAGTGGTGTCGCGCCCGCGACAAGAAACGCGCTCCGAGGCATTGAGTGAACCTCCTAGTACCCCTGCGCCGACTTCCCCACCAGGGAAGTCGGTTCTTCTCGCGCGCCCGCACCAGCGCCGATCCGGGCCCACCGGTCCGAGGCGAGACCGGGGCCGATTCGTTCGTTGAACACCGCGGGCACCCCCGACGAACACACCGGCTCGTGAGATCCCGATGGCGTCGTCACCAGTATCGCGTTTTGACCGGGTTCCCAATGGCACGTATCGCGTCCGGTTTCGTGTTACCGATCCGTCCGATCGGCACCACAACCGGGCGCCGGGACGGCAATAGGCCGTCCCAGCATCATTCGTTCGAACGCTCCTGATGGCACCTCGGTACGACGTGAACATCAGGCACCACTCATGAATTAGCCAAAGGAACCCATTCCCAATGCCTAGCAACAACCCCATCGACAACACCTGGCGGAAGTCCTCGGCGAGCGGCGTGGGCAACTGCGTCGAGATTCGCGCGAATTCTGGCACCATTGACATCCGCGACAGCAAGAACCCCGGCGGCAATTTGCTGCACGTCTCGCCTGCGGTGTTTCAACGGTGGATCGATGGCCTCAAATCGGCCGATCTGCACTGACCATCTAGCGCCTGCCGGCTCTGGGTGGGATTCGCACCCCAAGCCCACTCGAAGCCACGCCCTGGGCCGACAGACCTGGTCTGCTGCAGCACATGCCTGAAGGATCCCTAGGGTCCACCCGACCGTGAACTCACTGCTCCTGGCACCTCTGGTGCCAGGAGCAGTTGTTTTGCCGATCCCTTCCGCCCGGACAGAGCCTTATGTCCGTATCGAGAAGGATGGGACAACCCTCGGCAATTATCCGTTGGGCCACGCTCCGAAGCCGCGCGGCATGCATACTGAAGTGTGATCCGCCGATCGGTGGAAAAGTGCCTGGTTCAGCGATCACCGTCAGGCTAGTTCCATCCTGGCGAAGGAGGGAGCCGCGAATGCGATGCGGGGTGCCGGCACCCATCGAGCAGGTAACTCGATAAGGCGTCGTTGCGCATGACGAGGATGCACAGTGGCGCCCGCGTGAATCGGATACCCCGGCCAGACGTCAGCCCAGCCGTCGAGTGCCGCCGCCCGCCTACCGGCGATTGTCGGCCATCCGGCGGGTCGCGCTGAGCCCCACGGTCCGGTCCGTCCCGAACTCGGACACCAAGATCAAAGTCCAGTTCCGGTTGATTCGAAAGGTGATCCGTCGAGTGGATACGAAAGATTCGTGCTCCAACTGGCGAAAGAGCTCCTACAGCGGAATTGGTAACTGCGTCGAGGTAGCTCCCGACCCGGCGAGTGGCCATGTACTGGTCCGGGACTCCAAGAACCCGAGCACGTCCAGGCTGCGGTTACCCGGCGCCGCCTGGACGTCGTTCATCGCCGGCCTGAAGAGCGGCGAACTGGGCTGAGCACTGCGCGGACGCTTCGCGTGCGGCGAAGCGTCCGCTCACGTGTCAGAGCCGGGCGACGCCCTCCGCGCGGGCGGCGGCCGCGACGGCGGAGGCGACGGCCGGGGCGACCCGGGGGTCGAACGGGCTGGGGATGATGTGGTCGGCGCGCAGCTCGTCGGAGACCACCGCGGCCAGCGCGTCGGCCGCGGCGAGCTTCATGCCCTCGGTGATCGCGGTCGCCCGGACGTCGAGCGCGCCCCGGAAGATGCCCGGGAACGCGAGCACGTTGTTGATCTGGTTCGGATAGTCGCTCCGTCCGGTCGCGACGACCGCGGCGTACTTGTGGGCGACGTCCGGGTGCACCTCGGGGTCGGGGTTGGCCATCGCGAAGATGAAGCAGTCCGGCGCCATCGTGGCCACCGCTTCCTCGGGGACCTGGCCGGCGGACAGCCCGATGAACACGTCGGCGCCCTTGAGCGCGTCCTCCAGCGAGCCGGTGATGCCGGCCTTGTTGGTGATCGCGGCCAGCTCACCCTTGACCGGAGTGAGGTGGTCGCGGCCGACGTGGATGATGCCCTTCGAGTCCGCGACGGCGATGTCGCCGACGCCCGCGGCGAGCAGCATCTTCGTCACCGCGACCCCGGCCGCGCCGGCCCCGGAGACCACCGCGCGCAGGTCACCGAGCGCGCGGCCGGTGAACCGGGCGGCGTTCTCCATCGCGGCGGTGGCCACGACCGCGGTGCCGTGCTGGTCGTCGTGGAAGACCGGGATGTCGAGCCGCTCGGCGAGCATCGCCTCGATGGCGAAGCAACGTGGCGCGCTGATGTCCTCGAGGTTGATGCCGCCGAACGACGGCGCCAGGCGCACCACCGTCTCGACGATCTCCTCCGGGTCGGTGGTGCCGAGGCAGATCGGCACCGCGTCGACGCCGCCGAACTGCTTGAACAGGACGGCCTTGCCTTCCATCACCGGCATCGCGGCCTTCGGGCCGATGTTGCCGAGGCCCAGCACGGCGGTGCCGTCGGTGACGACGGCGATCGTGCGTGACGCCCACGTGTACTCGTCGAACAGCGCGGGCTCCTCCGCGATCGCGGTGCACACCCGGGCGACGCCGGGCGTGTAGGCGATCGAGAGGTCGTCTCGGTTCTCCAGCGGGATCGTGGCCGCGATCTCCATCTTGCCGCCGCGGTGCGCGGCGAAGACGGGATCGGGAACGGCCTCGGTTTCGCGGACGGACGGATTGATCTGCACGGCGCTCACCAGGGGCTCCTCGAATCGACTTTCGGGTGCGGCGACGGCGACGAGCCAGGGTTCATCGAGAGGGCTCGTCGGCGAGGCGGTGCGGCAAGACCCACGGTCTGTGGGTGCGGTCGCGTCACCCGGGGGTCGCCCGGAGATAACTAAGGATTCTCGCACGGTGGATCGATCAGGAGTACCACCGTCGGGGTGCGCGTGGATTATTTCACTCGGCCCCGGAGAGATCCGTCCTGCTCACGATACCGATCCGGCGCGGCGGCCAGCAGCGCACCACGACCCGCCCGTAGACCTTTGCCGGCCCGTACCGGCGCGAGTCGTCGGTGACCGCCTCGTTGTCGGAGACCAGCCACCAGCCGCCGGCCTCACGGCGCACCGCACGCTTGACGACGAGCAGGTCGGGGCGGGCCCGGAACGATCCGACGACCACGTCACCAGGGCGGACGCGCCCGGTGCGGTGCACGAGGACATGGTCGTCGTGCTTGAGCGTCGGCACCATCGACGGCCCGCTGACGAGGATGTGGACGAGCCGGCCGCGCCCGAGAGACCGCTCGGCGGGTGTTTGCACGCGATCCGCCGGGGTCACCCTGATTCACCTGCCAAAGACCGGGAGTAGGGTTCCCAACGTAGTCGTTCGTAGGACGCTTCATCCCACCGGAGGACTGACCATGCGGTTGCCGCGCTTCCTTGCGCCGCGCACTGTCGCACATGCCCACTGCGACCTGCCCTGCGGCGTCTACGACCCGGCCCAGGCCCGGATCGAGGCGCAGTCGGTGAAGGCCATCATCGAGAAGTACCACGGGAACGAGGACCCGGTGTTCCGCACCCGGGCCATCCTCATCAAGGAGCAGCGGTCGGAGCTCGTCAAGCACCACCTGTGGGTGCTGTGGACGGACTACTTCAAGCCGCCGCACTTCGAGAAGTACCCGCAGCTGCACCAGCTGTTCAACGAGGCCACCAAGCTCGCCGGCGCGTCCGGCGGCAAGGGCACCCTCGACGTCGCGGTCGCCGACCAGCTTCTCGGCAAGATCGACGAGATCGCCGAGATCTTCTGGGAGACCAAGAAGGCGTGACGTCTCGCGCGGACGACACAGCGCCGGCCACCCCCGCGAACGTGGGGGCGGCCGGCGCTGTTTCTTCGAGCCACCCCTCGATCTACCTGGTACGCCACGGCGAGACCGAATGGTCGAAGTCGGGGCAGCACACCAGTCGCACGGACCTGCCGCTGACCGGGAACGGGGAAGCGGTCGCGCTGGCGCTCAAGCCGGTGCTCAGCGCGGTGCTCGGGGGTCACCCGGCGGCGCTGGCCCTCTCCAGCCCGCTCGAACGGGCCCGACGCACCGCCGAACTCGCCGACGTCGCGGTCGAGCTCGACGAGGACCTCCGCGAGGTCGACTACGGCGAGTACGAGGGCATCACCACCCCGCAGATCCGCGAGCGCGACCCCGGCTGGTCGGTCTGGACCCACCCGAACCCGGGCGGCGAGACCGTCGAGCAGGCCGGTCAGCGCGTCGACCGGGTGCTCGACCGGGCCCGCGCGGCGCTGCCGGGGGGCAACGTCGTCCTGTTCGCCCACGGGCACATCCTGCGGGTGCTGGCGGCCCGCTGGCTGGGTCTGCCGGCCTCGGAGGGGCGTCTGTTCGCGCTCGACACGGCCACGCTCGGCGTGCTGGGCACTGAACACGACCTGCCGGTGATCCGCCGCTGGAACGCACCGGCGGCCTGGACGTGAGCTGGCACGTCCGCGAGGTGACGCCGGACGACGTCGCCGACGTCGTCGCGATGGTGCACGAGCTGGCGGCCTACGAGAAGGCTCCGGACGAGTGCACGCTCACGGAGGCCCAGCTGCACGAAGCGCTGTTCGGCCCGTCGCCGGCGCTCTTCGGGCACGTGGTGACGCGGGACGGCGAGCCGGCCGTTCTCGGGTTCGCCCTCTGGTTCCTCAACTTCTCCACCTGGCGTGGTGTCCACGGCATCTACCTCGAGGACCTCTACGTCCGCCCGGAGGCGCGCCGCGGTGGTGCGGCGCGCGCTCTGCTCTCCCGGCTGGCCGTGATCTGCCGGGAGCGCGGGTACGCGCGGCTGGAGTGGTGGGTACTGGACTGGAACACGCCGGCGCGCGACGCCTACGCGGCGATGGGCGCCAGCGCGCTCACCGAGTGGATCCCCCACCGCGTCGACGGAGCAGAGCTGGCCCGGCTGGCCGACGGCAGCTGACCCACCGGACACGCCGATCACCCCCGCTACTCGCGTGTGGACTCCCCTCGGACCCCGCCGGGTCGTAAAGTGCGGGCGGGGGAACACCGCATAGCGCGACAAACGGCCAGACGGCGACGGCGCACGGGGAGGGGTGGCGTGGAGGCGAGGGCGGCTCAGCACAGCGGCAGTGTCGGAGGTTCGGGTGTCCTGACACCCACGTCCGGGGCACTCCTGGCCGGCTACGTTCCGGGCACTCGTACGCCGGGCGACCCTACGTCGGGCGACCCCGCGTCGAGCAGTACGAAAGGGGACGGTGTGGATCCGGAAGCGGACATCGTCCTGTTGACCCTGCCGGCGAACAGCGTTTACCTCTCCGTCCTCCGTACCGCCACCGCGGGTCTGGCGGCACGTCTGCACTTCACGCTCGACGAGATCGAAGACCTGCGGATCGCCGTCGACGAAGCCTGCGCGATGCTGCTCAACGGCGAGGAGCTCCCCGACTCGGAGCTCCACTGCCGCTTCACCCTCACCACCGACGAGATAGCCGTCACCGTGACGCTCCCCGGCGTCCGCCGCAGCCTGCCTCCGCAGAACACGTTCGCCTGGCAGGTGCTCACCGCCCTGACCGGCGAAGTGGACGCCGAGGTCAGCGATGATCAGCTCACCATCGGGCTGGTCAAGCGGCGGAGCCGCACCCCGTGAGCGGCACCCGACGTCCCGCCGCCGCCAACCGAAGTGCCTCCGCCGAACCCGGGGTCAGACCGGCCGGTCGCCGTTCCCCCCGGATCGAGCCGGCCGCACATGAATCGTCCCGCGTCCCGGTACCGGCCGGGCCGGCCGACGACTGCGCCACCGACGAGACGCCGACCGACGTCGGGCCGCCGCTGCGCCGGGCCCCGCAGCGACGCCCGGCTCCGCCCGACGGCGCCCCGGGCGAGACGCCCACCGCGGCCGAGCGCGACCGGCACGCCTCCCACGAGCTGTTCCGGCGGCTGCACGCGTGCGCGCCAGGCAGCGCGGAGTGGCGCACCCACCGGGACGAACTGGTCCGCAGGCACCTGCCGCTGGCCCACTACCTGGTGCGGCGGTTCGCCGGTCGCGGCGAGCCGATGGACGACCTCGTCCAGGTGGCCACGATCGGTTTGATCAAGGCGGTGGACCGCTTCGATCTCGAACGTGGGGTCGAATTCTCCACATATGCAACACCTACGGTGGTTGGTGAAGTCAAACGGCACTTCCGCGACCGCGGGTGGGCCATCCGCGTGCCGCGCCGGATGCAGGAGCACACGCTCGCGGTGTCCAGGGCGACCGGCGACCTGTTCGGCCGCCTCTCCCGGTCCCCCACGATCGCCGAGCTGGCCGGGTACACCCACCTGACCGAGGAAGAAGTGCTCGAGGCGATCGGTTCGGCGCACGCTTACACAACCGTGTCATTGGACGTCGAGCTGGCGGACGATTCGCCCGGCGGCGCCGCTCATCCGGCGGCCGGCGACGCCCAGGCGGCCCTTGAGAACGTCGAGCACCGGGCGTCGCTCCGCCCGTTGCTGAGCCGGCTCAGCTCCCGGGAACGCCAGATTCTGGCCCTTCGATTCTTCGCGAACATGACGCAATCGGAGATAGCGGCCGAGATCGGCGTGTCCCAAATGCACGTGTCCCGCTTGCTCAGCCGGACGTTGGCACACTTGCGTGAGGGTCTGGAGCACCGAGAGTAGTCGTCACTTGATGACAGAGGGTGATCGGTCGAACGGTCCATCACCCTCTGGTCGTTCAGGCCACCAGCGCTCGGCGGGACGCCGGAGCAACGACGAGCGCGACGGCGGCCACCACCGACAGGGCGATCAGGGCGCCGACGATCCGCACCCAGGTGTCGTTGTCGCCGGTGATCATGAAGAACGCGACCGGCACCGCGCACAGCTGGATCGTGACGGCGAGCCCGCGCCCGGCGAGCCTGCGGTTGATGAGCAGCCACCCGGCGAAGAACAGCGCCACCGCCGCCACCAGCGGACCAGCGATGATCCACGCCGCCCACTCGAACTGATCGGTGCCGTTGCGGACCAGCTGCACCAGCTCGACGATCGCGAGGAGCGCGACCAGCGCGGCCTGGATCCACAGCACGAGGACGCCGACCCGGAGCGTCAGCGGGCCGTCAGCGGCCTCGTCCTCCGGCGCGGGGGGATTCGGGCGGTCTGTCACAGCCCTAGCCTACCGACAAGTAGAGTCGCCCCCATGCGTGCACTTCTGGTGGTCAACCCTACCGCCACCACTACCGGGCCGCGCACGCGCGAGGTGCTGGTCTCCGCCCTCTCCGCACAGCTGCGCGACCTCGAGGTCGCGGAGACCACCCATCGGGGTCACGCGATCGAGCTGGGCACCAGGGCCACCCGCGAGGAGTTCGACGTCGTGGTGGCCCTCGGCGGCGACGGCACGGTGAACGAGGTCGTCAACGGCATGCTCGCCGACGGCCCCGGCGAGCGCGTCCCGGCCCTCGGCGTGGTTCCGGGCGGCTCGGCGAACGTCTTCATCCGCGCGCTCGGCGCCCCTCGCGACGCCGTGGACGCCACGGGGCTGCTCCTGGAAGCCCTCCGAGAGGGCCGTCGGCGCTCGATCGGGCTCGGTCGGGTCAACGACCGCTGGTTCATCTTCTGTGCGGGCTACGGGCTCGACGCTGCCGTCGTCGGACGGGTGGAGAAAGCGCGTGGCCGTGGCCGCACCGCGACTCCCGGCTTGTACGTCCGTTCGGCGGTCACCCAATACGCCGGCGGCAGCGAACGTCGCGCGTCGAACGTCGAACTGAAAATCGAAGAACCGGACCCGGGCCGGCCGGAGCCCAGCGGCCGTTTCGGCGCGGTCATCGTGCAGAACTGTTCGCCGTGGACCTATTTGGGGCCACGACCGGTGAATCCGTGCCCGGACGCCTCGTTCGACGCGGGGTTGGATTTGTTGGCGTTCCGCGCGCTCGGGGTGACGACGACACTCCGTACGGTCTGGCAGGCCCTTTCGCCGAACCCCGACCCGCACGGCAAGAAGATTCTGCGCCGCCACGACCTGTCCGGGTTCGTCCTGCGTTCGGACCCTCCGCTCGCTGCCCAAGTGGACGGGGACTACCTCGGGGAACTGAGCGAGATGCGGTTCACTTCTGTGCCCGGAGCGTTGCGCGTCGTCGTGTGAGTCGGTCATTTCCCGACGCTTCTACGGATGACCACTGTGCGCTTATTCGGATGACCGCACAGTGTTGTGCACGCACACTGGAGCCTGGACCTTAAAAATTCCTCGTGCCCGAACGTTTTAGGCGTTAAGAAGCGCGGAATCCATCGCCGCATGAGCGTTCATGAACGTGAGGGGCGTTACCGACAGGACAGTTGAGTCGGCTACTCCTCTGCGGATCAAGGTCGGCTGCCGACATCCGCGACACTCGGAACCGCACACGCCTCGTGTCGGTACTGAGCGGAGCGGAGGCGGACGGTGGATGCGGAGCGTAACTCTCTCCGCGGCTTGAGCCTCATATGAGGGTGAAGTACACCGTTACTAGCGTATTGTCCGATCTAACCGCAGGTGAGTCGGCTCACGGCCGGTCTAAATAAGGTTCACAACCCCTTGACATGGCCGCAGTTCGTGAAAGCATTCACAAGCAACACCACACATGAGCTTGAGTACGCCGTCCGGCTCGGTGTGGGCAGGGACGGCGACCCAGATCAATACAAGGAGAATTGGCATGGACTGGCGCCACCGCGCCCTCTGCCGCGACGAGGACCCGGAGCTGTTCTTCCCGATCGGGACGACCGGCCCGGCTCTGCTCCAGGTGGATGAGGCGAAGGCTGTCTGCCGCCGCTGTTCGGTCACGGAGTCTTGTCTCCAGTGGGCGATCGAGTCGGGTCAGGACGCCGGCGTGTGGGGCGGTATGAGCGAGGACGAACGTCGGGCGCTCAAGCGGCGTAACCGGCAGCGGGCCCGCACCGCCTGAAACCTTCGCACGAGCCTGACCGGCCCGGCCCCCTCGTCACGAGGGCGCCGGGCCGTTCACGTTCCGCGTGTCGGAGCGCGAGCGCTCGAACCTGGGGCCCCCGCTCTCACCGCGACGGGATCAGCGGGACGACCAGCACGGCCTCGGTGCCGCCCTCGGAGCGGGGACGCAGCTCGAGGGTGCCGTTGAGCTCACCGGTCGCGAGCGTCCGGACGATCTGCAGGCCGAGCCGCTCGGACCCGTCGAGCCGGAAGTTCGGCGGCAGACCCCGGCCGTCGTCGGTGATGCGTACGTGTAGCCGCCCCCGCCAGCGATGGGCGGCCACGATCACCTCACCGGCCTCGCCCGGCCCGTACGCGTGCTCCACCGCGTTCTGCACGAGTTCGGTCGCCACGGTTACCAAAGGTGTGGCGATCTGCGCCGACAGCACGCCGAACGACCCGACCCGCCGGACGAGCACCTGCGACTCCGGCGCCGCGACCTCGGCCACCATCGAGATCACCCGGTCGACGATCGAGTCGAAGTCCACGGTCTCGTCCAGCGACGAGGCCAGCGTCTCGTGCACCATCGCGATCGACGCGACCCGGCGCACCGACTCCTCCAGCGCCGCCCGCGCGTCCGACGTCGCTACCCGGCGGGCCTGCAGACGCAGCAGCGCGGCCACCGTCTGCAGGTTGTTCTTGACCCGGTGGTGGATCTCGCGGATCGTGGCGTCCTTCGTGACCAGCGCTTTGTCCCGGCGCCGGACGTCGGTGACGTCGCGGACGAGCACCAGCGCACCGATCGGGACGCCGTCCGGCAGCAGCGGGAGCGCCCGGACGAGGGCCGTGGCGCCCCGGGCTTCCACGTCGGTGCGGCCCTTCACCTCGCCCCGCACCGCGGCCTGGATGCGGGAGCAGACCTCTCCCCCGTCGAGCGGGTCGGTCGCCAGGCCCCGGGTGAGCGTCGCCAGGTCCTCGCCGACGAGGTCACCGGCCAGCCCCAGCCGTCGGTACGCCGACTGGGCGTTCGGGCTCGCGTAGGTCACGACGCCCAGCGAGTTCAGGCGCACCAGCCCGTCCCCCACCCGCGGCGCCGACGCGGTCTTCTCCTCCACCGGCGGCGGCGGGAACGTGCCGCCGGCGACCATCAGACAGAGGTCGTCGGCGGCCTGCAGGTAGCTGAGCTCCAGCTGGCTGGGTACCCGCGTGGCGGCCAGGTTCGTCACCCGGCCGACGACACCGATCACCCGATCGCCCCGCCGGACCGGGATCGCCTCCTGCCGGGCCGGGACACCGTCGTGCCAGACCGGGTCGCCCTCACGCCAGATCCGGCGCTCGATCATCGCGGTGGTCAGCTGGTCGACGACCGAACCGGTGGCCATCTTGCCCACCATGTCGTCGTGGTACGCCGTCGGCGCGGTCGTGGGGCGGACCTGTGCGGCGCAGAGAAAGCCGCCTTCCGCGACCGGTAGCCACAGCAGGAGGTCGGCGAAGCTGAGGTCGGCCAGTAGTTGCCAGTCACCGGCCAGGCGGTGCAGATGTTCGAGGTCCTCGCCGGAGAGCGACGTGTGTTCCTCGACGAGATCCCGGAGAGTCGACACCCCCCGATTCTGCACGTCCCGGATCTGATCCTTCGAACGGGTGATTCCGAGTGCTAACTACCTCACGCTGAGTGTCGGCACCCGTACGTTTGTGCCAAGTTTCCGATCGAAGGAGGGTGCGGTGCATGTCCGGAGCACCGTGACGGATCCCCTGCAGCGTCTCCGGGACGCGTATTCGGTACGGACGGTCTCGGGCCACACTCGCCGGCTGCGCCCCCGGTCGGCCTCCGGCGACGGTCTGGTCGACCTCGCCGGCAGCGACTACCTCGGGCTCAGCGCCGACGAGCGGGTGGTGTCGGCCGCCGCGGCGTCGGCGCTCACCTGGGGCGCGGGCTCCACCGGCTCGCGGCTGGTCACCGGCACCACCGTTCTGCACGCGGACCTGGAGGCCGCGCTCGCCCGGTTCTGCGGCGCCCCCGACGCCCTGGTCTTCTCGTCGGACTACCTGGCCGGCCTGGCCGCGGTGGCCACGCTCGGCGGTGCCGACGTCCTGCTGGTGTCCGACGCGGTCAACCACGCCTCATACGTGGACGCCTGCCGGCTGACGCGCTCGCGGGTGACGGTCACCCCGCACCGGGACGTCGCCGCGGTGGAGCGTGCGCTCGCCGGGCGTCCGGAGGAGCACGCGGTCGTGCTCACCGACGCGCTGTTCGGCGTGGAAGGCGATCTGGCTCCGCTGCCGGAGCTGCACGGCGTGTGCCGCCGGCACGGCGCGCTGCTGGTGGTGAACGAGGCCCACGCGCTGGGCGTCGTCGGCGATCGGGGCCGGGGCGCCGCCTACGCGGCCGGCCTGGCCGGCGAGCCGGACGTCGTGCGCACGCTGACGCTGGCGAAGTCCCTCGGGTCGCAGGGCGGGGCGGTGCTCGGGGCGCCCGAGGTGATCCAGGAGCTGATCGACCGGGGCCGGCCGTTCGCGTTCGACACCGGCCTCGCTCCGGCGTCCGCGGCGGCGGCGCTGACCGCGCTCCGGATCCTGTCGTCCACTCCGGAACTCGTCGCGGCCGTGCGGGCCCGCGCGAGCGAACTCGCGTGGGCGGCCCGGTCGGCGGGTCTGCTGGTGACCCGGCCCGACGGAGCCGTGCTCACGGTGCGGGTCGGCGACGCCGGGGACGCGCTGCACGCCCAGCAGATCTTCGCCGAGTTCGGGTTCGACGTGGGCTGCCTGCGCCCGCCGACGATTCCCGACGGCCGCGCCTGCCTGCGTCTCACCGCCAAAGCCACGCTGTCCGACGCCGACGTGGCCCGGGCCGCCCGCGCGTTCACGGCCGTGTCCCGCTCGCTGGGAACACCCAGCCGCCACTAGGCCGCGAAGCCGTACCCGCGCCCCGGCGGGGTCGCGCGCAGACGACGAACCCGGCGCCCGTCGAGCCAACAGAGGTCGATGCCGATACCCGTGACGTGGGGCGCCTCGACGACCGTGAACTCCACTTCGGCGTCGACCGCGACGTGGCGCACCGCTCCCGGCGTCACCAGCCGGACGCGTCCGCCCGTCTCCGGGACGAGTTCCACCCAGAGCCGACGAGTCTGGGTGTCACCGCCGTTGACGGCGGTCAGCACGAGGCCCGCCGGCGTCATCGACCACGTGACCAGGAACGCGGGGGGACCCGTGTTCCTCCGGTGCCACCGGAACTGGGCGACGAGGCCCACGATGGCGATGAGCAGAGCGACGACGGGAACCAACTCTTGCATCGTCATCGCGTCCCTCCTGTCGAGTCAGGACGACACGCCCGGCCGTCCTTCCGTTACCGACATCGCCCGACCCGGCCCCGGACGGCACGCTTTAGCAATACCCAGCCTGCAAGTGACTCAGTGCACATCTACGAAAGCATCTTGCACGACGATTGGGCAAGCCGTCGTTCGGTCGGGGTCGCGGTTGGACGCTGACCCGCGCCGGTCAGACGAGTTGCTTGCGCGAGAGGAACGTGAAGGCGAGCCAGCCCGGGAGCACCGGGAGCCAGAACGTGAGCAGGCGGAACAGGAGGACGGACGAGACCGCGGTCGCTCCGTCGAGGCCGCCGGCGGTCAGGCCGGCCGACAAGACCGCTTCCACCGCGCCGAGACCACCGGGCGTCGGGGCCGCCGAGCCGAGCGCGGTTCCCGCGAGCACCACCACCGCGACGACCGACCAGGACAGGGACCCGCCGAAGCCCTCGATGCACGCGCTCATCACGAGCACCGTGGCCACCGACTGCAGGATCGTGCCGAAGACCCCGGCGCCCAGCCGCGCCGGGCGGGTGAACACGCTGGCCAGCCGGGGCGTGATCTGCGCCAGGTAGGGCCGCAGACGCGCCAGCAGGAAGCGGCGCCCCATCGGCACCATGAACACCGCGGCGACCACGGCCATGATGACGCCGAGCGTGATCAGCGCGCTGTCGGGCACCTCGAGGGAGCGGGCCTGGTCGTTGCCGGCGATCAGACCGACGACGATCAACAGCAGCACGGTGACCGCGACGGTGCCGATCTGCCAGAGTGCGACCGCGGCCACCGCGGCCGCCGCCGGCACCCCGGCCTGCTGCAGATAGCGGACGTTGAGCGCGGCGCCGCCGACACCAGCCGGCGCGACCAGACCGAGGAACGACGACGCGATCTGTACGAGGAACGTCCGGGCGAACCGGAGTTTCTCCGCGACGAAGCCGGTGAGCGCCACCGCCGCCCCGACGAACCGCACGGCACCGAGCAGCACCGCGACCGCCAGCCAGCGCCAGTCCGCGGTCGTGATGACCGCGACCAGGTCCAGGCCGGCGATCTGGTCGAGCAGGACGTACGCCGCGGCGGTCAGGGCGACGACCGAGATGATCGTGCGCGGACGCAGCCGCTCCAGCCGGACCGGCTCCGGCGGCACCGTGCCGATGACGTCGAGCACGCGATCGCGCAGCGTGTCCAGCAGCGTCTTGTCGCGGCGGAGCGCCTGGCGGCTGGTGCGGCCGAGCGCCACCGGCTGCAACGCCGACACCGCCTCGGCCAGACGCCCGGTACCCAACGCGCGCAGCGCGCTGTCGACCGCGCGATCGACGCCGACCTTGAGCGCGAGCGTCACCAGCAGCTGCGCCAGGTCGATGCGGAGCGCGGCGACCGGTGCGGCGATCAGGCCGGCGCCGCTGGAGAACCGGAGCCCGGCGCCGCCGTCGGGAGGGAACACGATGCTCTGCCCGGCCAGACCCCGGTGGGCGATCGCCCGGCGGTGCAGCAGCAGGATCTGCTCCCAGACCGCGTCCAGCCGCTCGTCGTCCAGCTGCTCGAGCGCGATCTCGTCGAGCGTCGGGCCGGGCACGTCCTCGTACGCGAGCACGACCGCGTCCGGCTCGACCGGCACCGCGGCCACCATCGCCTGCGTGCGTGCGCCGGCGGCGGCCATCGCGGCGCTGATCAGCGCTTCGTGTTCGACCGCGCGGCGCAGTGAGACGAGGGCCTTGCGGGCGGCCGGTTCGCGGAAGCGGACCGTGCGCCAGACCGCCTGCAGCACCCCGGCGCCCTCGTGGTCGCGGTCGAGCACGTGGACGACGAGCGCCCGGCCGCCGGTGTCGACCGCGTCGAAGTAGACGGGGTCCTCGGTGTCGAGGTGGCGGGGGCGCAGCGACACCAGCTCCACCCCGGCCCGGCGCAGCTCCGCGACGACCGCACGCGGGCTCGGACGGGACGGGTTGGTGCCGGCCGCCCAGCGCACGAACATACCGACGACGCGGCCGATCAGCAGCGAGACGACGACCGCCACAGCGGTGGCGCCGAGCGTGACCTGAGCCGTGCCGAACAGGATGAAGACGACGCCGGCCAGCACGCGCAGCCGGGGCTGCCGCCCGATCTGGGCCACGGTGGCGATCGCGGCGACGCCGGCGCTGAACCCGGTGATGCCGGGATCGGCGGCCTGGGCCGCGGTGAGCGAGGCGGCCAGCGCGTCGGCGTTGGCGAGCTGGCGGAGCACCGACTGGAGCGCGGCGACCCACGCCAGGCAGGCGAGGAACGCGAGCGTGCCGTCGGCGAGGATGCGCAGCCGCCGCCGGATCAGCAGGTCGACGACGATCACGGCGGGCAGCGCGAGCATGAGCAGGCCGGAACCGGTCGTGATCAGGACGCCGAGCGCGGTGGGAAGCGGTTCGGTGGCGTTCGTGAAGTCCTTGTCGATGCCGGCCACGGTGTTCGTGGTGAACGCGCCGACGAGCATCGCGACCGCGAGGCCGACGACCGAGACCAGCAGACGGACGAGGTCGAGGGGGCGGTGGACACGACGAGGCGGCTCGGGCGCCTCGATGATCGGCGCGGCGGGTTCGGCGACCTCTTCCTCGGTCCGCCCCGACGTCTTCATGGCAAGGATGGTGTCATCTGCCGTCGAGGCTGTGGCTCGGACCCTCAGCCGTCACCACTTTGAACGCCGCAAATCCCGTCTGTCCGGATAGCCTCGCGCGTCCCAGCGATTCGACGGAAAACGCGGTTTGCGACCGTAGATTTGCTATCCCTCCTTTGCCGCAAGCGATTTGCCGCGCCCCGTTTGCTTCCTGCGAATCGCGTCGTGCATCTTGCACGGCGGAAATCTCTGCTCCATAATCGAGTGGAACGGGTGCTGGGCAGCCCGTGGAGGGGTGAGTGCGATGAACACTCTCTGGGTACGACAGGGGCTCCATCGGGCAAAGCGAGTCCTTCGAAAGCGCACCAAACTTCACCCGGCGCTTCGCTTCCGACGCGAAACCGTCTGGGTGGTCAGCGAATTCCCGTCCTGTTCCGCCGCACGACGCGCTCGGCGGCCAGCCGAGCCCGCCACGCTGTCGGCGGGGTGGGGGGACCTGACCGGCAAGACCGCGGCGCCGTCGTCCCTGGACACCGTCGCCCTACTTCGCCGGGTGGATCCACCCCGGGCTCCGCGCCGCCCCGAGTCCTCCTGGTCGGCACTGGAGGCGCGACTCGGCACGGCGCTCCCCGCGGACTACCGCCGCCTCATCGACGACCGCGGACCGGGCGTCGTCGCCGACGTCGTCCTGTACGCCCCTGGCGACGGGGGCACGCTGGATCTCGTCGAATGGCTCGACGGCATCCATCGCCTGGTCGAGTCGCTGCGGAGCATCACCTGCGACCACTTCCCGCCCCCCTTCCACCCGGAAGCAGGCGGAATCCTTCCCTGGGGCTTGCTCCACGGCCGGCAGATCGTCGGCTGGGCGGTGACGTCCGACGACCCCGACACGTGGCCGGTGGTCGTACTGACCAGTGAGCTCGACGGCCTGACGCTCCACCAGGTGACCGCGACGGCCTATCTCCTCGCCCGCTTGCCGGGCCCGGAGGTGCAGGAACTCACGATCGGCTGACCGGGGCAGTCGCCGCCCCGGTCAGCTCCGGCCCAGGGGCCGGGCCGACAACGATTGTTCCCTCTGCGCAACCTCGTCCTGCGCAGAGGGAACAATCGTGTCCGCGCTAATACGAATCACGAATCTGCCGCAGGAAATCCCGGGACTGGTGCAGCCCAAGCGCCTCACGCTGCACTCCGTCGAAGACGCGCCGATGGAATCGCACGCTCTCCGCATCATTGAGGAGAACCGCTTCGGTGACCGCTTCGATGTAGACGACGTTCGGGTCGTCCGGATGAGCCAGTTCGAGGACGGTGAAAGCACCGGTCATGCCGGGGTGGGAGCCGTTCTCAAACGGCACCACCGCGATCGTGATGTTGGAGCGCTCGGACATCTCCAGCAATTTCTCGATCTGTTCCCGCATGACTTTGGACCGTTGGTCACCGCCGATCGGCCGCCGTAGCGCAGCCTCATCGATGATTGCCACATATTCCACCGGGTCCTCGGCGCGGGTGAGCAGATCCTGGCGCGTCTTCCGAAGCTTGAGGGACTCGGCCTCGTCGGCGTCTTTGGTGAAGACGGCTTTGAGAATGGCCCGCGCGTAGTCATCGGTCTGCAGCAGACCCGGGATGATCGAGATCTCGAAATTCAGGATACGACGCGCTTCGGCTTCGAAGCCGACGAAGTCCTTGAAGCTCCGGATCGGAGTGCCGTCCTTGATCCGCATCCACCAGGCAGTTTCCCGTGACTCACGACCCAACTCGACCATATCGTTACGCCGGTCTTTGTCGAGCACCTGATACACGTCGAGCAGGGCACGGAGATCGACCGTGCTCACCTTGATACTGGTGGTCTCGATTCGGCTCACCTTGGAGGGCGACCAATCGAGTTCGTTCGCGACCTGCTCCACCGTCATCCCTTGAGCGTCACGAAGCGCTCGAAGTTCCTGACCCAAGCGTCGGCGACGGACTGTCGGACTAGAACGTGCCATGGCGGGCCTCCCTAGATTCCGACGCTCCCCGCACGACGAATCCTAGCGCCCAACCCACATTTGTAGGTACCAAAGCCCGACGATCGCGCGGACGCTGCGTCGACGTGGTCAACCTTGCTCGACCTCGTCCCGGACATCCACCAGGAAGTCCCTCGATGCCTGACTTCCGAGGGCACATTGCCGCACTTGGTCGAACACCAGGCGGTAGCGCTCCAGGGACTGCTCATCGCCCAGGAGGACCCCCTGGGTAAGCCCCTCCACGTAGACCACACCGTGATCTTCCGGATGCGGAAGTTCCAGGATCGTGAAGCCGCCGCTCATTCCTGGATGCGGGCCACTACCGAACGGAAGGACCAGAATCCGCACATTGGTCTGCTCGGACAACTCAATCAGCCGCTCCACCTGATCGCTCATCACAGACCCGCGACCTTCGCCGCCCATCGGACGCCGGAGTGCCGCTTCATCGATGATCGCCGTCACATCGACCGGGTCGTCGGACAGTGTCGTCGTGCGCTGCCGCTCCAAGCGCAACTCGAGCGCCTTTTCGACGTCCGCCCCGTCCGGCCACGTCGCCACCATGATCGCGCGGGCGTATTCCTTCGTCTGCAGGAGGCCGGGGATATTCAGCGGTTCGTACGTCCGAATTCCGATCGCCTCGGCCTCGAAGCCCACGAAATCCTTGAACCCGGAAATCGGTGTGCGGTCGTCGATCTGGTTCCACCACGGAGTTTCACGCGATTCACGCGCGAGTGTGATCAAGCGCTCGCGGTGCTGCGCATTATCGATCCCGTACACCTCGAGCAACGCCTTCAGATCCACCGACGTCACCGTGATCTTCGTGGTCTCGAAACGAGATATTTTCGACGACGACCACTCGAGTTGCGCTGCAACCGCCTTGACGGTCATGTCTCTCGACTCGCGAAGCGCACGGAGTTCCTGGCCGAGACGACGACGACGGACAGTGGGACTAACTCGAGACATCAAGACCCCTTGCTACGGCCACGCGGAGCTACCCAAGAATAGCGATGATGCTTCTCGGGTGAGTGTCGCGAGCGGCCACCGCGGACTGCGCCGTCGTAGAATGGCGGATCATGGGCATTGTTGCCGTCAGTGGAACGTCGACGGGGGTTGGAAAGACCGTCACCATAGCCGCAATCGCTGCGCTCGCGGAGAAACGCGGGATGGCGGTCGCGGTGGTGAAGGTCGCGCAGACCGGGCTGCGCGCCGGCGAGCCGGGTGACCTGGCCGAGGTCGAGCGGCTCGCGCCCGGGGTCGCCACGTACGAGTACGCCCGGTACGCGGACGCACTCTCGCCCGAGGCAGCCGCGCGTCATGCCGCGGATCGCGCGTTGGGGCTCACCGCGGTCGCCAAGGGTGTCGCGGCGCTGGGTGCCGAGTTCGACCTGGTGCTGGTGGAGGGAACCGGCAGTCTGCTGGAACGCTTCGGCCCCGACGGGTGGACGATCGCCGAGTTGGCCTGGTCGGTCCAGGCGCCGGTTCTCCTCGTGACGGACAGCGGTCGGGACGCTCCGAGCCACATCGCGCTCGCGGTCGAACTGCTCACCATCCGGGGAATCCGGTTCGCCGGCCTCGTGATCGGCTCCTGGCCTCGAAATCCTGATCGGGTGGCTCGCTCCAATGTTGCCGACTTCGAGTGCGTTACCGGCCGCCCGCTCGCCGGTGTCCTTCCGGTCGGCGCTCCCGCGGCATCCCGCTCGCACGACGCCCGGTGCACGTCGGAAGACGACGTGTTTCTTGCTCTCGCCCACGCGGGCTTGGACGCCGCCTGGGGTGGCGGGTTCGACGCGGCGGCGTTCCGGGACCGTGCCGACCCCACTCCCGCTGGGACGTCGATCACCGGTTGAGGGCAGTTCTCCCAACTTTGTGGCGGTCAGTACTGCACTGAGCCAGTCAATGGATGCCGTCGCTCTGGTACACAAGCGTTGTGACAACGTCGTCCCACCCGCCGCCCGTCGGCGTGATCACCATCCGCGCGGCCCTGCCGGCCGAGTACGCGGCGATCGGTGCGCTCACGTACGACGCCTACGCGACCGACGGCCTGCTGGCCAACGATTCCGGTTACGCCGACGAGCTCCGCGACGCCGAGCACCGGGCCACCCACTGCGACCTGCTGGTCGCGATCGACGAGCACGGTCGGCTGCTCGGCACCGTGACCTTCTGTCTTCCCGGTTCGCCGTTCGCCGAACTCTCTCGGGAAGGCCAGGCCGAGTTCCGCATGCTCGCGGTCGCCCCCGCCCACCGAGGCCGCGGAGTCGGCAGCCGCCTCGTCCGGGAGTGCCTGGAACTGGCCACCCGCCACGGCGCGCAGAGCGTCGTCCTCTCCACCAAGCCGCAGATGGTCACCGCGCAGCGGCTCTACGAACGCTTCGGGTTCCGCCGGTTGCCGCAGCTCGACTGGGCGCCGATGCCGGGCATGGAGCTGCTCGCCTACCGCAAGTCGCTGTAGTCACGGACCCCGTGAAATGCTGGGGGTTCGACTACGGAAGGAGACCCGAGATGGCTCGGCGCGCGCGCAAGAAGAAGGCCCGCAAGAACAAGAAGGCGAACCACGGTCGCCGTCCGAACAGCTAGACAAAATGAACGCCCCCGCCGGCTCGGCCCGTGAAGGCTCGAGCAGGCGGGGGCGTTGTCGTGTTCGGGGTTCAGGCCTCGCGCCGGACCTCGATCGTCGTCTCCTCGTAGACGGTGCGGGTGCCGTCCTCGGAGACGACCGCTTCGCGGATCGTCGTGATCAGCCGCTTCCGCAGGCCGTCGGGCGCGACCTCGCCGCCGCAGCAACGCGCGACGAGCGCCTTGACCTCCTGCTCGATCCCGTACTCGCGCAGGCACGGCCCGCACTCGTCCAGGTGCTCGGCGATCTTCTCCCGGCTCTGCGAGCCGTCCTCCGCGTCGAGGTAGAGCCAGACCTCGGCCAGCACCTCGGCGCAGTCGACCTCGTGTGGTCCACCACAGCTCACGACGACACCCCCTCGGGTGCGGCGCGGACGATTCCGCGGTCCAGCGCGTACTGCTCCAGCTGCCGACGCAGGTTGCGACGCCCACGGTGCAGCCGCGACATCACGGTGCCGATCGGCGTCCCCATGATGTCGGCGATCTCCTTGTAGGAGAAGCCCTCGACGTCCGCGAGATAAACCGCGAGCCGGAACTCCTCCGGCAGCGCCTGCAGCGCGTCCTTCACGTCGGAGTCCGGCAGCCGGTCCAGCGCTTCGACCTCGGCCGACCGCAGACCGGACGACGAGTGCGACTCCGCCGCCGCCAACTGCCAGTCTTCGATCTGCTCGGTGGGGCTCTGCTGCGGCTGCCGCTGACGCTTGCGGTAGTTGTTGATGAAGGTGTTCGTGAGGATGCGGTAGAGCCAGGCCTTGAGGTTCGTGCCCTCTTGGAACTGGTGGAATGCCGCGTAGGCCTTCACGAACGCCTCTTGGACGAGATCCTCGGCGTCGGCCGGGTTCCGCGTCATCCGCAGGGCGGCCGCGTACAACTGGTCCAGGAACGGCAGAGCGTCCCGCTCGAACCGGGCATTACGCTCAGCCACCGTCTCTTCGGACCTGGCCGGCGCAGCCTCGACGGCAGCGTCGGTACCAGGCTGAGTGTCGACGCCGGTGGCGTCGTCAGGCTGGGGGGCTGTGGGCAAGTCTTCTCCCGGATGGATGGGCGTCGGGGCCGAACCCGACCGGAGCACCGATACCGGGCTCGCCATCGAGGATAGGCCGATCACGCCCCCCGTGCCGTAACCCGCATCACCGCTGACGGTAACGAGGCCGTCCAAGTTCGGCGACCCGAAATTCACCGCCTTCGGGTCGGAGACGTCTCCCAGCACCCAGGTCGGTGCCGAGCGTTCCATCGATGCCAGCCCTGCTGGTCTACTCAGCTCTTCCCACACGCCCCGCACAACACGACACCCGGGCCGAATGTTCCACCGGTCTACGATCCCGCCATGGCCGGCCGAGGAACACCCGCGACGCAGGCGCTGAGCCGAGCGCGTGCCGACTTCACCGTGCACGAGTACACGCACGATCCCGCGTCCGGCTCGTACGGTCTGGAGGCCGCCCAGGCCCTGGGCGTCGCCCCGGAGCGGGTGTTCAAGACGCTGGTCGCGCAGATCGACGGCGCGCTGCACGTCGCGGTCGTCCCGGTCACCGGGGAGCTGGACCTCAAAGCGCTGGCCGCCGCCGTCGGCAAGAAGAAGGCCGCGATGGCCGACCCGACGCTCGCCGAGCGGACGACCGGCTACGTCCGCGGCGGGATCAGCCCGCTCGGGCAGCGGAAACGACTGCCCACCGTGATCGACCGGAGCGCGGAGACGTTCGACACGGTGTTCGTCTCGGCCGGCCGTCGCGGCCTCGAGGTGGAGGTCTCCCCCGCCGACCTGGTCCGGCTGACCGCGGCAACGCTCGCAGAGATCGGCGCCTAGGTCGCCCCGCCGTTGGCGGCCGCCGCCCAATCGTTGGCGCGTAGCCAGTCGAGCACGTGCGCCGCGGCCGGGCCGATGGCTTTTTTCAAGCTGTGGTCGGCTCCGGCCAGCACGTGCAGCGTCATCCGCCCCACGACCGGCGGTACGCCGAACGGGTCGCGGTCGCCGTTGACCACGAGCGTCGGCCGGTCGAGCGGCAACTCGTCGACCCGGAGGCGTTCGGGCCTGCCCGGTGGATGGGTGGGGAACGCCAGCGCGACCACCCCGGCGGCGCCGAGCTCGGCCGCCGTCCGGCACGCCACCCGCGCACCGCTGGAGCGCCCACCGAGCACGAGCGGCCCGGTCGGCGCCAGCGAGCGGACGACGTCCACCCACGCCTCGTCGAGGTGGGTGGCGGGAGCCGGCGCGCGTCGCCCGGCCACCCGGTAGGGCTGCGTCACCCGGACCACGGTCACACCGAACGGCACGATCGCGGCGGTGACCGCTTCCAGGTCCGGAGCGTCGACGTCGCCGCCGGCGCCGTGGCCCAGCACGAGCAACGACCGGGACTCACCCGCGGGCGAGTCGATGCGCACCCGAGCCGGACCGCGCCGGGTCGGGACGTCCGGCAGGAGCCCCCCGGCGGGCTCCTCGGGCGTCAGTTCTCCCGGTGGAGGGAGTCGGCCCGTTCCGCCCGGGCGCGTGCGCTCGTGAACGACGTCGGTGCGCCGGCCACCCCGGTGCGATTCCGCCATGCCACCAGCATGGCGCGCCGCTCCCGGGGCGTCGTACCGCCCCAGACTCCTTCGCAGTCGCCGGCGTTCAACGCGGCCGCGAGGCAATCCGCCTGCACGTCACAGGAATGGCAGAAGCTGAGCGCCGGATCCGCCGGTTCGGTGGGAAGTGGGAAGAACGTCTCCGGGTCGACGGTGCGACAGCGTCCGCGTGTGCGCCACGTGGGGTCGGCGGGGCGTGCCGCCCTCGCCGCCAGCAACCGGGGATCGCGGCTCGCCGCGAGCACCTCATGTGGCCTCGGCAGCCTGGCCCGAGTCACGTGTCTGCTCTCCTTCCTGCACGGGGTACGTGCCCTGTACCGGTGTCCCCGTGACATGCGCGCCACCCCCGGAGGAAGCGCCGGCCTCTCCGCCGATCTGCCACGGGCCGAACTCGCTACGTCACAGACAACGAGGCGGGCCGAGGGGCGTTACGGGGTTTCGCCGACCGGGTCAGAACAAGGTGTCGAGTGACACCGGAGTGACTGATTCGACCCGTTCCCGAAGCTGCGGGCCGGTGTTCTTCACGTTGCCGACCGCCGGGCCGACCGGCCGCAGCTCCATGCCGGCCAGCAGTTCGGCCGACGGCGGCGCGAGCAGCGCGGCCGGATCGGCCTCCGACTCGCCCAGCCACTGCGCCCAGCGCTCGCGCGGTAGCTGCAGCGGCATCCGGTCGTGCACGGACGCCAGTGGACCGAGCGCATCGGTGGTGACGATCGAGCAGGTGGCCACTTTGTCGTCGCCCTTGCCCCAGACCTCCCAGAGCCCGGCGAAGACGCACAGCCCACCATCGGCACGGGTGAGGTACCAGGCCTGCTTGCCCGGCCCGTCGGGCCGCGGGGACCACTCGTACCAGCCGTCGGCGGGCACCAGGCACCGACGCCGGGCGAACGCGGACCGGAACGCCGGCTTGGTGGCCACCGACTCGGCCCGCGCGTTCATCATCCGGGCGCCGGCCGAGAGATCGGCCGCCCACGACGGCACCAGCCCCCAGCGCAGCGCGTCGACCACCCGGCCGCCCTGCGAGCGCGAGACGCGGACCACCGGCACGGTCGTCGTCGGCGCCACGTTGTAGTCGGGCCGCAACGGCTCGTCGAACGCACTGCCCACCGCGTCGAACTCGGCCACGAGGTCGTCGGCGCTCCGGCTGGAGGCATACCTACCGCACATGGCCGCCACGTTACTGAGCCCCACCGACACTTCCGGCAGACTGACCACCATGCAGATCGATCCCTGGCCGGCCCCTCGCGCGACCGCTCCGGTCGTCGGCACCGTCACGATGCCCGGAAGCAAGTCGGTGACCAACCGCGCGCTGATCCTCGCCGCGCTGGCGTCCGGGCCGTCGACGCTGCGCGCGCCGCTACGCAGCCGCGACTCGGCGCTGATGGCCGACGCGCTGCGGGCGCTCGGCGTCGAGGTGGTGGACGACGGGGCCTGGCACGTCACCCCGCACGCCTTCCGCGGCCCGGCCACCGTCGACTGCGGCCTGGCCGGAACGGTCATGCGTTTCCTCCCCCCGGCCGCGGTGCTCGCCGAGGGACCGGTGGTGCTCGACGGCGACCCGCGGGCGCGGGAACGGCCGATGGGCCGGCTGATCGATGCGCTGCGCGGCCTCGGTGCCGACATCGCCGACGACGGCCGGGCCGCGCTGCCGTTCACGGTGGCCGGCACCGGCGCGCTTCCCGGTGGCAGCGTGACGATCGACGCGTCCGCGTCCTCGCAGTTCGTCTCCGGGCTGCTGCTCTCGGGCGCGCGCTACGACAAGGGCGTGGTCGTCCACCATGACGGCAAACCGGTGCCGAGCCTCCCGCACATCGACATGACGGTCGCGATGCTCCGCGACGCCGGGGTCACGGTCGACGACAGCGAGGCGAACACCTGGCGGGTCGAGCCGGGCCCGATCGCACCGCTCGACCTCGACGTCGAACCCGATCTGTCCAACGCCGCGCCGTTCCTGGCCGCGGCGCTCGCCACCGGCGGCCGGGTGACGGTGACCGGCTGGCCGCGGCGCACCACCCAGCCCGGCGACGCGCTGCGCGACCTCTTCGCCCGGATGGGCGCCCAGGTCACGCTGGACGACGACGGGCTCACGGTCGCCGCCGGTGACCGCCTCACCGGTCTCGACGCCGACCTGCACGACGTCGGTGAGCTGACGCCGGTGCTCGCCGCGCTGGCCGCGCTGGCCGAGACCCCCTCGCGCCTGCGCGGTGTCGCCCACCTGCGCGGGCACGAGACCGACCGGCTCGCCGCGCTGGCCACCGAGCTCAACAACCTCGGCGGCGCGGTCACCGAGACCGAGGACGGTCTGGCGATCGAGCCCCGGCCGCTGCGCGGTGGGGTGTTCGGCAGCTACGAGGACCACCGGATGGCGCAGGCCGGTGTACTGATCGGACTCGCGGTCGACGGGGTGGCGGTGGAGAACGTCGCGACGACCGGCAAGACGATGCCGACGTTCACGACCGTCTGGACCGAGCTGGTGAGTTCCCGCTGAGCCCCCGGCGCGAACTCGACGAGGACGACGTCCGGGTCCGGCCGGGGCGCCGGGGCTCGCGGCCGCGTACCCGCACCCGGCCGAGCCACTCCGACGCGCAGGAGGCCATGGTCATCGGCGTCGACCGCGGCCGGTACACGTGCTGGATCGACGAGCAGGTCGTCGTGGCCATGCGGGCCAGGGAGCTGGGCCGCAAGTCCGTCGTCGTCGGTGACCGCGTCGCGCTCGTCGGAGACCTGTCCGGCGGCCCGGACGCGCTGGCCCGCATCGTCCGGATCGAGGAGCGCCGCAGCGTGCTGCGCCGCACCGCCGACGACGACGACCCGTACGAGCGGGTGATCGTCGCGAACGCCGACCAGCTGGTCATCGTGACCGCGCTGGTGGATCCCCCGCCCCGCACCGGGTTCGTCGACCGCTGCCTGGTCGCGGCGTTCGACGCCGGCGTCGAACCGCTGCTCTGCCTGACCAAAGCGGACCTGGCCGCCGACGGCGCGGCCGAGGAGTTCCGGCAGCACTGGTCGGCGCTCGACCTGCCGGTGGTCACCACCCGCCGGGACGGCGAGCCGGTCGACCTCGAGGAGCGGCTGAACGGTCGCCTGTCGGTGCTGATCGGGCACTCCGGCGTCGGCAAGTCCACGTTGGTCAACCGCCTGGTGCCGGACGCCGCGCGCGCCACCGGTGGGGTCAGCGCGGTCGGCAAGGGACGGCACACCTCCACCTCCGCGGTGGCGCTGGCGCTGCCGGCCGGCGGCTGGGTGATCGACACCCCCGGTGTCCGCTCGTTCGGGCTCGCGCACGTCTCGCCGGCGAGCCTGCTGGCCGGCTTCACGGACCTGGCCGAGGGCGCCGAGGAGTGTCCGTCCGGTTGCGAGCACCGCTCGTCCGAGGAAGGCTGCGCGCTCGACGAGTGGGTGGCCGAGGGACACGCGTCGCCGGAACGCCTCGCGTCGTACCGCCATCTACTCGCGAGTCGTGGAGATTTTGTCTCCTAATAACGTGGCGAAAAGACACTTGTAAGAACCCTGTCGACCACTGTCGGAATCGATTCGCCGCGCTATCCGACGACCGGCCGATCTGTCCCCTCCACCCGGTTCCAATGTCGCCGTGCCCCGTGCAACCGAATTCGTGGCGGCGGTACAGTGCGGGCCGCGGGGGATCGTCGCGGTCGGCCCGTGCGCGCGGAGCCACCCAGAAGTAGGGACACTAAATTGGGATTCTTCTCCCGCAAAAACCCCTTCGCGATGGCGGACGTTTCCGAACACGTCGTGGTCGCACGGTTCCACCTCGCCGCGGGTCCGAGCGGCACGGCGACGAACCTGCACAACGTCTACGCCTTGGAAGAGCAGTTGGCGTCGGCGATCGAATCCGCGGGCGCCGGTGAGTTCGAGCAGCCGCAGTTCAGCGAAGACGAGCTGGTGCTCTCCGCCTACGGCCCCGACGCCAACCGCCTGTTCGCCGCGATGGAGCCGGCCCTGCGCTCGTTCCCGGCCCGGCCGGCGTCGGTGCTGCTGCGCTACGGCGCGTACGACGACCCGAACGCGGCGGAACAGTTGGTCCGGCTCTGAGCGGTAGCCTCCAGTCCATGTCCCGCTACTCCGACGATCTGGCGTTCGCCCACGTCCTGGCCGACACCGCGGACCGGATCACCACCGCCCGCTTCAAGGCGCAGGACCTTCGGGTCTCGTCGAAACCGGACATGACTCCGGTCACCGATGCCGACACTGCCGTCGAGCAGGCGCTGCGCTCGACGCTCAGCCGGGCCCGCCCCCGCGACGGCATCATCGGTGAGGAGTTCGGCGAAGTTCCCGGCCACGGCGTCCGCCGCTGGGTGATCGACCCGATCGACGGCACCAAGAACTTCGTCCGCGGGGTACCGGTCTGGGCGACGCTCATCGCGCTCCTGGAGAACGACGAGCCGGTCGCCGGGATGGTGACGGCCCCCGCGCTGGGCCGCCGCTGGTGGGCCGCGAAGGGCTGTGGGGCCTACGCCGGGCGGCGCCCCACCGCAGGCACCCCGATCCACGTCTCGGCCGTGAGCAACCTCGCCGACGCGTCGCTCTCCTACTCGTCGCTCTCGGGCTGGGAAGAGCAGAGCGCGCTGGGGGACTTCGTCGATCTGACGCGATCGGTTTGGCGCACCCGTGCTTACGGGGACTTCTACAGCTATGTGTTGCTGGCCGAGGGCGCGGTCGACGTGGCGTGCGAACCGGAGGTCTCGCTGTGGGACCTCGCGGCGCTCGCCGCGATCGTCGCCGAGGCCGGGGGCACGTTCACCGATCTCTCCGGAAAGCCCGGACCCGCCGGAGGCAGCGCGGTAGCGACGAACGGACTGCTGCACGAATCCGTGTTGAAGATCATCGGCACCGACACGGGCCGACTTTAGCTATCTGATCAGGGAGTCGACCGCACCCATCGCCCGAAAGGCTGGTGCGGAAGCCTCCGCGAGCGACTCGTGAGGTGGGGGCTTATCCTCGCAGAGGTGTCCTTCGGATGGGTTTTCCTGGGCGCTTCGGTGGCCGCTTACGGCGTGGCGAACTTCTTGCAGTCGGTCGCCGCGGCTCGCGTCAGCGTGCACTCGAAACTCGATCCGGGCCTGCTGCTGAAACTCGCCGGCCACCGGGTCTACCTCGCCGGGCTGCTGTGCCAGCTGCTCGCGTTCGCTTTCGCCTTCTTCGCCCGGCGTGACCTGCCGCTCTTCCTCGTCCAGACCGCGGTGGCCGCCGGCCTCGGCGTCACGGTGCTGCTGGGCGTGGCCTTCCTCAAGTGGCGACATCCGGTCTCCGAGGTCGTGCTGCTCGGCACGCTCGTGTTCGGCCTCGCGGCGCTGATCATCTCGGCCGAGGTCAGCCAGTCCCGTCCGCTCAACGGCGTCGAGGTCTGCGCGCTGGCGCTCAGCGTGCCGATCGTCGGGCTGCTGGGCCGGGCCGCGGTGCCGCTGCACGGCGCCCCGGGTTCGGTCGCGCTCGGCGCCCTGTCCGGGCTGTCGTTCGGCGCGGTGGCCATCGCGTCGCGCCCACTGGCCGGCGCGCATTCGATCGGGGCCTTCGTCACCGACCCGCTGCTCTACATCCTGCTCGCGCACACCGTCGTCGGACAGCTGCTGCTCGGGCTGGCGATGCAGCGCGGCTCCACCACCGCGGCCGTCGCGTCGATGGACGCCGCCGCCGCCATCCCGCCCGCCCTGGTCGGCCTTCTGCTGCTCGGCGACCGCATCGCGCCGGGACGGGAATGGCTCGCCGCGGTCGGCTTCGTCGCCGCGCTGGGATCGGTGCTGCTGCTGACGCGCTACGCCGAGCCGCAGCACCACGTCCGCGAACGGTACGAGGAGAGAAGCCGGAAGCGGTGCGCCAAATCCAAGGCCGCCGCCACGGCGCGCGCGTCAGCCCGGTAGCTCGTACCGGAGCTGGTGGCGGTCGCCGGGCAGTACGGTCCTGGTCAGGCGCACCGGCCTGGCCACGCTCCAGCCGGTGCGGACGTGCTCGATGACCGGCACGCCGACCCCGATCTCGAGCAGCCGCGACTCCTCCGGATCGGGCATCCGGGTGAGGATCTCGTCGGCGTAGCGCACCTGCCGGTGCCCCAGCGCCGCCAGCAACGGCACGACGCTCGGCACGATCTCCCGGGGGTCGAGCACCGGCGTGTCCTCCACCAGCGACAGCGGGTAGTACGACTCGGACAGGTGCGACGGCGCGCCGTCCAGGAAGCGCACCCGGCGACGCACGACCAGCCGCTCGTCGGCCGGCACCTCGAGCCGGGTGGCCCATTCGGGCCCGGCGGCCACGATCGAGACCTCGATCTCCTGCGTCGGCGTCCGGCCGTTGCGGTGCGCCTGGTCGGCGAAGCTGTCGGGGCCGCGGAACCGGGCCGCGCCGAGATCCTCCTCGACCCGGTGCGTCAGCACGAACTGCTCACGCCGCCGGACGGTGCGGCCGGCCCGCGCGCGGCCGGCCGAGATCAGGCCCTCGTTGGCGAGCGCCAGCAACGCCATCCGGACGGTGTTGCGCGAGCAGTCGTAGGCGGCCGCGAGGTCTTTCTCGGTGGGCACCTGGGCGCCCGGCGGCAGCTCCCGCCGCTGGATGCGGGCGCGCAGATCGTTCGCGATGACCTGGTATTGCGGCTGGTCGTATTGGCTCTGGTCGGCTGCCATGGCCGCCTCCACCCTTGACCCCGAGCTCTCAACAAGGCACCATCTTTTGTAGGTACCTTAATTGTCTATCGTCGGATCGATAGTTAACCGTACCGCGACTCGAGGCGCCAGCACCACTGACTGCTCATCTCCGACCGCCCCGAACGGGGGACGCCATGATGCACGGCCGCTTCCACCCCGACCAGATCACCGCCGCCGCCCGGCTGCGGGTCATCCCGGCGAACATGACCGAACCGGTCCCTACGCGGGGGGTCGCGAAACCGCACCCCGCCGACCACCGACCCGCCGCCGAGGACGATCGCGACGCTGGATCGAACCTGTTCGACCGGCTCGAAGCCCGGCTCGCCGCCGGCCTCCGTCGGCGCCGGGGACAGCCTGACGGCTGGTACACCTGGGCGGCCTGACTCAGGCCAGCGGGCCGCTCCGGTCCCAGTCGGGCATCCGCATCTGCAGTTCCAGGTCGAGGTTGCGCACCTCGTCGCCACAGTGGCGGCACACGTAGAGGCCGTCCAACATCTCACCGCAGCTGTGGGCGATCGCCGCCGGCGGAGAGCCGGCCAGCCACCGGTCACCCCAGCTGCGCAGCGAGTCCATCACGGTCGACAGGTCCCGCCCGGCCGGCGTGAGGTGGTATTCGAACCGCGGCGGCCGCTCCGAGTAGCGCTGCCGCTCGACCACCCCGGCCGCTTCGAGACTCCGCAGCCGCGCGGCCAACCGGTCGCGCGGCGCACCGGTGTTGCGGGCGATCTCGTCGAAGCGGTGGTTGCCCCAGAAGATCTCGCGGATCGCCAGCAGGGCCCACTTCTCGCCGACGAGCGACAGAGCGGCCGCCATCGAACAGGGCCGGCCCGGAAGCGTCGTGGCGTCGAACTCCAACACGTCGTCACTCACGTCACCCAAGGTTGCCATGTCAAACCGAGGTCGGCCACCGCCACCAATCCCACCAACCCGGTCCGGACGACGGGAACCACGGTGGAGTCGGGCGATCACACGCTGTCCTGTGGCAGGCTGGCTCTCGCCCATCCACCTCCGCCGCTCGGGAGGATCCGTGCCCGAACTCCGTGACCCGTACCCCGCCCTGGCCCGCCGCGCCTGGCAGGTTCTCGAGGTCGTCCACGTGCTCAGCTATTTCGCCCCGGAGACCCGGCAGGCGACCGACGCGCTGGGACTCAAGGGTTACTGGATGGGCTACTTCGGCTGCCGAGCGGCTCCGCTCGGCGCGGTCTCGGCCGCGGCGGTGACCGCCACGTTCCACAACTTCCACCCCGGCATGGTGGAGCGCGCGGTGCCGGACGTGTGGAAGTACGCCACCCCCGAGCAGCTGATCGAGGCCAGGCTCGCCGGTGTCGACGCGTCGCTGCGCCGCCTCTTCGGCGACGAGATCGCCGCCGACCCGAACGTCGGCCGCGCCACCGACCTGGCCGTGGAGGCCGCCGCCGCGGTCCGGGGGGCCGAGGTCTCCGGTCGGCCGCTGGCCGCCGCCAACGCGGCGCTCACCGTGCCCGACGCGCCCCACCTCGCGCTCTGGCACGCGCTGACCGTGCTGCGCGAGCACCGCGGCGACGGGCACGTCTCGCTGCTGGTCACCGGCGAGATCGGGCCGGTCGAGGCACACATCCTGGCGATCGCCTCCGGCCGGTCGTCGGCCGAGTTGCTGCGCACCGCACGCAAATGGTCGGACGAGGACTGGGACGCCGGGGTGGAGAGCCTGGTCGGGCGCGGCTGGCTGCGCGAGGACTGGACGCTCACGCCGCAAGGTGTCGCGGCCCGCGAGACCCTCGAGGACGACACCGACCAGCTGGCCTCCGGGCCGTACCGCGTGCTCGGCACCGAGGCGACCGCCGAACTCACGGAGTTGCTCACACCGCTCGCCACGACGATCGTGGCAGCAGGGGTGCTTCCGTTCCCCAACCCGGTCGGCCTCCCGGCCCCCGGGACCGACTGACCGAGGAGGGGCCATGGGTCTGTTCGACAAGGCGAAGGCATTCGTCGACAAGCACGACGCGCAGGTCGACAAGGGCCTGGACAAGCTCGGCGACATCGTCGACGAGCGCACCGGCCGTAAGCACAGCGCCAACATCGACAAAGCCGTCGACGCCGCGCAGAAGCACACCGGCGAGGGCGACACCACCAGGAACCGATAGCCGCCTGATCAGCGCTTTCGAGCCGTCGACAACGGCTCGAAACGCGCTCGAGCAGGAGCGTCAGAGGTAACACGGTGCGTTTGTCGGCTTGTGGACCGGCCGATAATGGCGAACACTCGATGAGGTGATCGAGGAGACGATCGAGCTCCGGCTCGACGAGTCCGGCCTGGCAGTCGACCTTCCTGCTCCGGCGCACCCGAACGACCGTGTTGAGGGGGTGCCGTACCGTCCGGTCCAGTTCCGCGACGACGACCTCCCCACCGCGCTCGAGCGCGCAGCCGCCTGGCTCCGGGAGACCGAGACCTGGTTGGCGGAACCGGTGGACGTCATCGCCATCCATTTGGACTACGACGATGCGGAGGGCGCTCCCTACTACGAAGTCAAGTTGCTCTGCAACGAAGAGGACCTGGCCGGAGCCCCATTGGCGGTGCGTAAACGCGCCGACAAACCCTAGCCTGCTTCAGGCGCTAGACGCCGCAGTGCGTGCTACCGTTACCGCCGTTGCAGTCTTTGGTTCGCATGAAAAGAGCGCCTGGGGTTGTAATCCAGGCGCTCTTTTGTTGTTCTGGCCTCCTCTGGAACAGGGCGAGCACGACCGCGACACGGGACCCACGAAGTGTGGGTTCGACAAGGCCCGCCAGAGGGAGAACGTGCATGGCTACCGGCACCGTCAAGTGGTTCAACGCCGAAAAGGGTTACGGCTTCATCGCGCCGGACGGTGGAGGCCCCGACGTCTTCGCCCACTACTCAGCGATCCAGGTGCAGGGTTACAAGGAACTGTCTGACGGCCAGCAGGTCGAGTTCGACGTGACCCAGGGCCAGAAGGGCCCGCAGGCGGCCAACATCCGCCCGATCTGACCCTTCAGCACCCGCTGATCAGGGCGGAGGCCAGCGCTTCGGTGCCGGCCTCCGCTTTCTAGTTTTCGCGCCGTGCCGGAGGCGAAAAAATGGCCCGGACGAATGTCGTCCGGGCCATTTCCCGTGGTAGCGGGGGCAGGATTTGAACCTGCGACCTCTGGGTTATGAGCCCAGCGAGCTACCGAGCTGCTCCACCCCGCGCCGTTGCTGTCGTGCTCCTCAACCATAGCGCGGCGTTCGACGGATCTGCAAAACGGCCCACCACGCTGGCTGTTTGTCCCTGATCGTCACGGGAATCCGCACTCCATGACGAACTCTTTCCGCAAGGGTGATCGGGTGAGCTGGAAGAGCCACGGCGGCGAAGCCGTCGGCACGGTGCAGAAGAAGCTCACGAGCGACACCGAAGAAGCCGGCCGCACCGTGAGAGCCAGCAGCGACGACCCGCAGTACCTCGTCAAGAGCGACCAGAGCGGCGGCACCGCGGTCCACAAGCCCTCCGCGCTCACCCGCGTCGACAGCTGATGGGCGAACGACCCGATCAGGCCCACCAGCGCCCTCCGGGGGCGGACGACGACACCGTCGCCGCCGTCGGCAAGCTCAGCGAGGCCTTGGAGACGATCGAACAGGCACGGGGCCACCTCTACGCCCTGCACCAGTTGACCGGTCACGCCGATCTCATGCTCGACGAGGCCGCGGAGCTATTGCACGAGGGCGGGCACGGAGGACTCGCGGATCGCGTCCGGACGGAATTGATCGGACGCAACGTCATTGAGGGGCGCTGGACGTTCCAGATCGTCGAGGAGTTCGACGACGGCTATTACGCGGCGTTCCGTGGACTTGAAAGAGACGCGCGTAACGAATTGCTCGCCGGACGACGGCACGTCTTCGAATCAGAGATGAAAGAGAAACGCCGGACGCACGGGCGACGGCACCACGAAGCCCGGCCCTGAACGGCGAAGGCCCCGCCCGATGGGCGGGGCCTTCTCGATTCAGCCGGTTGGTCGTGGCGTTGGACTGGCGCTGGCCCTGGCCCTCGCCGCCTGCCAGGAATTGACCGCGTTCTGCAGATCCTGGGTGGCCTTACCGATGGCGGCCAGGTCACCGGTGCGTTGAGCGGCCTTCAGGTCGGCGTTGGCCTTTTCGACCGCGGCCGCGGCCGTGTCGACGCTGCCGCCCGGTGCCGGAGCCGTGCTCGGCGTCGGGCTCGTCGGCGCGCTGGGGCTGGCCGACGTCGACGGTGACGGTGTGGCCCCGGGTGATTGGGTGGCGCCCGGCGACGGGGTGGTACTCGGCCGATCGCCCGGCTGCTGACCCTCGGGCGCGTCCTGGGACGCCCCCTCACCGAACAGGCTGTCCAGCGCACCGCCCAACGTGGACTGGTACGCGACCTTTTCCCCGTAGAGCATCAGCACGTTCTGGAACAGCGGGATCGAATCCTGCCCGCTGGCTCTCTGGTAGATCGGTTCGACGTAGAGCAATCCTCCAGCGACCGGCAACGTCAGCAGGTTGCCGTACACCACTTCGGAGTCGCCCAGATCCAGCACGTTCAGGTTGTTCCGGACCGTGTCCTCGCTACGCATCTTGTTCTGCGCTTGCGTTGGACCGGAGATCTGCGAATCACCCGGTAGCTCCAGCATCTGGATCACCGGTTTGTAGTTGTCGTCGTAGTGCGCGCTGATCAACGCGGTCAGGTTGTTCCGCCGGTTGGCGACCATCGGCGTGGTGATCTGGAACGTGGGCTTCGCCTGATCCGGCCACTGCGCGACGACGTAGAACGGCGGCTGCTTGCCACCGCGGCCCGGCGTCGGGTCGTCCGGCACCTGCCAGAAGTCCTGGCCGTTGAAGTAGTCACCCGCGGTGCTGACGTGGTACTTCGCCAGCAGCGACCGCTGGACCTTGAACTGGTCCTCCGGGTACCGGAAGTGCTCGGCGAGCTCCGGCGGGATGTCCTTCTTCGGCTTCACGATGCCGTCGAAGGCCTTGTTCCAGGCCTTCAGCACCGGGTCGGTGTCGTCGAACTGGTAGAGCGTGACCGTGCCGTCGTACGCGTCGACGGTGGCCTTCACCGAGTTCCGGATGTAGTTGATCTGGTCGTTCTGCTGCGCGACCGTGCCCGCGCCCGTCCGCGAGTCGACGGCGGTGGCGCCGAGCGTCTCGCGCTGCGAGTACGGGTAGAAGTTGCTGGTCGTGTAGCCGTCGATGATCCACTGGATGCGACCGTCGACAACGGCCGGGTACGGGTCGCCGTCCAGCGTCAGGAAGGGGGCGACCTTCTCCACCCGCTCGCGCGGGTTGCGGACGTACATGACCTTCGAGTTGTCGTTGAGCGCGCTGGAGAGCAGGAAGTTGCGCTCGCGGAAGTACAGCGCGAACAGCGCCTTGCGGGTCAACGAGTCGACCGCCACGCCACCCTTGCCGTCGTAGGTGGAGCTGACCTGCTCGCTCTCGTCGCCACCGGACGTGGTGGGACGGTCGAACTCGCGGTCCTCGCCACCGGGTGCCTTGCCCACGACCGCGTAGTCGCTGGCCAGTTCGCCGTAGTAGATCCGCGGCTGGCGCACCGGGTTGTCGCGGTTGAACGCGGTCCGCAGCTTCGCGCCCTGCTGGTCGGACTGCTCCGCGTCGGCGGTGGGCGCCTCGCCGAGCGAACCCGAGACGAAGTACGGCTGCCCGGCGTCGGTGACCTGGTTCGCCGGCGCGGCGACGAAGCCGTTGCCGTGCGTGTAGTTCAGATGCAGGTTGATCCAGTTCTGCTGCTGTTCGTCCAGCCGGCTCGTGTCCATCTCGCGCAGCGCGACGATGTAGTCCTGCAGCTGACCGTCGACGGTGTACTGGTCGATGTCGAGGCTGGAGTTGAACCGGTAGAACGACCGGACCTGCTGGAGCTGCGTGAACGTGTCCGACAGCACGTTCGGGTCGAGCAACCGCGCGTTGGGCACGGTGCCCGATTCCTGGGCGACCTGTTGCGCCGACGCCGTGGTGTTCGGGGTGTAGTTCTGCCGGTCGATGTCGTCGATGTTGTAGGCATCCCGGGTGGCCGCGATGCTGCGCTCGATGTAGTCGGCCTCACGCTCGGCCGCGTTCGGCTTGATCGTGAACTGCTCGGCCAGCGCCGGCACCGCACCACCGATGACGATGGCCGAGATGCCGAGCAGGATCAGCGCCATCGCCGGTGGCAGCACCCGCCGGAAGCCGAGGTTGGCGAAGAACACCAACGCGCACAACGCGGCGATCCACAACAGGATGTTCTTCGCCGGTAGCAAGAACTCGATGTCGGCGGCCGAGGCTCCGTGTGTCTTCGTCGCGTCGTTGTAGCCGAACAGCATCCCGAAGCGGTCGAAGTAGTACGCGACCGCCTTCAGCGCGACGAACAGGCCGAGCAGGACGGACAGGTGCCCGATGACCGCGGTGCCCAGGCGACCGCCCGAGCCGGCCTGCAGGCGGATGCCGCCGAACAGGTAGTGGACGACGAGCGCGCCGATCACCGAGAGCACGATCGCGGTGAACGCGACGCTCAGCACGTACCGCCAGAACGGGTACTCGAACACGTAGAACGAGATGTCCCGGCCGAACTGCTCGTCGTTCTGGCCGAACGGCGTGGAGTTGACGAACAGCAGCCAGGTGTCCCACTGGCCCTGGGCCGACAAGCCGGTGATCACGCCGACGACCGCACCGGCGGCCAGCGTGAGCAGGCCGAAGCGCGGCGCGATGGCCATCCGGTACCGCTCGAGGTTCTGCTGCTCGAGCGACATCGGCGCGAAGATCGGACGCAACCGGTACGCGACGTAGAGGTTGACGGCGACGATCGCGCCGGTGATGACGCCGAACAGGACGAACAACAACAGCTTGGTTTGCAGCTGCGTCGTCAGAACGCGGGTGAGGCCGATCTCGTCGTACCAGAGCCAGTCGGCGTAGAGGCTGCTCCCTGCGGTGAGCACGAACAGCAGCACGACGGCGGATACGAGAACGATGACGACCCGCCGGGCGCGTCGGCTCACCGACGGCAGCGGCGAACGCATGACCACGGGCATCTCCCGGTGTGGATTGCGGCAAAGCGTGGAGGTAAACCTACCTTGCATCTACCAGGCCGCAGGCTGCGCACCACGCCTGTCACAGCTCCGTGCCAGCATTGGGCCCATGACCGACGTCCACTCCGGCGTGAACGGGGTATCACTCCCCGACCCCCTGCACGCCGTCGTCCTCGAGCTCGAACGACACGCTGACGCGGGTGGCTGGGACCAGCCACCCGCGCTCTACGCCCTCGTCGACACCGCCGAGTTGCTCGCCGCCGAACCCGGCCTGGCCGACCAGGTCGGGATCTCCGCGGAGGATCTCGAACCCGGGTCGATCACGCCGGTCGAACAGGAGTCGATCGGCGACGCGCCGCTCGACGAGACGCTGGCCCGGATCGCCTGGCCCGACTCGGTGCTGGGCTGCGCGCTGGTGCAGGAGGTGCTGGTGCTCCCACCGGACGCCGAGGACTCCCGGCCGGACGACGCCGACCCGGTGGAGTGGGCGGCCGGCCACGCCGACCGGCGCGAGGTGCGCATGGTCGCCGGTGTACTGCGCGACGGCACGAGCGCGTGCGCGTTGCGGATGCGCCCGCAGGACGCCACCGAGGCCACCGAGGTCGTCTACGGGGCCGACCTGGCCCCGAACCTGGTGGTTGCGCTCCGAGCGACCCTCGACTAACAGCCGCGCGGCGGGCGGCCGGCGCGGATCTCGGTGAGCGCGGTGAGGGCCTCGTCCAGCGTCTGCACGCGCGCGAGCTCCAGGCCGTCGGGAGTCGCGCCGGCCGCCTCCAGACAGTTGTCCGCAGGCACCAGGAAGGTGGTCGCACCGGCGCGCCGGGCGGCCACCATCTTCTGCGCGATGCCGCCGATCGCGCCGACGTTGCCGTCGTCGTCGATCTCACCGGTGCCGGCGATGAACTTGCCGCCGGTGAGGTCCTCCGGCTTGACCTTGTCGATGACGGCCAGCGCGAACATCAGCCCCGCCGACGGGCCGCCGATCTTGTCGAGGTCGAACGAGACCTGGAACGGGTGCGGCTGCTCGTCCTTGGTCTCGATCTTCAGCAGCGGACGCGCGTCGTCGTCACTGCGCGCCAACGTGACCGACGCCGTGCCGGTGGTCGTCCCCCGCCGGTAGCCGATCTTGACCGTCTGCGCCGGCTGCTTGGTGGCCAGCAGCGCGCGCAGCTTCGCGCCGCTGGTCACCGCGGTGTCGTCGACCGAGGTGAGGACGTCGCCGACCGCCAGCTTGCCGGTGGACGGCGAGCCGGGCGCGACCTTGGAGACCGTGACCTTCACCGGATAGCCGAGCTCACGCAACGCAGCGGTCTCGGCTGAGGTCTGCGAGTCCTTGAACGCCTGGGCGTTCTCCTGGTTGACCTGCTGCCGGGACTCCCCCGGGGGGTACACGACCTCGCGCGGCACCACCGCCACCGTGCCGTCGAGCCAGCCCACCAGCGCGTTACCGAGGTTCAGGTCGGGGCTCACCGACACCGTGGTGAGGTTCAGGTGGCCGGCGGACCTGCTGGTGGGCGTCCCGGTGATCGTCACGATCTCGTGGCCGTCGCGGCTACCGAGCGTGTTGACCGTCGGGCCGGGGCCGAGCGCCACGTAGGGCACCGGCAGCAGCGCCATGCCGAGCGAGAGCAGCAACGCGAGGATGGCGCCAACGAACACCGTCAAGCCGCGCCGCAACATCATGGCCGTCAGCGTATCCGCCAAGGTCTCACCGTCGGGACCGACGGTTACGACGGGCTCTGCGCACCAGAGCGGCGGTGCCGACGAGCGCGACCGAGACGCCGGCCGCGGCGCCACCGGCCACCGCGGCACCCTTCACGCTGATCCGCAGCGGCAGCAGCGGCCGCCCCTGCGCCCAGCTGCTCAGCGCCTCCTCGTTGGTGTACGCCGGCTCCCAGCCGGCGGCGCGCAGCTTCCCGGCGTCGACCGCCCACGGGTGCATCAGGTAGTCCAGCTGCGTCGCCGGGTCGCCGCTGATGCCCTGCGCGTGCAGGCGGGTCGCGGTGCCGACCGCGGCGTCGGCGGGGAGCTCGACCCGGCGGCGGCCGAGGATCCGCTCGACCTCGGACTGCTCGATCCAGCCCTCGGAGCCGACGTTGAGCGGGCCGGTGAGGCGGGCGAGGACGGTGGTGAGCACCGCACCGGCCAGGTCCTCGGTGTGGCAGAACTGCCAGATCGGCTTGGTGCCCCGCACCACCAGCAGACGCGGCCCGTCGAGCGCGCCGCCGGCCGGGCGGTCGATGCCCCGTCCGACGATCACCGCCGGGCGCAGCAACGCGGTCTCCACCTGCGGATACATCCGGGCGGCCCGGGCGGCGAACTCTTCGACCGAGAGCAGGTCGTCGAGCGCGCTGCCGTCCGGGCGGGCCCGCACGGGCGAGGAGTCCGGCAGCGGCACCGGGTTGTCGGCGAACGCGCCGTAGACCCGCGCCGAGGACAGCAGGACGACGTGCCGGACGCCGGTGGCCGCCGCGGCGGTCAGCGCGACCGAGGCGCCGGTGACCGTGCGCCGACGCTGCTCGGCGCGGTCGAGGGCCGGATCGTCGGCGACCGCGAGATGCACGAGCGTGTCGACCCGGTGCAGGGCGGAGGCGAGCGTGGGGTCGGTCGGGTCGGCTTTCCGCCACCGGACGTTGGGCACGCCCGGCTTTTTCGCGTCGAGCGCAATCACCTGACGAATTCCCTCAGCGTTGGCCAAACTACGACAGATTGCCTGGCCGATGGGAGACGCGGCACCCGTGACCGCCACGGTGAGGCCCGCCGAGGGGGCCGCGGCGGCACGCGCGGCACGAAGCGGGCGGGTCATCGCGGGCCTACCAGGGATACGGTTGACAGCATGGTGAGCCAGTCATGACCGACACCCCGTTCGGCTTCTCGCTTCCGGGGGGTCAACCTAACCCCAACGACCCGCAGTGGGCAGCGATGATGGCTCAACTGCAGCAGATCCTCTCGTCGTCGCAGTCTGGCGGAACGGTCAACTGGGACCTCGCCAAACAGGTCGCCACCGGGCTGGCGCGGGAGAGCGACCGCTCGCTCACCGCCACCGAACGCACGGAGGCCGTCGACGCTCTCCGACTCGCCGACGTATGGCTCGACCTCGTCACCAGTCTGCCTTCTGGTGTCTCGCACGCGGTGGGGTGGAGTCAGCTCGAATGGATCGACGCCACGATTCCCGCCTGGAAGCGGCTGTGCGATCCGCTCGCCGAGCGGGTGGTCGGCGCGATGAGCAAGATGTTGCCCGAGCAGGCGGCCGCGCAGCTCGGCCCGATGACCGGGATGCTCGCCGGCATCGGCGGGATGATGTTCGGCGGCCAGGTGGGCCAGGGCATCGGGCAGCTCTCCGGTGAGGTGCTGACGTCGTCCGACATCGGTCTCCCGCTGGGGCCGGCGGGAACGGCGGCGTTGCTGCCGACGAACCTGGCGAAGTTCAGCGAGGGGCTGGAGCAGCCGACCGAGGAGATCCGGCTCTACGTCGCGCTGCGCGAGGCCGCGCACGCCCGGCTGTTCGGGCACGTCAACTGGCTGCGTACGCACGTGCTCGACGCCGTCGACGCGTACGCGCGGGGCATTCACGTCGACCCCGACACGATCGAGCGCGCGATGCACGAGATCGACCCGAACGACCCCGAGTCGATGCAGCAGGCGCTGAGCGGTGGGTTGTTCACCCCCGAGGACACGCCGGCGCAGCAGGCCGCCCTGGCCCGCCTGGAGACCGCGCTCGCGCTGGTCGAGGGTTGGGTGTCGCACATCGTCGACAAGGTGGCGGCCGAGCGTCTGCCGGGGGCCGCGGCGCTCACCGAGACGTTCCGCCGCCGCCGGGCCGAGGGCGGTCCGGCCGAGCAGACGTTCGCGACGCTGGTGGGCCTGGAGTTGCGCCCGCGCCGGCTGCGTGACGCCGCGACGCTCTGGAACGCGCTGCTCGAACACCGCGGGGCCGAAGGACGCGACGCCGTGTGGGGCCACCCCGACCTGGTGCCGACCTCGTCCGACCTCGACGACCCCGAAGCCTTCGCCCGCGCGGACAACGACGGTCCCGACTTCGACATCTCGGACCTCGACAAGATGTGAGCACGGCGCGGCCCGGGAGCTCGGCGCCCGCACAGCGCGGGCGCTCGGGTGAGCGCGGCACGGGTGAGCTCGGCGCCCGCACAGCGCGGGCTCAGGGCGGGCGGGGCGCTCAGGGGCGGGGCGCTCAGGGGCGCTCCGCTCAGGGGCGGGGCGCTCACGATTGGGCGCGGCCGCTCCGCGTGCTCGGCGGCTCCGTTCCGAGCTGGCCGCCTATGCGGGCCGGCTCCTTCCACGACCGCTGAAGGTCCCCGACCGCCGTTCGGCGGGTCGTTGCGCAACTCCCCTCGCGTACTCGGGTGGACGACACCACGCCGACCACCGGCGATCCCGGCCCGCCGATCAGCGGGTCGTAGCGCGACCGCCCTCGCACACTTCGCCGGACAAACACCACGCCACCACCGGTGGTCCCGGCGCGCCGATCAGCGGGTCGTCGCGCGACTGACTTCGGGCACCGAGGTGAGCGACACCACGTCGGCCGCCGGTCGTCCCGGCCCGCCGATCAGCGGGTGGGTGCACGCCCACCCTTCACGCTCCGGGGTGGGCAACACCACGTCGACCGCTGGTGGTCCGAGCCCGCCGGTTCGCGGGTCGCTGCACGACTGCCCTCGTCCACCGCGGCGGACACACCACCTCGACCGTCAAAGGTCCGGCCCGCCGACCGGCCAGTCGGTACACCCCGCACCGGGCTGGGCGACACCACGTCGACCACTGGTGTCCCGGCCCGCCGATGACGGGTAGGTGCATGCCCACCACGGTGGGCACACAACATCGCCCCCGTGCGCCCCACCGGAGCACGGTCGGCCTCGCACGCCGCGGCGGACAACGCCACCTCGGCCGGGTGCTACGCGCCCAGTGCCGGGTCGCTCTCATCGGAGAGGTCGAGGCTGGCGGCGGCGGCCACGCCCTCGAGGTAGCCGCGGGCCCGCTGGGCTCGGGGGTAGCGCTCCACCAGGTCCCAGAAGTCCTGACCGTGCCCTGGGATCTGCAGGTGCACCAACTCGTGCACGAGCACGTAGTCGATCACCCAGTCGGGCATCCCGCGCAGCCGTGAGGAGAGCCGGATCGTGCCCTCGGCCGGCGTGCAGGAGCCCCAGCGGCCGCGCTGGTTGCTGACCCACCGGACGCTGACCGGGCGGACCTCGTCGCTGAGGTAGGTGGCGGCCAACCGGAGCGCCCGCGCCTCCAGCTCGGCGTCGCCGCGCGGCCGGCGGGAGCGACGGTCACGCGCGTCGAGGCGAGCGAGCATCTTCTTCACCCACTCGCGCTCTTCCACAGCGCTGAAGCGCGCGGGGATCAGCACGACGACCGTGTCACCATCGCGGTACGCCGCGACCGTGCGGCGCCGGCGCGCGCTGCGCCGGACCTGCACGGAGATCTGGTGTCCGGGGTCCATGAAGGCACGCTAGCCCTCGATCGGCTACTCCGTCAGCCGTGTCGTCAATCCTGTGGACAAGCCTCCTCCACAGGGTGGATGTCCGTTGCGATCGCTGTCCCGAGCACCGGTTGATCGGTCCCGGCGTTGACGCAGAGGGGCGTTCCGGCCTAGCGTCACAAGAGCCCCTGTGGCGACCGTTCGCCCCGGCACGTGGGGAAGGTGACGGGACGGGCGCCGTCCAGGGGCCCTTTGCTGCCCGGCGAACCTCCGGAGCGGATTGCCACCGGTGTAATTTTCCCGGCGAGCCTCCCATTAGTTATGCCCGTTTTGCCGGATAAGGTCGGTCGACCCGGCGGACCTGTCCTCCGTCGGCCGACCATGTCCAGCCGAGGAGGCACTGTGGCCGACACTTACAACGGCTACTGCGTGAAATGCAAGGAGAAGCGTGACTTCGAAGGTGAGGTCACGACGAGCGAATCCGGGCGCCGGATGGCGAAGGGCTCCTGCCCGGTATGCGGTACCAAGATGAACCGCATCCTCGGCAAGGCCTGACTCCTCCGTACCTCTCGCGGGCGGCCCGCCGGTTCGGCGGGCCGCCGCTAGCACCCCAGCACCAGCGGCCACGGGCCGCGGGCCCCACCCCCAGGCTGTGGACGACCGAAGCGGCCCCACCGCCCGGAGCGGCACCCTCTCAGGCATGCGCCCGCTCCTCCTGCCCGCTCTGTCCCGGCTCTGGCGGGACGCCACGACGCTGCAGCTCGGCGTCGATCCCGAGCGCGCGACCGTGCTCACCGCCGTCGATTCCGGCCTGGCCGGCTTCCTCACCGCGCTCGATGGCCGGCGTTCGCTGCCGGAGGTGCTCGCCACCGCGCCGGCCGGCCTCGCCGGTGAATCCCTGATCCGCCTCCTGGTGGCCCGGGGCGCAGTCGTCGACGCCGATCATCTCGTCCCCCGCGCCGGCGCCCCGCTCCCGCCGCTCCCGGCAGAGCTGGCCTCCGCGCTGCTCACGCACGGTTCGGGCGCCGTCGGCCGGGTCCGGGCCCGGCGCCACGCGCACGTGCTGGTGCGGTGCCGCGGGCGCGTGGGGCCGGTGATCGCCGCGTTGCTCGCGGCCGCCGGTGTCGGGCGGGTCGTGGTCTCCGGCTCCGGCGTGGTCACACCGGACGACGTCACGGTCGGCGGCCTGCGCCCCGACGACGTCGGCCGCCCCTACCTGCTGGCGGCGATCGACGCGGTACGCCGGGCGGCACCCGCGGTCGACACCCGGCCGCTCGACGCGGCGCCGGACTTCGTGGTGCTCGCCGCCGGGCCGGTGCCACCGCCCGCGGATCAGGTGCGCTGGATGTCCGGCCGCGTCCCCCATCTGCCGGTGCTCCTCCGGGACGGGGTGGCGATCGTCGGGCCGCTCGTCCTGCCGGGCCGCACCGCCTGCCTCACGTGTGTCGAGGCTCACCGAACGGATCGTGACCCGGTCTGGCCCGTGCTCGCCGCCCAGCTCGCGACCGACCCCCGCCCGGAACCCGCCGAGACCGTCGTGATCAGCTCGGCCGCCGCGCTCGCATCCACCGAGGTCATCGGCCGGTTGGAGGGTGCCGCCACCGCGGCGCTCGGGGTTTCGCTCGAGGTCGGGCCACCCGGCGTCCCGTTGCGGCACCGCGTCTGGACACCCCACCCGCGATGTGACTGCCTCCGCGACGGGCAGGTCCGCGAAGAGCGCGCGACAATGGTCAGGTGACCGACATCCCCCGGCGGGCGTTCACCCGCACCGCCAAGCTCGCGGCTCTGCCGCTGGGAATGGCGGGCCGCGCCACCCTCGGTATCGGCAAGCGCCTCGGCGGCGCTCCGGCCGAGGCCGTCGCCCGCGAGGTCCAGCAACGCACCGCCGAACAGTTGTTCAGCGTCCTGGGCCAGCTCAAGGGCGGCGCCATGAAGTTCGGCCAGGCGCTGTCGATCTTCGAGGCGGCGTTCCCGGAGGAGGTCGCCAAGCCGTACCGGGCCGCGCTCACCAAGCTCCAGGAAGCGGCGCCGCCGATGCCGGCCGCGACCGTGCACGGTGTGCTAGCCGAGGAACTGGGCCCGGAGTGGCGCACCAAGTTCCGCGAGTTCGACGAGAGCCCCGCCGCCGCGGCGAGCATCGGGCAGGTGCACCGCGCGGTCTGGTCGTCCGGCCGGAACGTCGCGGTGAAGATCCAGTACCCCGGCGCGGGCCCGGCCCTGATCGCCGACCTCAACCAACTCGGACGCCTGGCCCGGCTGTTCACCGTGCTGCAGCCCGGCCTCGACATCAAGCCGCTGGTGGCCGAGCTGAAGGCCCGGGTGGCCGAGGAACTCGACTACCACCTCGAGGCCAAGGCCACCCGCGCGTTCGCGAAGGCCTTCCGGGACGATCCGGAGATCGCGGTGCCCCGGGTGCTGGCGGGCACGTCACGGGTGCTGGTCACCGACTGGATCGACGGCACACCGCTCTCCGAGGTGATCGCGACCGGCTCGCCGGAGCAGCGCAACCTCGCCGGCGAGCGGATGGCCGTTCTCCACTTCTCCGCACCGGCCCGCACGAAGCTGCTGCACGCCGACCCGCACCCGGGCAACTTCCGGTTGCTCCCCGACGGGCGGCTCGGGGTGCTCGACTTCGGCGCGGTGGCCCGGCTCCCGAACGGGCTGCCGGAGCCGGTCGGCCGGCTCGCCCGGCTCGCGCTCGAAGGCGACGCCCAGGGCGTGCTCGAGGGCCTGCGTGACGAGGGCTTCGTGAAACGGGACGCCGACGTCGACGCGAAAGAGCTGCTCGAGTACGTGCGCCCGATGCTCGACCCGATGGCCGAGGACGAATTCCAGTTCTCCCGGGCCTGGCTGCGCAAGGAAGCCGCCCGGCTCGGTGATCCCCGCAGCCCCGCCTACCAGCTGGGGCGCCAGCTCAACCTGCCGCCGAGCTATCTGCTGATCCATCGGGTGACGCTCGGATCGATCGGGGTGCTCTGCCAGCTCGAAGCCAAGGCGCACTACCGGTCGGTCGTCGAGCGATGGCAGCCGGGTTTCGTCGAATAATCGAAGGGCCCGCCCCTGAAAACAGGGGCGGGCCAGGGAAAACGACCGCTCAGAGGCGGTCCCGGAGACGGGCAGCAGCCGCGGCTACGACGCGGGCCGGCCGACGGGCACCCATGCGGGCGCGTCGCGGCGCGGCCTGTTGCATTCGGGATCGGGCCAGGGCTTCGTTCAGAAGTAACATCTCGAAACTCCAGGTCGGTTCGTGGTTCAAGGCGGTGCTCATCTCGGGCGCTGCGGGGTAGGGGGCGAGTCCGCGGCCGATCCGTCCGGACCGGTAGTGCGCGGTGTGGGCGCGGCTCATCAGGCTGCGACCGTGTTCTTGCGGGGACGACCACGGGGCCGCTTCCGTGCGATCACGGCACCGCGCTCGAAGATTTCGCCACCCCAGACACCCCAGGGCTCGCGCCGCTCGAGCGCACCCTGCAGGCACGCCTCACGGAGCGGGCACTCCTGGCAGTGGGCCTTCGCTACTTCGAGGTCAGCGGGGGTCTCCGCGAACCAGAGCTCAGGGTCTTCCCGCCGGCAGGGCAGCGCTTCATCCGGGTCGATCACCCCGAAGTCCGGGGCGAGATCGATTGCCGTCATGACCGGATCTCCTCTTCCGTCGTGCATTCGTTGTCAGTCGGTTGGACGGGGACAAACAAAAAGGCCGTGGATCCCGGTATGGGATCCACGGCCTCGAGGAGTGCCGCCGGTCTTTTAGACCGGTTCACCTCGAGGCGGAGATCCCGCGCGACCATCGACGCGCGTGGCGCCGATGCTCAGCTGGGTCTGGACCTGAGTGCCGAAGGACTCGACCACTGCGCCGGTGAGCGCGGAGGCCGGGGCCGCCAAGGGGGCAGAGTTCTCCCCATTGACCAGGGACATGTGCTGCGCAGCGCAGACGACATGCGCATACGCAGGCGCGCCGGACGGCGCGATCCGCTTCCGCGCTGCCGAGACACCGGTGGTCATCGCTGTGCCTGCGTGCGCAGCCACAGCGGCCAGCGGGCCATCAGCAAGACGCCACGACGACATGGCGGTGCCCCGAAGCTTCGGAGTCATGAAGCTGATCACTGGGACCACCACCCTTCGGTGCGCTAAAAAGCCCTGCCAAAACCAGACTCCTGGAATCGGCGCGCCGGTTCCCCGGCGCACAGGCAGGTTAAGCCCGGGCCGGGTCCCTGGCCAACCTATTTTTCGGCCAGAACTCGGCAGCTGTCTGCCACCCGACAGTCGGCACGGCGCGTTGCGCCCGACACGCCGCTGAATCCGCCGTAAAACGAACTCAATCCGCTTCGGAAATTGTCACGAGCGACGCCGGATCGGCGCCACCGACGATCGCCAGCAACGCCGAGCCGTACAGCGTCAGCTTGCGCGGGCCGACCCCGGCGATCTCGGCCAGCTGCGCCTCGCTCGAGGGCTGCAACTCGGCCACCGCGGTCAGCGTCGCGTCGGTGAACACGACGTAGGGCGGCAGTTTCTGCTCGCGGGCCAGCGCTCCGCGCCACGTCCGCAGCCGCTCGTAGAGCTCTTCGTCGTAGTTGGCCGGGCAGTCACCGCAGCGGCGCAGCTTGCGGTGCGTCGGGTCGAACAGCGCGACCCCGCAGATCCGGCAGGTGGGCAACGACCGCGACGCGGGCCTCGCCGCCGGCTTCACCGACGGAGCGACCGAGGTGCCCGGTACACCGGCCGGGAGCGCTCCGGCGGGCAGGAACCGGCACGGCCGCCGGCTTCCCCGGCCGCCCGGCGAGCGGGCCGCGGCCCACGACAGCCAGAGATGCTCGCGCGCCCGCGTGACGCCGACGTAGAGCAGCCTGCGCTCCTCCTCGAGCTGCGCCGGCGTCTTGGCGTGCGTGATCGGCAGCGTGCCCTCGGCCAGGCCGACCAGGAACACCGCGTCCCACTCCAGGCCCTTCGCCGCGTGCAGCGAGCCGAGCGTCACACCGTCCACGGTGGGGACGTGCTGCGCGGCGGCGCGGGCCGCAAGCTCCTCGACGAACCGCGGAAGCCCCTCGGCGGCGGGAGTGTCGGCGCCGACCGTCTCGTCCGCGAGCCGCAGCAGCGCGGCGAGCGACTCCCAGCGTTCGCGGGCGGCGCCACCGGCCGGGGGCGCGTCCGCACGCCAGTCCAACCCCGACAGCGCGCCCTGCACCGCGTCCACCGTGGAGGACGCCTCGTCGCTCTGCGCCGCCCTGGCCGCACCCCGCAGGAGCAGCATGGCCTCCCGGACCTCGGGCCGTTCGAAGAAGCGCTCGCCGCCCCGCACGACGTAGGGCACCCCGACGTCGGCCAGCGCCTGCTCGTACGTCTCGGACTGCGCGTTGATGCGGAAGAGCACGGCGATCTCCGCCGCCGGAACCCCGGAGCGGAGCAGCTCGCGGCAGCGGGCCGCGACCGCACCGGCCTCGGCCGGCTCGTCGGGGTAGTGCGAGACGCGAGGCTTGGGGCCGGGTGCGCGTTGCCCGATCAGCTGCAGGCGGACGGCGGCCTCGACGCCGCGCCCGGCCGCGATCACCTCGTTGGCGAGGCCGACCACCTGGGGCGTCGAGCGGTAGTCCCGCTCCAGCCGGATCACGACCGCGCCGCGGTGCCGGCGTGGGAAGTCGATCAGGTAGGACGCGTCGGCGCCGGTGAACGAATAGATCGTCTGGCTCGCGTCGCCGACGACGGTCAGGTCGTCGCGCCCGCCGCACCACGCCTCGAGCAGCCGCTGCTGCAGCGGGTTGACGTCCTGGTACTCGTCGACGACGAAGTGCCGGTACTGCGCCCGGATCTGCTCGGCGACGTCGCGGTGCTCCTCGATCGCCCAGATCGTCGCGCGCAGCAGGTCCTCGAAGTCGATGACGCCCATCCGGCGCTTGAGCTGTTCGTAACCGGCGTAGACCGCGGCGACCTGATCGGGCGGCAGCGGTGTCTCCCGCGCCGTGTCGGCCACCGCGGCCACGTAGCCGTCGGGCTCCACCATCGCGGACTTCGCCCACTCGACCTCGGACGTCAGGTCACGGACGCCGGTGCGGTCGAGCTTCACGCGCTGATGCGTCGCCGCCTGGCCGACCACGCGTGCCTTCGTCTCGAGCAGTTCCGGCATCGCCCGGCCGTCGAACACCCGGGGCGCGAAGTACCGCAGCTGACGCAGCGCCGCCGCGTGGAACGTGCGTGCCTGGACGCCGGAGACCCCGAGCGCCCGCAACCGACCCCGCATCTCCCCCGCGGCGCGCGCGGTGAATGTCACGGCGAGTACATGATTGGGCGCAGTTGCCTGGGTCAACACTCCATGGGCAATGCGATGCGTGATCGCCCGGGTCTTACCGGTGCCCGCTCCGGCGAGGATGCAGACCGGCCCACGGGGGGCCAGCACCGCCGCCCGCTGCTCGTCGTCCAGACCGGCCAGTACGGCAGCGGGGTCGACGAGACGGGTGTCCACGGACGCGGCGGGGGTGACGGTCACCCGTCCGATACTGCCACTGCCCACTGAGCGGGAAGGGGCTGTCCCCAGGCGGTGTTACGTGACCGGTGACTTAGCAGAGAGGATGTCCGTATGAGCACCCTGACGATGTACTCGACCACGTGGTGTGGCTACTGCCGGCGGCTGAAGAGCCAGTTCGCCCGCGAAGGCATCGAATACAACGAGGTCGACATCGAGCTGGACCCGAAGGCCGCGGAGTACGTGATGAGCGTCAACGGCGGTAACCAGACGGTGCCGACGGTCCAGTTCCCGGACGGCTCAGCGCTGACGAACCCGAGCATCGCCGACGTCCGGGCCAAGCTCGGCCGCTGACTCTCCCGACGCCTTCCCGGTGGCCGGCGGATCGTCCGCCGGCGCCGGGGCGGGTGGTAACGCCCAGCCCATCGCCCGGCTCGCCGACACCGCGCCGGCCGCGGTCTGCGCGCCTCCCCCGGCGTCCGGCGCCGGAATCGTCATCGTCCGGCCCCGGCCGGCCACCAGCAGGTACGCGGCCGCCAGCGCGGTACCTCCGGCCATCACCGCGAGCAGGTAGCGGTAGTCGATGATCGCCACCAGCAACGCTCCCAACGCGACCGAGACGGTCTGCGGGATGCCGATGATCAGATAGGCGGCGGTGGTGACCCGTCCCATCAGCGGCCCGCTGGCGCTGCGCTGCAAGCTGGTGACGAATCCCACCAGCACGAGCGGTAGCCCGAACCCGGCCAGAACGACGCCCACCGCGAGCAACGGTAACCACGGCGCCACCATCATCACCGCGCCGACCGAGAACGTCACCAGGCCCACCACGACCGTGCGCACCTCGGCGGCGCCCCGGATCAGCCACGTCGCCACGAAGCCGCCGGCCACCGCCCCGATGCCCTGGATCGCGACCACGACGCCGACGAACTCCGGCGGGCGACCCAGCGACTCGACGATCGCGAACACCACCGACTCCGCGATACCGACGACGAGCAGCGCCATCCCGAGCGCGACCGTGACGTGCAGCAGCGGCCCGGCGTTCCAGAGGAAGCGCAGCCCGACCAGGAGTTCCTCGCGCATCGACTCCCGCCGCGCGACCGGCTCGGGCTCGGCGACGGCCAGCGCGCTCAGCGCGATCGCGGCCCCGACGAACGTCACCCCGTCGAGCACCGCCACCCCGCCGCCGCCGACCACCGCGTAGAGCGCGGCCCCGGTGAGCGGCGCGACCAGCCGCAGCGCCTCCTTGACCGTCTGGAGCACCGCGTTGGCCGAGCCGAGGGCGTTCTCCGGCAGCATCGCCTTCAGCAACGCGTTCAACGCCGCGATGTGCAGCACGAGAAGCGTGCCGTAGAGCGTCGCGACGGCGTAGATCAGCCAGACGTGCTCGGCCGAGCGCACCGCCAGCAGCGGCAGCACCGACAGCGCCGAGCAGAGGTTCGTCACGACCAGGAACGGCCGTCGCCGGACCCGGTCGATCAACCAGCCACCGAGCGGCCCGAGCAGCGACGGCAACGCCACGAAGACGAGCGTCAGGCCGGCCATGCCGTTGCTGCCGGTCAGCTCCTTCACCCAGATCGCCAGGACGAGCAGCATCGCCGAGTCGCCGAACATCGACAGCGCCTGCCCGAAGAAGAGCAGCCGGAAGTCCGACCTCCGTAACAACGCGGCGAGCCTCATCGTCACCCCCGGTCGTGACGTAATGCCGGTCAGCCACGACCGTCCACGTGGGGGAACATAGTCGCCCGATATCGCCCGTTCAACGCGATCAGGACTATCGGAGTACGTTTGGGCAGGTGAGCGAGCTGACCGATCAACCGGTTCCGGTGACGCCGGAGGCTCTGGCCGACCTCCTCGCCGAACTCTGCCTGACTGCCGGTAATCACCTGCGCGTCGCGATCGACGGCGCGGACGCGGCGGAACCGGGGCGCCTCGCCGACCGGATGGTCGAGCCGTTACGAGCCGGTGGTGTCGCCGCGGTGCGAGTGCGCGCGCACGACTTCCTGCGGCCGGCGTCGCTGCGGTGGGAGTTCGGCAAGACCGACCCCGACTCGTTCTACGACCGTTGGCTCGACGCCGGGGGCCTGACCCGCGAGGTGCTCACCCCGTGGGCCGCGGGTGAGCGGTACCTGCCCGCGCTCTGGGACGCCGCGGCGGATCGTGCGGCGCGGGCCGGCTACCGGCCGGTGCCACCACGGGCGGTGCTGCTCGTCGACGGGCCGCTGCTGCTCGGCCGGGGCCTCGCCTTCGACCTGGCCGTGCACGTACGGCTCTCGGACGGCGCGCTCCGGCGGCGCACCCCGGCGCCGGAGCACTGGACGCTCCCGGCGTTCGAGCGGTACGCGACCGAGGTCGAGCCGGAGGCGATCGCCGACGTGGTGGTCCGCGCCGACGACCCGCGCCGCCCCGCCGTCGTCGTGCGGGCTTAGCGGCGCCCCAGCATCGAACCGGCGATGAGTCCCGCGGTGGCCACGGTCGCGGCGACCGCCCAGACCACCGCGATCCGGGTCGCGGTTCCGGCCCGGCGCACCACGCCCTGGTCGGGGTCGGTCGTCCGCACCGCGGTGGACTTCGTCGACGACGGCGACGGCGACGGCCAGCTGTAGACCAGCAGCGAGACGTCCTGCACGCGGTCGGGGCTCGCGGACGGCGTGGCCTCGGAAGGCCGCACCACGACCGGCACGGTGTCGGAGTCCTCGATGCTCGCGGCCAGCGTCGCACCGGCCGTGCTGCCGACCACGACCGCGGTCATCAGCACACCCGCCGCGACCCGGCGGACCGCGGGAGCCTTCCGCCGCGCTTCGGGTTCCGGTAACCGCAACGCCCGCGGCTTCGGTGGAACAACAGTTCTCGGCATCGCTGACCTCCCCGGTGTAAGGGGCCGCCCCGTCGAGAGAGGGGGCTCACCGGGGCGGCCACAACTACACAGAGCAGCGGACGCCGGCCGTGATACAGCGAGATCTCAGCGACGTTCGTCCCGCCAGGCGGTCAGCAACTCGTGCGCGATCGAGAGCGGCGGCGGCACGATCGGGGCCGGCCCGGGCCCACGGCCACGCAGCTCACCACGGGTGAACCAGCGCGCGTCGGCCAGCTCGACCTCCTCGACCGTGACCGGCTGGCCGGAGTCGGCGAGCGCGTAGAAGCCCAGCATCAGCGACGCCGGCAACGGCCAGGCCTGGCTCGCCAGGTAGGTGCACTCACGGATCCGCACGCCGGTCTCCTCGGCGACCTCGCGGAACACCGCGGCTTCGGCGGCCTCGCCCGGCTCGACGAAGCCGGCCACGCACGAGTACCGCCCCTCCGGCCAGGTGAGCCCCCGGGTCAGCAGGCACCGCCCCTCGTCGCCGGGGACGCCGTCGTGCACCAGCACGATGATCGCCGGGTTGGTGCGCGGATAGACGACCTCCGAGCCGTCGACCGCCTCGGCCTCCCAGCCACCCGCCCGCCACCCCAGGCGGGTGCCGGTGCGCGGGCCGTAGCGGTAGTCGCGGTGCCAGTTCGCCAGGCCGATCGCCTCGGTGAGCAACGCCGACTCCAGCGGACCGAGCTGCGCGCCGACCTCACGCAGGCTCGCCGGACGCGCTCCGGCCGTCTCCGGCAGCTCGGTGAGCAGCGCGAAGTACGGCACACCTTCGTCCTCGGCCAGGAACAGCCGCTCGGCGTCCGCGGCCGTGGCCGGGTCCTCGGCCGAGGCCCAGACCAGCCGCGGCTCCTGCGTGCCGCCCTCGACGAGCACCCGGCCCTTGTCGTCGAGCAGGAGGATGCGGGCGCGCGCCCAGGCCGCGTCGAGCCAGGGGCCGTCCAGGCGGTGGTGGGCGGCCCGGTCGGGCATCGCCCGCCCCAGCGCGAGCTGCCGCCAGACCGGCAGCTCGGCCGCGGCCGGGTCGGGGGCACCGGGCGCGCTGGTCTCCCAGGCCGCGGTGCGCTCGCGGTCGATCTCCGGAACGCCTTCCGCGCCCTCGGTCTGCTCGGGGCCGCCCTGCCCCGTGCCGATGGTCGTCACGACCGGTCGACGGCGCCGAGCGCGCCCAGCGGACCCGCCACCAGGCCGGCGTCACCCAGCACGACGGTCACCCCGCCGGACGGCGCGAGGTGGCTCGCCGCCGCGGCGGCGACCTCCTCCAGCGTCACCTTGGCCAGCCGGATCGGGTGTTCGGCCAGCCACTCCAGGTCGAGGCCGGTCCCGGCCAGCGCGATGAGCATCCCGGCCAGGCCGGCCTGCGACGAGATCGACAGCGCCAGCGTGCCGATCGCGTACTGGCGGGCCTGTTCCAGCTCCTCGGCGGTCGGCGGCAACGTGGCCATCCGCCCGAGCTCGTACTGGATCTCGAGCAGGGCCGGTGCCGTGACCTCGGTCGCCACGTCGGCGCTGACGAGCGTCATCGAGCCGGCGGCCGAGTGGTCGACGCCGGAGTGCGGAGAGTACGTGTAGCCCTTGTCCTCGCGGATGTTCTCCACCAGCCGGGAGGAGAAGTAGCCGCCGAAGATCAGGTTCGCGAGCTGGAACGCCGCGTAGTCGGCGTGGCCCCTCGGCAGCGCGGGCAACGCCACCCGCAGCGACGACTGCACCGAACCAGGCCGGTCGACGAGCAGCAGCGGCCCGACGGTCAGCGGCGGGGTGGGCGGCGTGCGGTGCGCCGACCCGGTCGGTGACCACCCACTCAGCGCGCTCTCGACCAGATCGAGCGAGGCGGCCGGATCGATGTTGCCGACGAGCACGAGCACGCTGCCGGCCGGGAGGACCCGCTCGGCGTGCAGCGTCCGCAGCGCCGCGGACTCGATCGCGCGCACCTGCTCGGGCTCCGGCGTCTCGACCGCGTACGGGTGGCTGCCGTAGACCCGGCGCAGCAGCGCCCGGCGGACCGCCTGCGCGGGCTGCGAGAACGCGATCTGGATCCGGTCGGCGAGCCGGTCGCGCTCGGTGCGCACCTCCCGCTCGGGATAGGTGGCGGTGGTCAACACCTCGTTGAGGAGCTCGAGCAGGCGGCCCAGCCCGTCCGAGAGCGTGTTGCCGGACACGACCAGCCGATCGGGGTCGACGCCGACCGACAGGCCACCGCCGATCTTCTGCAGGTCGGCGGCCAGCTCGACGTTCGTGTGCGTGTCGGTGCCCGACAGCAGCGCGTTCGCGAGCACCGCCGAGACCGATACCTCGTCACCGGCGGACGCGCCCGCGAACGGGATCCGCAGCCGGAGCTCGACGAGCGGGACGGTGCCGCGGCGCACCGCGACGACACGCAGGCCGCTGGCGAGCGTGCGCTCGGCGATCTCCGGCTCGGGAAGCGCGCGGGGCTCCTCGAGATCCGGGACGCTCCGGCGTGGGGCGGCGTGCGACGGGCTCACTGGGCGCTCCCCGGGACCAATTCGAGTACGGCACGGCGGGACGGACGCAGCGTCTGCGCTGCGGCGACCACCTGTTCGGCGGTGACCTCGGCCAGCAGGTGCGGCAGGTCGTTGATCAGCTCGGCCCGCCCGCGCTGCTGCTCGAGCACGGCGATCGAGAGCGTGCGGCCGAGGACGGCGTCGACCTCGCGGAGCAGGTGGGCGGCCAGCCGCGCCTGCACCCGGGACAGCTCACCCGGGGCCAGCCCGGAGCCGGCCAGTCGCTCGAGTTCCTGGTCGATCGCGGTGATCACGGTGTCGGACGACACCGACGGCGGGAAATGCACCTGCAGCAGCAGCGCGGTGGGGTCGCGCACGTCGAACGGGTCGCCCATGAAACCGAGGTAACCCGAGACGCTCGTCGCGATCGCGTCGGTGAGCACCAGCCGCTCCTGCAGCCGGGAGGCGTCCCCGTCGGTGAGCACCTCGGCCAGCACGACGTAGGGCAGGTACGCCGCGAGGTCGTTGACCGGGTCGGGTACCCGCCAGGCCATCGCGACCGCGGGCAGCGGCGCCATCGCGTCGTGGTGGACGGCGCGGCGCTCGGACGTCAGGTCGGGCTCGGCGAAGTCGGGCCGCGTCGGCACCGGCCGGGCCTCGACGTCGCCGAAGTGCCGTTCGATGAGCGCGGTCGCCCCGGCGACGTCGAGGTCGCCGCCGACCGCGAGCACCGCGTTGCCCGGCGCGTAGTACGTGGAGAAGAAGCTCTGCGCGTCCTCGACCGTGGCTGACTCCAGGTCCTCGAACGACCCGTAGCCGTCGTGGGCGTTGGCGAACGTGTCGAACATGACCGGCGGCAGCAGCAGCCAGGGGAAGCCGCCGTAGGGGCGGTTCTTCACGTTGACCCGGATCTCCTCCTTCACCACCGCGATCTGGTTGGCGAGGTTCTCCGCGGTCAGCTCGGGCCGGCGCATCCGGTCGGCCTCGAGGAAGAGCGCGCGCTCGAGCGCGTTGCTCGGCAGCGTCTCGTAGTAGTCGGTGTAGTCCAGGTGGGTGCTGCCGTTGAACACGCCCCCGGAGGCCTGCACGTACCGGAAGTGGGCGAGCTTCTCCAGGTTCTCCGAGCCCTGGAACATCAGGTGCTCGAAGAGGTGGGCGAACCCGGTGCGGCCCTGCGGCTCGGATCGGATGCCGACGTCGTAGACGACACCGACCGCGATCACCGGGGCGGACCGGTCCGGCGTGAGGACGACCCGGAGGCCGTTGGGCAACGTGAACCGCTCGACCGGGAAGCCGGTGGCGGGAATCGTGACCGGCGCGCCGGCAGAGGTGGGTGCAGACACGCTGTCGACCCTAGCCCGTGAATTCGCCGAACCTCGCCTTAGGCACTCCGCCGAACGTTTGGCCAGGCCAACTAGGTCGTCGTAGGAGTACGACGAGAATCGTCGAACGACGCACAGAGGTGCTTACTCGTCAGTACCGTGTGCCGCATCACATGCCGGGGGCGAAGGAGCGCGCAGCATGACCGTCACCGTGGACACCGGGCACCGCTCGATCGGCCAGCTTTTCCGCGCCCAAGTGGCCAAAAACCCGGAGGGCCGGGCGTTCGCGGGGCCGGCACCGATCAGCACGACGATCGGCGCCGGCGCCATCGGAACCACGAGCCTCACCTGGCAGGAGACCGCCGAGCAGGTCTACGCGCTGGCCGCGGGGCTGGCGGAGCTCGGCGTCGGGCCCGGTGACCGGGTCGCGATCGCGTCCGGCACCCGCATCGAGTGGATCCTCGCCGACCTCGCGGTGATGTGCGCCGGTGGCGCCACCACCACGATCTACCCGACGACGGAGCCCGGCGACGCCGCGTTCATCGTGGCCGACTCCGGCAGCGTGGTCCTGTTCGCCGAGGACGCCGCCCAGCTGACGAAGTTCCAGGGGAAGCTCGACGAGCTGCCGGACCTACGAGCGGTCGTCACGTTCGACGCGCTCGAGTCGGCCGAGGCCACCGAAGGCCTGGAGGTGCTCTCGCTCTACGACCTGCTCGAGCGCGGCGCCGAGCGGCTCGTCGCCGAGCCGGGGCTGATCGAGCAGCGCATCGACGGCATCGGGCCGGACGACCTGGCCACGCTCGTCTACACGTCCGGGACGACCGGCCGGCCCAAGGGCGTCCGCCTGGTGCACGCGAACTGGATCTGGGAGTCCGACGCCCAGGCCGGTCTCGGCATCATCGAAGAGAGCGACCTGCAGTACCTCTGGCTGCCGATGGCGCACGTCTTCGGCAAGGTGCTGCTCTGCGCCCAGCTCACGATCGGCTTCGAGAGCTACGTCGACGGCCGGGTCGACAAGATCGTCGAGAACCTGCCGACGGTGCGTCCGACGGTGATGGCCGGCGTCCCCCGGATCTACGAGAAGGTCTACAACCGGGTCCGCACGATGGCGCAGGACAAGGGCGGCGTCACCTGGAAGATCTTCACCTGGGCGCTCGGCGTCGGGCGCGAGGTCGTGGCGCTGCGCGAGCAGGGCAAGGAGCCGTCCGGCCTGCTCGCGGTCAAGTACGCGATCGCCACGAAGCTGGTGTTCAGCAAGCTGCAGACCCGGTTCGGCGGCCGGATGCGCGGGATGATCTCCGGGGCCGCGCCGCTGTCCCGCGAGGTCGCGGAGTTCTTCCACGCCGCCGGTATCCCGATCTACGAGGGGTACGGCCTCACCGAGACCACCGCGGGCTCGTTCGTCAACCGGCCGGGCAAGTTCCGGCTGGGCACGGTCGGGATCCCGCTCGGCGACCTCGAGGTCAAGATCGCCGAGGACGGCGAGATCCTGCTGCGCGGCGGTGGCGTCATGCGGGGCTACCACCACAAGCCGGAGGAGACCGCCGCCGTCCTCACCGAGGACGGGTGGTTCCACACCGGTGACATCGGCGAGCTCGACGACGGGTTCCTGCGGATCACCGACCGCAAGAAGGACCTGGTCAAGACGTCCGGCGGCAAGTACGTCGCGCCCTCGTACATCGAGGGACTGTTCAAGACGATCGTCCCGCAGGTCAGCCAGGTGATCGTGCACACCAGGAACTTCTGCACCATGCTGATCACGCTCGACCCCGACGAGATCAAGACCTGGGCGCAGGGCGCGGGGCTGGAGTCGCTGTCGGTGGCCGAGCTCTCGGACCACCCGCAGGTGCGCGCCCACGTGCAGAGCGGCGTCGATCAGCTCAACGGACAGCTCAACCGCTGGGAGGCGATCAAGGGCTTCGTGATCCTGCCGCACGACCTCTCGGTCGACAACGGCGAGATCACGCCGTCGCTCAAGGTCCGCCGCAAGTTCGTCGAGGAGAAGTACACGAAGGAACTCGACGGCCTCTACGCGGGCTGAATCGAGGCGATGACGCGATCGATCTCGGGGTTGTACTGCCGGTGGGTGTCCGGGATCGAGATGTAGAGCACCGCGGCGTCAGGTCGGCCGACGTCAACGAGGACGACGGCCACCTGCTCGCCGCGCGCGTCCAGGCCGTTCGCCTCGAACGTCAGGTGGAACGTCGACACCCAGGCCGGCCGACCGCCCACGACGATCTGCTCGTCCCGGGCCTGCTCCTTGACGTTGGGCTGGGGGTAGTAGGCCCGTCGCACGTCCTCGGCCACCTGACGCCCGGCGCAGGGCAGGTTCAGCGAGAGGCTGTCGCCGACCGTCGCCGGCACCTTGCCGGAGAGCACGGACGCGAGGTAGTCGCCGCCCGAGTAAGTCTCGGTGACGAAGTAGTAGCCCGTGTTGAAGTCGACGCCGAGCGTCCCCTGGCCCCACGGGCCCCGGTCCCACAGCTTCCAGGGGTCGCCGAGTCGCAGGTAGGAGATGCCGGCGTCGCGGTCGGGGATGCGCGGCCCGGCCACCGGGGCCGGCTCCTTGCCGCCGGGCGGCGGGTTCTCCGACGCCGGGGGGCAGAGCTGGGCCAGCGGCGGCTTGGATACTTCAGGGTCCTCGCCCGCGAACGGGCCGAACAGGCTCGGGTTGTCGCTGCGGAAGACCCCGGCGGAGGCCAGCACCAGCACGACGACGAGGCCGAGCACGAGCACGGCTCCCCCGCCGATCACCCACTTCGCCACCGACGGCTTGGCCGGGGCGTCCGGCGTCCCGATGACGTCGGGGGCCGGTCGCCGGTGGTACCCCGGGTGGGGCGCGCCCGCGGGCGCGTTCGGCCTGACCCAGGTGACCGGGGGCTCACTGCCGGTAGCCGGGCGCGCCCACGGGCTTCCGGCCCCACCGTTCGCGTTCCCCGACCCATCGCCGGTCGTCATACGCAGCCGCTCCCGTGCACCGTTCCGGCCCGGGGGCGCCGTCCGTCAGCCGACGCGGTACCAATCCGTGCCGGACACGTCCCGGGTCGCGGCGATGAAGCTCCGGACGTTCACGCCGCGCTCGACCGCTCCATCCTCCCTCACGGATTCCACCCGGTCACGTGCCCCCGGACCGCCGAGGTCCGCCACGCGCCACGGTGTCAGCGCGACGAGCGCCGCCATCACCAGGCCCACGACGGCGCTGAGCACTACCGTCGACCACCCGGCAGCCTGGGCTCGCCGGTACATGCGCATCTCCACACCTCCTGTCGGCTCCCGGGTCTCCCGGGGCCGAAGTGAAAACCCCTCACGCGGTAGGACGCTCCGAGACGGTCGTCGGTTGCATCGTGGCGCTAGTCTGCGTCGTTTCCCCGTAGATTTCTGTCAGCGAGCCAACGTACGGATGTAGCGATTCGGTCTCTACCGACGCAGATCGACCGCCCCCGAGTGAATAAGGTCTCCGCCCATGGCGATCGCCCGTTTCAAAGACCTGGTCCTGGACGCTCCGCCGGACGACGCCGCCGGGCTGAGCCGGTTCTGGGCCGCGGTACTGGGGTCCACGACCACGGAGGGTCCGAAGGGATACCGCGTGGACGCGCGGCCGGGTGCGCCGATCGAGACCCAGCTCTGGGTCAACCCCGTCCCCGAACCCCGTACCGGGAAGACCCGCGTGCACCTAGATCTCCGGCTGCCGGAGCCCGACGTGTCGCCGCTGGTGGCGCTGGGGGCCCGCATCGTCTCCGAGCCCGGCGTCGACCCGTGGTGGCAGCTGATCGATCCCGACGGCAACATCTTCTGCGCGTTCCTGCCGTCCGCGACCCCGGTCGCCGGGCCCACCCCGTTCGAACTGAACGTGGACTGCGCGGACGCGCTCGGGCTGGCCACCTGGTGGGCGGACCGGCTCGGCGGCGAGGTCCACCAGGCCGAGCACAAGGACTACACCTGGATCGAGGGCGCGGCGGGCTTCCCCTGGGACATGTGGGTGTTCGGACCGGTTCCCGAGCCCAAGAGCGTCAAGAACCGCTGGCACTGGGACGTCACGCTCGTCGACGCCGACGGCCCGGAACCATTCGTCGAAGCCGGTGCGACGCTGCACCGCAGCCCGGACGACGACATCTCGTGGTGGGTTCTCGGCGACCCCGAGGGCAACGAGTTCTGTCTCTTCCCGAGGGAGAGCCGATGACCGCGGACCGCTGGACCTCGGGTGGCCTGACGTTCGATCTCCGGGTCGGCGGCCCGGCCGACGGCGACCCGGTGGTCCTGCTGCACGGGTTCCCGCAGAACGCCGCGGAGTGGGACGGCGTCACCGCGCGGCTCAACGCGGCCGGCTACCGCACCTACGCCCCCGACCAGCGGGGCTACTCCCCCAGCGCCCGGCCGGACGGCGTCGACGCGTACGCGCTCGACCACCTGGTCGCCGACGTGCTGTCGCTGCTCGACCACCTCGGGCTGGCGTCGGCGCACGTGGTGGGGCACGACTGGGGTGCGATCGTCGCCTGGCACCTCACCGCCCGCCACCCCGACCGCGTCCGCACGCTCACCGCGCTCTCGGTGGGCCACCCGCGGGCGTTCGTCACCGCGCTGCGGTCGGATCCCGACCAGCGGAAGAAGTCGTCGTACATCTACTTCTTCCGGCGCCGCTGGATCGCCGAGCGCGTGCTGCTCGCGTTCAACGCACGGACGCTCCGCGGCGTGTTCGCCGGTTCCGGGCTGTCCCGCGACGACGTCGACCGGTACGTGCGGCCGCTCCGCGCGCGTGGCGCGCTGACCGCGACGCTGAACTGGTACCGGGCCATGCGGGCGCGCGACTCGCTGAACGCCGGACCGGTGCGGGTGCCGACGACGTACGTCTGGAGCGACGGCGACACCGCGCTCGGCCGCGCCGCCGCCGAGGCGACCGGCACCCACGTCGAGAGCGACTACACGTTCGTCGAGCTCGAAGGCCTGACGCACTGGCTGCCCGACCAGGCGCCCGACCGCATCGCCGAGGTCGTGCTGGAGCGGGTCAGCGCCCCAGCGCGGTGACGAGCGCGGCGAGGCCGTCCCCGTCGAGCAGGTCGGCCGGCCGCACGGTACGCACCACGCGGACGTAGTGGAACGCGGCGCTCACCTCGTCGACCGGGCAGCCGGCGAGCGCCGCCCAGGCCAGCCGGTACGCGGCCAACTGCACCTGCGCCGACGCGGCGGCCGGCCCGGACGGCGGGCGGCCGGTCTTCCAGTCGACGACCTCCCAGCCGTGCGTGGTGCGGAACACCGCGTCGATCCGCCCACGAAGGACCGTCGAGCCGAGCAGCGTCGCGAACGGCACCTCGACGTGCTGCGGCACCCGGTCGGCCCACTCGCTGCGCAGGAACGCCTCCTGCAGCGCGGGGAGTTCGTCGTCGGGTGACTCACCGGCGTCGGCGGCGCCCGGGAGCTCGTCGACGTCGAGCAGCCGGTCGGCGCCGAACCGGCGTTCCAGCCAGGCGTGGAACGCGGTACCCCGCCGGGCCAGCGGCGCCGGCGGAACCGGCACCGGACGGCGCAGCTGCCGCGCCAGTTCGGCCGGGTCGCGGCCCAGCAGGACCAGCTGCGACACGGTCAGCTGGGGTGGGAGCGGGACGTCGACGACGTCGCCGTCGGGACGGGCCCCGGCGCGCTCGGCGAGCAGCATCTCGGCCTCCTCCGCCCAGGCCTCGCCGGCTTCCCGCTCGGCCTCGGTCTCCTCGGCCGTGGCCGCCGCGACGACGAGCGCGGCGCCTTCCTCCACCTCGTCCCGGCGCGCGCCGAGCGGGTCGAACGGCCAGAGCACGACCCGCCCGGCCGCGAGCAGCGGGTTCTCGGTCCCGGACTCCGGCTCCTCGAACCAGCCGTCGACGGTGCCGCCGCCGTTCACGCAGTGCTCGTGCACCTCGTGCAGGAACTGGGACGGCCCGCGCGGCTCGACCCCGGCGTCCCACCAGGCGCCCGAACAGAGCAGCACGTGCCGGGCCCGGGTGACCGCCACGTACGCCAGCCGCCGCTCGTCGGCCAGCGCGCGCGACTTCCACGCGTCGCCGAATCGGGCCAGCGCCGCCTTCGCCTCGCTCTGGTCGGTGACGCCGGTCAGCACCAGCGAGGGCAGGTCGGCCGCGTCGCCGCGCAGCTCGAACGGGAGCACCCCGAGGCCGCGGCTCCACGTGTCGGACATCTTGGCCGTGCCGGGGAACACTCCCCGGGAGAGGCCGGGAACCGCGACCACGTCCCACTCCAGGCCCTTCGCGGCGTGCACGGTGAGGACCTGCACGGCGCCCGGCCGGACGTCGACCTGACCCGGTGCGAGCCCGCGCTCCCGCTCGTCGGCCGCGCTCAGGTAGGAGAGGAACGCGGAGAGCGTCGGCTGTTCGGCGGCTTCGGCGAAGTCGGCGGCCACGTCGGCGAACGCGTCCAGGTGGGCCCGGGCCAGCGACGCGGTGCCCGGCGTCGCGCCGTCGAGCGTGCGGCTGCCGACCTCGATGTCCAGGCCGAGCCGGAGCTCCACCTCCGCGACCAGGTCGGGCACCGGCTGGTTGACGCGCAGCCGGAGCCGGCGCAGCTCGTCGGCGAAGCGCGTCAGCCGCTCGTAGCCGACGGCCGAGTACCCCTCGGCGGGGCCCAGGTCGTCGAGCGCCTCGATGATGCTGCGCTCCTCGGCCTTCTCGATCGGGGTGTCGTCGTCCGGCCCGGCGGTGGCCGCCGCCAGCTCCCGGGCGCGCCGCCCGAGCGCGTCCAGATCACGCGGCCCCAGCCGCCAGCGGGCACCGGAGAGCAACCGGAGCAGCGCGGCGCCGGCCGTCGGGTCGATCAGGACGTTCAGCGTCGCCACCAGGTCGCGGACCTCCGGGGTGGCGAGCAGACCGCCGAGGCCGACGACCTCGACCGGCAGACCGGTCGCGCGCAGCGCGTCGGCCAGGCGCTCGAACTGGTTACGGGTACGCGCCAGCACCGCGACCGTCGGCGGCCGGTCACCACCGGCCCGCCAGCGCGACGCGATCTGCGACGCGATCCAGACCGCCTCGTCCTGCACGGTCTCGTGCAGCGAGCAGAGCACCTCGCCCGGGTCGGTGCGATGCGGGGACGCCTGCAGCTCCGGCACCGGCGTGCCGGCGACCGCGTCGCTGACCCAGGTACGCGGACCGCCGGGCGTGCCGCGCAGTGGCGCGGAGAGCGCGTTGGCCAGGTCGAGGATCTGCGGCCCGTTGCGCCAGCTCGTGGTGAGCGGCAGCACCGGGGTGTCACCGGACCTACGCGGGAAATGTTCCGGGAACCGCGTCAGGTTGCCCGCCGACGCACCACGCCAGGCGTAGATCGACTGGCACGGGTCGCCCACCGCCGTCACCGGATGACCCCCGCCGAACAGCGATCGCAGCAGCACCAGCTGCGCGTGGCTGGTGTCCTGGTACTCGTCGAGTAACACGACGCGGTACCGGGCGCGCTCGACCCGGCCGACCTCGGCGTGGTTGCTCGCGACCCGGGCGGCGCGCGACACCTGGTCGGCGAAGTCCATCACCTCGTCCCGGCGTTTACGCCGGTCGTACTCCTCCACCAGCGGCAGCACCTGCAGCCGGGCGCGCTGGACGTCGAGCACCTTCTTCAGCTCGGGCGCGATCGCGTTGCGCTGGCGCGGGCCCTTGGGCAGCCCCGAGACGCGCCGGACGAACGCCTCGGTCCAGTCGACCAGCTCGTCGGTGGTGCGCAGGTGTTCGGCGAGCTGCCCGGCGACGTCGAGCACCGCGGTGGAGACGGTCGGCGGGGTCCAGTCCACGAACGACATGTCGCCGTCGTAGATCTCCACCGAGCCGCTGGCCAGCTGCCAGGTACGGGCGTCGGTGAGCAGCCGGGCCGACGGCTCGAACCCTCCGCGCAGCCCGTGCTCGGCCACCACCCGCGCGGCGTAGGCGTTGTAGGTGGCCACCGTGGGGTCACCGACCTGCACCCCACCGGCCAGGACGGCGCGCAGCTGCGCCAGCCGCTGGCGCACCCGGTTGGCCAGCTCGGCCGCGGCCTTCCGGGTGAACGTGAGCCCGAGCACCTCCTCGGGCCGCACCAGCCCGTTGGCCACCAGCCAGACGACCCGCGCGGACATCGTCTCGGTCTTGCCCGACCCGGCGCCGGCGACGACGAGCACCGGCGCGAGCGGCGCCTCGATCACCGCGATCTGCTCGTCGGTGGGGCGGGGCAGGTCGAGGCGCTCGGCGATGTCCAGGGCCGAGAACGACCCGGCGGGCCAGCCGTCACTCACTCGTCGGTCACCTGGCCCGACACGATCGGGCACGACGACGCGACCGCGCACATCCGGCAGTAGTTGTTCTGGGTGGCCGTGAAGACGCTGCCGGCCATGCCGTCGGCGACGTCGCGGACGAGTTGCTCGGCCCACTGGCGCTGCGGTGGCTCCTGCACCTGCTCGGAGGCCCGCACCGTGGGCATGCCGATGTGGACCAGCGACGCCCCGCCGGTCTCGCTGCCGTGCTCGGGGAACGCGCCGTGCTCGACCGCCAGCTGGTACACGCCCAGCTGCGGGTGGGTGGGGATCTTCTCCGCCGGTGGTTTACTCTGCCCGGTCTTCAGGTCGACGACGACCAACCGGCCGTCCTCGTCGCGCTCCAGCCGGTCGACGCGACCCCGGATCGTCGCGCGCCCCACGTCGACCGAGAACTCGCGCTCGACCGCCACCAGCTGGCGTGGGTTGCGCGCCAGCCACCCGGCCAGCCGATCCACCATCTGGGTGGCGCGTTCGTGCTGCTTGCGGCCGTACCAGCCGGTGAGGTCGACCCGGCGCCAGCGCTCGTTGAGGCGCGCCGAGAGCTCACGCAGGTCGGGCCCGGTGACCTCGGCCGCGACGTCGTGCACGACGGTTCCGATGCCCTGGGCGGTGCTGGTGGTGCCGCCGCCGCTGGTCTCGAGCAGCCAGCGCAACGCACAGGTCTGGAACGCCTCGACGCGCGACGGCGACACCGCGACCATCTCGTCGGGTCCGCGGAGCGCCTCGGCGTCCGAGAGCGGCGCGAAACCCCACCACTCGGCCGGATCGGCGCCGGGCACACCCGCGCCCGCGAGCCGGGCGAGCTGCCGCGCGGCCGACCGGCGGCGGACCGGATCGCCCTCGCGGTCGAGCACGACCCGGCGCAGCTCCGCGACCAGCGCCGGGAGCGTCAGCTGGCGCGGCACGACGACCGCGGCCCGGCCGCCGTCCTCGTCCCGGGCCACCAGCGGCTGCTCCGGCGGGTCGATCTCGTCCAGGAAACGGGAGGCCTGCTGGGCGTCCTCCCCGTCGACCGTGTCGACGGCGGTGACCAGCAGCGCGCGCCGGGCCCGCGTGACCGCGACGTAGAACAGCCGCCGCTCCTCGTCGAGGAGCTGGGCCAGGTGACCGGCGAGCTGCGGCGGACGGCCGGCGACCACGTCGACGAGCTCCTCGGAGCCGAGCACGGTGCCCCGCGGACGCAGATCCGGCCAGAGCCCCTCCTGCACACCGGCGACCGCGACGACGTCCCACTCCAGGCCCTTGGACGCGTGCGCGGTGAGGATGCGGACGACCTCGCTGCGCTGACCGGTGGGCGCGATCGAGTCGGCCGGGATGCGCAGGTGCTCGAGGTAGTCGACGAACATCGTCGGGGTGGCGCCGGGCAGCCCGTCGACGAAGTTGGCCGCCTGGTCGAAGAGCACGACCGCGGCGTCGAGCGCGGAGTCGGCGTCGGCACCCTCGACCCCGCCGCGCAGGCTGTCTTCCTCCCAGCGCGGGCCGAGGCCGGAGGCCTCCCAGGCGGACCAGAGCACGGATTCGGGGGTGGCGCCGGGCTCCTCGGCCGCGGCCCTGATCGCGGTCAGCACCGCGGCCACCCGCCGCGCCGGCCGGCCCCATTCGGAGTCGACCGGGATCAGGTCGCGGGGATCGGCGAGCGCTTCGGGCAGCAGCTCGGCCGAGGACCGGGTGTCACCGCCGGCCGAGGCCACCAGCCGCAGTTGCTGACGCAGCCGGCGCAGGCTCAGCGCGTCGGCGTCACCGAGCGGGGACGTGAGCAGCGCGACCGCGGCGGCGTCGTCGAGGCGCTCGGGGTGCAGCGCGACGCCGAGCGCCCGGACGATCGGGGCCACGCCGCGCTGCTGGGCCAGCGGCAGCTCGTCGGTGTCGATCTCCACCGGGACGCCGGCGTGCACCAGGCCGCGACGCAGAGTGCTCGCCGAGCGCGGGGCCGAGCGCACCAGGACCGCCATCCGCGACCACGGCACCCCGTCGATGAGGTGCGCGCGACGCAGCCGGTGCGCGACGTACGCGGCCTCCTGGGTGGCGCTGCGCACGGTCACGACCTCGACGCCGTCGGCCAGTGCGGCCGGGGTCTCCGGGCCGAGGTGCGGGGTGCGCTGCTTGGCCCCGCCACGCAGCCGGGTGCCGACCCGGTCGGCGGTCTCCTGCAGCGTGGGACCGGCGCGGTGGGCGGTGCCCAGGACGACGGTCTCGGCCGGCTCGCCGTCGGCTGTCGGGAAGTCGTCGGCGAACGAGTAGACGCCGCCGGGGTCGGCACCGCGGAAGCCGAAGATCGACTGGTCGGGGTCGGCCGCCGCGACCAGGAACCGCCCGCCGCCGCAGAGCAGCCGCAGCAGCTCGCGCTGGGCCGGGTCGGTCTCCTGGAACTCGTCGACGTAGACGTGCCGCCGGGCCCGGCGCTCCTGGTCGAGCAGCTCCGGATCGTTGCGGAGCAGGGTGACCGCTTCCTGGATGATCAGCGCGTTGTCGTAGCCGATGCCCTGGTTCGCGCTCTCGGCGTCGCGCAGCTCCAGCACGTCGAAGTACTGCTGGAGGAAGCGGGCCGCCGCACGCCAGTCGGGCCGCTGGTGCAGTTGGCCGAGCTCGTCGAGGCCCACCGGGTCGATGCCGCGCTCCTGGACCCGCAGCATCAGGTCGCGCAGCTCGGCCGCGAAGCCCCGGGGAGCCTCGAGCTGCTCGGCGTCCGGCCAGCGCACGCCGTAGCCCTCGATGTCGCCCTCGAGCAGGTCGCGGATGAGCGCGTCCTGCTCCGGGCCGGTGAGCAGGCGGGGTGCCCGGTCACCGCGGAGCGCCGCGTCCCGGCGGAGCAGGCCCCAGGCGTAGGAGTAGAACGTGCGGGCGAGCGGCTCGGTGGTGGTGCGGCCGAGCCGTTCGGTGATGCGTTCACGCAGCCGTCCGGCCGCTTTGCGTCCGTAGGTGAGGACGAGGACCGACTCCGGGTCTGCGCCGGACTCCACGCGGGCCACCACCGACTCGACGATCGTGGTGGTCTTCCCGGTGCCCGGCCCGGCCAGGACGAGCAGCGGGCCGCTCTCGTGCGCGGTGACCGCGCGCTGGTCGGCGTCCACGGCGAGACGCCGCCCGGGCGCGGGCGTAGCGCGCACCAGTCGATAGCGACTCTTCGCTCGGGGACGCTCACGGACCGCTACCGGCGTCGCACCCCGGGCCGCGACTCTCAGCGGCTCTCCCTCACCCACCTTCGCATGAGACCACGGGTGCCCGACAAGAGTGGCCCCGCCCCACCGAAGCGCCCGAATTCGGCTATATACTCGGCGTATACTCTCAGCGTATAGTGGCGCTTATGAACGTCCCCCTCACCCTGCTCGGCCTGCTGGAGCGGCAGCCCAGCCACGGCTACGACCTCAAGCGTGACTACGACACGTTCTTCGGGCGCGGCAAAGCGCTCTCCTACGGCCAGGTCTACGCGACGCTCGGGCGGCTGGCCCGCGACGGCAAAGTCGTGGTGGGCGAGGTCGCGCCGGGCGAAGGTCCGGAGCGCAAGCAGTACGTGATCACCGACCGCGGCGCCACCGAGGTCGACACCTGGCTCACCGAGCCGGTCGAACCCGAGCCGCACCTGCAGAGCGTCCTGTTCTCGAAGGTCGTGCTCGCGCTCATGCTCGACCGTCCGGCGACCGAGTACCTCGACCAGCAGCGCGCCTCCCACCTGGCCCGGATGCGCACGCTCACCGAGGTCAAGCGGGTCGGCGAGCTGATGGACGCGCTGCTCGCCGACCACGCGCTGTTCCACCTGGAGGCCGACCTCCGGTGGATCGACCTGACCCAGGCCCGGTTGGACAAACTCGCGGAGGCGGTGCGGCGATGATCCTGCAAGCCAAGAACCTGGAGCTCTCGTTCGGTTCGACCCCCGCCCTCCGGGGCGCCGACCTCGAGGTCCGCCCCGGCGAGATGCTCGCGATCATGGGCCCGAGCGGGTCGGGCAAGTCGACGCTGCTGCACTGCCTGGCCGGGATCCTCGTGCCCTCGTCCGGGGAGGTGTGGTTCGACGGGCAACGGATCGACACCGGCTCCGACGAGGCACGCAGCCGGATCCGCCGCGACCGCTTCGGGTTCGTGTTCCAGTTCGGACAGCTGGTGCCCGAGCTCACCGCGCTGGAGAACGTGGCGCTGCCGCTGCTCCTGGCCGGCGTCCGCCGGAAGCAGGCGGTGCGGGAGGCCGCGCCGTGGTTCGACCGGCTCGGCCTCGACGGGCTGGAGAGCCGGCGCTCGGGCGAGCTGTCCGGTGGTCAGGCCCAGCGGGTCGCGCTGGCCCGGGGGCTGGTCGCCGACCCGGCCGTGCTCTTCGCCGACGAGCCGACCGGCGCGCTCGACTCGCTCACCAGCGAGCAGGTGATGGACCTCCTCGTCGACGTCGCGCGCGAGCACGGCACCACCGTCGTCCTGGTCACGCACGAGCCCCGCGTCGCCGCCTACGCCGACCGCGAGGTCGTCGTGCGGGACGGGCGCGTCAACAGCCCGGCGCTGGCCGCATGATCGCCTTCGGGCTCCGGCTCACGCTCGCCGGCGGACGCGAGGCGCTCGCCCGCCTGGTGCTGATCGTCACCGCGGTCGCGCTCGGCGTCGGCATGCTGCTCGCGATCGTCGCCGGCGTCAACGCGGTGACCACGCAGAACGACCGCACCGCCTGGCTCTACCCCGACAGCCGGGCCACCGGCTCCGGTGACCCGCTCTGGTGGGAGACCAGGGCGGACTTCTTCCGGGGCCGGGACCTGGTCCGGGCCGACGTCGCCGCCACCGGGCCGGCTTCCCCGGTACCGCCCGGGGTCGATCGCCTCCCCGCCCCCGGCGAGTACTACGTGTCCCCCGCGCTGCGTGACCTGCTGGCGTCCACGCCGGCCGGTGAGCTCGCCGACCGCTTCCCCGGGCGGCGGGCCGGGCTGCTGGGCAAGGACGCGGTGGCCGCGCCGGACGACCTCGTCGTGCTGGTCGGGCGCACCCCGGCCGAGATGGAGCGGCTGGACGGCGCCGAGCAGGTGACGGCGATCGGCACCTCCACCCCGGAGGCCGGCTCCGCCGCGATCAAGGCGATTCTCGGTATCGTCGCGGTCGGCCTGCTGTTCCCGATCGTGATCTTCGTGAACTCCGCGACCCGGCTGGCCGCGGCCCGACGCGAGCAGCGCTTCGCCGCGATGCGGCTGGTCGGGGCGACGCCCCGGCAGATCTCCCGGATCGCGGCGGCCGAGTCGACGGCGGCGTCGGTGCTCGGCACCGTCCTCGGGTTCGCCCTCTACCTGCCGTTGCGCGGCCCGATCGCCGAGGTGGCGTTCGCCGGGGCACCCTCCTACCCCGGCGACGTGGCCCTCACCGCCCTCGACGCGGTGGCGGTCGCGGTCGGCGTGCCGCTGGTGGCCGCGGTGTCGTCGCTGGTCACGCTGCGCCGGGTGCGGATCTCCCCGCTCGGTGTGGCCCGCCGGGCGACGCCGAAGCCGCCCCGCGCCTGGCGGATCGCCCCAGTGGTGCTGGGGTTGTCGCTGCTGGCCTGGACGGTCGGGCGGCGCCCGGATTCGACGTCCGGGCAGACGCTCGTCTACCTCGGCGGCATCCTGCTGGTCATGGTCGGCCTGCTGGCGAGCGGTCCGTGGCTGACGATGGTCGGCGCCAGGGCGTTGGCCCGCCGATCGAGCCGCCCCTCGACGCTCATCGCCGCACGGCGGCTCGCGGACAGCCCCCGGGCGGCGTTCCGCTCGGTCAGCGGGCTGGTGCTCGCGCTCTTCGTCACCACCGTCGCGATCGGAGTCATCACGTCGATGGTCGCGGAACGCCGGTCGGGTGGCCGCGACCCCGACGCGAGCCGGATGGACCTCTACGTCACCGACGCAACGACCGTGCCACCCGGGATCGCCACGATCCCCGGCGTGCTGGCCACCGCCGAACTCCGCGTCGCCCCCGGGGACGACCATCTGGCGCTGATGTCCTGCGCCGACCTGGCGGCCTCCCCCGAGCTGGGGCGCTGCCCGGCAGGGGCCGCGGTCGTCGAGGTGTTCGCGGCCGTCCTCGAACCCGGCCGGACCTGGCCGGCGTCGGCCGTCACCACGGCCGAGTTCGCCCGGCAGCCGCTCACCAGCCTCCTGGTGCGGACCGACGGATCGCCCGCCGCGCTGGAGCGCGCCCGGACGGCGCTGGAGGTCGGTTTCCCCGGGTTCCACCACCCGCCGTCCACCGAGCGGGATCGATCAGCGACCTTCGACCGGGCCATGGAGGGCTGGTCCCAGGTCGCGAACGTGGTGATCCTGATCAGCCTCCCGGTCGCCGGCTGCAGCCTCGCGGTCGGCGTCGTCGGTGGGTTGATCGAGCGACGGCGCCCGTTCAGCCTGCTCCGGCTGAGCGGAACCCCGCTGGCGGTGTTGCACCGGGTGGTGGCGTTCGAGAGCACGGTGCCGCTGCTGACCGTCGCCACGGTGGCGATCGGGAGCGGTCTGCTGGCCGCGCACCTGTTCCTGCGGTCCCAGCTGTCGATGTCGCTCCGGGCGCCCGGAACGGAGTACTACCTGGTGGTGGGCGTCGGGCTGGTGGTGTCGCTCGGGCTTGTCGCCTCCACCCTGCCGCTGCTGCGGACGCTCACCGGTCCGGCGTCAGCGCGGAACGAATGAGGCCGGCGAACTCCGCCGGATGGGTCAGGTACCCGAGGTGGGCACCGGGGAACTCGGTGATCGTCGTTCCCAGGCGGGCCGCGAGTACCTCGTTCGGCCGGTAGGGCACCAGCCGACCGCCCGCGTCCCGGGAGTCGTGCCCGCCGGCCAGCACGATCCGGTCCTTCGCGCGCTGGAGCGCGCGGAGGTCCGGCACGCGCCGCACGTACTGACGTAGCTCGTGCTCCAGGAAAAAGTCCTGGTTCGACGTCATGCGCGCGAACATCTCGACGAGGTGCGGCGGGGCGTCCGGCGACACCTGCTCGGGCGGGGGTTCCAGGCCGACCGCGGCCGCGAAGACACGCATCGCGGTGGGGGCACCGTCCGAGCGGTAGGTGGCGTGCACGTCGTCCAGGAGCGCGTGCCAGCGGGCCGCATCGGGCAGCAGGGCCAGCAGCGGGGGCTCGTGCACGATCGCCGTGACGACACGCTCGGGGTAGCGGGCCACGAGGTGCAGCGCGACGATCGCGCCGGAGCTGCTCCCGAGCACGTAGCCCGGCGCGTCGCCGAGCAGCGCCGCGGCGTCCTCGACGTCGTCGCTCAGGCGCCGGTCGTCGTCCGGCGGGGCGCCGGTCGCGCTCCGGCCGAACCCCCGGCGGTCGTAGGTGACGACGGTGAAGTCGCGGGCGAGCAGCCGGGGCAGCACGCCGAAGCTCGACGCGTCACCGGTGCCGCCGGGGACGAGCAGCAACGTCGGGCCGCTCCCGACCGTCTCGGTGTGCAGCTCCGCCCGCGCCGGAGCGCTCACACCGCGCTCCGCAGGCGCGTCTCGGTGCTCTTCCGCAGGTCGGCGAGGCTGACCCCGGCGCCGACGATCACCTGGGCGGCGAGCCCTTCGCCCTCGCGGATCAGCCCGAGCAGGATGTGCTCACTGCCGATACGACGCTGGTCGAGCCGGATCGCCTCCCGCAGCGAGAGCTCCAGCGTCTTGCGGGCCCGGGGCCCGAACCGCGTGCCGCGCTGCGGACGGCGGAAGATGCCCTTCTTCTCGTGCTCCGGCGGCGGGGTCGTCCACGAGTCGGGGCCGAGCGACTTCTCGACGTTCGCGAGCACGGCGTCGAGATCGATGCCTATCGCTTTGAGCGCCTCGGCGTCGTCGTCGGTGAGGATGCGTCCGGACCCGCCGACGATCTTCGTGACCTCCGCACGCACCCGGTCGTGTTCCAGGCCGGCCGCGTGCAGCACCGCGTAGGCACCGGAGTGCGGCTTGGTGAGCATGCCGAGCAGCAGGTGCTCGGTGCCGACCCTCGGGTGACGCAACCGCCGCGCCTCCTCCACCGCGCCGAGGACGATCTCGCGCGCGTCCTGCGTGAATCGTTCGAACATCTCCGTCCTCCTAACTCTTGGAGCCGGGTACGCGCCCGGCGTACTTCTTGTGCACGGCCTGCTTGGTGACTTCCAGGACCTCGGCGATCTCCTGCCAGGACCAGCCCGCTCGGCGGGCGTTCTCGACCTGCACTGCCTCCAGCGTTTCGGCCAGTCGGCGGAGCGCACGGACGGCCCGCAGGCCCACTCGTGCGTCTCCGCTGCTGGCCGCCGCGGCCAGCTCGGTTGCCTCGCTCATGTCGTCAACTTTAGTTGACCCGCCGGGCAGCGTCAACCATGGTTGACGGATCCACCGTGGACTACGGGACGTAGAGCAGGCCGAAGAACTCGACCAGCAGGCGCTCGCGCAGGCGCGGCGGGGCGGCGGCGAGCAGCGCGTTGATCTCGGCCATCCGGGCCGGCAGCACGAACGCGCCGTCACCCGGGGCCAGCCCGCCGACCGCGAGCAGGCCCGCGAACTCCTCGGACGTCAACGTCGTGGGATCGAGCGACCGCAGGTATTCAACGATCGCGGGGTCCACCGACACCGCGCCGTGCTCCCGGGCCGCCGCCACCGACTCGCGCAGATCGGCCAGGAACGGCTCGATCCTGGCGGCGCTGGCCGCGGTCACGGTCAGGTGCAGGTTGGCCGGCAACTCCCCCAGCGCGAACTGCGGCTGCACGTACCAGCCCCGCACGGTCAGCTCGTCCGCGAGCACGAACAGGTCCGGGCCGCCCGGGGCCGCCCCGAACGCCACCAGGCTGGCCTGCGGCGGCCCCAACACGTGCAGCCCCTCCACCGCCGACACCCCGTCGATCAACGCCCTCGTCGCGTCGAGCGTCCGCTCGGCCAGGCCGAGATACCCCTCCTCACCGAGGTGGCGGAGGACCGCCCAGGCCGCGGCCAGCGGGGCGGCCGACTTCGTCGACTGCATCGTCGCGTTGATCATCGAGTAGCCCGGCCAGTCCGCGAACGCGAAGAACTGGCTCCGGCGCAGCTCGGCGTCGCGGTGCAGGAGCACCGACGTCCCCTTGGGCGCGTACGCGTACTTGTGCAGGTCCACCGAGATGCTCGTGACGCCAGGCACCCGGAAGTCGAACTCCGGCACCTCGACGCCCAACCGGCGCCAGAACGGCAGCACCCATCCGCCGATGCAGGCGTCCACGTGGCACCGGACGTTCCGCGCGGCCGCCCGCGCGGCGATCTCGGCGACCGGGTCGATCACGCCGTGCGCGTACGAGGGCGCACTCGCCACGACGAGCACGGTGCGGTCGGTGATCGCGGCCGCGACGGCGGACGGATCCGGCCGGAACGTGACCGGGTCGACGTCGACCGGGACGAGCTCGACCTGGAAGTACTCGGCGGCCTTCGCGAACGCCGCGTGGGCGGTCACCGGCGCGACCAGCTGGGGCCGCTCGACTCCGGCGCCGTCGCGGGCCGCTTTCACCGCCAGCAGGATCGACTCGGTGCCACCGGAGGTCACGGTGCCGACCGTGCCCGGTCCGCCGCCGAGCAGCGACGCCGCCGCCCCCACGACCTCGTTCTCCATCGCCAGCAGCGAGGGGAACACCGTCGGGTCGAGCCCGTTGAGCCCGGTCACGGCCTGTGCGGCCCGGTGCGCCAGCTCGTCGAGCCCGGCGAGCCCGGAGTCGTAGACGTACGCCCAGGTGCGGCCGCCGTGCGTCGGGAGGTCACCGGCGCGCAACTCGGCCAGCGCGCTCAGGACGTCGTCGGCCGCGGTGCCACGCTTCGTGAGGCTCATGCTTCTCCGTGGGTGGGTGCCGGGGTCGGGGTGGTGAGCGCGGCCAGGCGCGCCGGGGTGAGGTCGTAGCGCCGGAGCAGGGGCAGCGCGCCGAGCACGATCACGGCCGGGAGCACCGAGAACCCGAGCGCGATCGCGACCCGTGCGCTGTCCGGCTGCGCGGCGGCGTCGACCCCGGAGCGGTACCCGCCGAGCTGGAGCACCAGGCCGAACAGGCCCGGGCCGAGCGCGAGGCCGAGCGTCTCCCCGCCGGTCCAGAGTCCGGTGAACACCCCGGCCTGCCGACGCCCGGTGACCGCCTCGTCGGCCGCGATCGTGTCGGGCAGCATCGCCAGCCCGAACACCTGCTGGCCCGCGTACCCGACCCCCACCAACGCCGTGGCCAGCAGCACCGGCAGCAGCCCCACCAGCAGCCCCAGGCCGACCAGGAGCGCACCGACGCCGAACAGGGCGGAACCGGCCAGGTACCCGGACCGCTTGCCGATCCGCGCGCCCACCCGCTCCCAGAGCGGCATCACGACGAGCGCGGGCCCGACGAAACACACGAACAGCAGCGACGTGGCCCCGGCGTCCCCGAGCGGACCGGCGGCGACGTAATCGGTGCCGGCCAGCATCGCGCCGATGCCGACGGCCTGGACGACGAAGCACGCCAGCAGCAGGGCGAACGGCCGGTTGCCCCGGGCGACGGCCAGCTGGCGGCGCAGGGACGGCTCGCTCTCGTGCACGGTGCCGACCGGCGCCGACCGCGTGCCCCAGAACGACGCCAGCGCCCCGGCCGCGATCAGGACCGCGATCGCCAGACCGGCCACCCGGTACCCGCCGAGGCCGCCACCGGCCGCGTCGCGGATGGCCGGAGCGGCGGCGCCGGACGCCAGGATCGCCAGCGCCAGCACCGCGATGCGCCAGGTCATCAGGCGGGTGCGTTCGCGGTAGGGGTCGGCGGTGCCAGCGGTGATCTCGGCCGGCATGGCGGCGAACGGCACCTGGAAGAACGCGAACGCGGTCGCGGTGGCGAGGAACGCGATCGTCACGTACACCGCGCCGGCGGCCCCGTCGAGCGGTCCGGCGAACAGCGCGGCGAACGTGACCGCGGTGCCGAGCCCACCGATCAGCAGGTAGGGACGCCGCGGACCCCAGCGGCTCGTCGTCCGGTCGGAGATCCGGCCCGCCACCGGGTTGAGCAGGACGTCCCACGCCTTCGGGAGCAGGACGAGCAGGCCGGCCAGCCCGGCCGCGACCGCGAGCGTGTCGGTGAGGTACGGCAGCAACAGCAGGCCGGGGACGGTGCCGAACGCACCCGGCACCAGCGAGCCGGCCGCGTACCCGATGCGCGTTCCCCGGCCGAGACCGGGCCGCGCCAAAACCGGAGTGACTGTCACGTTTGCATCCTGGCGCTTCCGACGGGCCGGCGGAAGGTCATTCTGACCCGGGAAGAATGGGGCGCGTGACCCCAACACCCCCGAGTGAGTACGTGGAGCAGGTCCTCGACGTCGTCGAGGAGATCCCGCCGGGCCGGGTGATGAGTTACGGCATGGTCGCCGAGGTGGTCCGGGAGCGGACCGGCAGCGGTTCCGCCCGCACGGTCGGTGCCGTGATGGCGCGCTACGGCAGCGCGGTCCCCTGGCACCGGGTGGTCGCGTCCGACGGCCGTCTCCCGCCGGGGCACGAGGACGAGGCGACGCAGCGGCTGCGGTCGGAGGGCGTCGCGTTCCGCGGCGTGAAGGTCGCCATGGACGCCGCGCGATGGTGGCCGGGAGAGACGGATTAGTTGAGCGCCCCAAGGGGAAACAGGACCGGCAACCGGACCGGGAGGCACCCCATGAGCGTGATGCGCACCAAAACGGTCGAACAGGCAATTCAAGAGACTGAAGAGCCCGAACATCAACTCAAAAAGGATCTGTCCGGTCTGGACCTGACGGTCTTCGGCGTCGGGGTCATCATCGGCACCGGCATCTTCGTGCTCACCGGAGAGGCCGCGCAGGAATCGGCCGGCCCGGCGGTCGCGATCTCGTTCGTTCTCGCGGCGATCGCGTGCGGCCTCGCCGGCCTCTGCTACGCGGAGTTCGCGTCGACGGTGCCGGTGGCCGGTAGCGCGTACACGTTCTCCTACGTCGGTATCGGCGAGCTCGTCGCGTGGATCATCGGGTGGGACCTGATCCTGGAGTTGCTGATCGGCGCGGCCACGGTCTCGGTCGGCTGGTCGCAATACCTCTCGGTACTGCTGGAGACGATCGGGTGGGAACTCCCCACGTCGATAGCCAGTGCCGAGGACGGTGTCTTCAACCTCCCAGCCGCGATCATCGTGCTGATCCTCACCGCGGTGCTGGTCACCGGCATCCGCGTCTCGTCGCGCCTGAACGCGATAATCGTGACGATCAAGCTCGCGGTCGTGCTGTTCGTGATCGTCGCCGGGCTGTTCTTCGTCAAGGCGTCGAACTACACGCCGTTCATCCCGCCGACGAAGCCCGCCGAAGGCGAGTCGGGGCTCTCCGCGACGCTGATCCAGACGATCTTCGGGTCCGGGCCGGCCAGCTTCGGCATCAGCGGCATCCTCGCCGCGGCCGCGCTGGTGTTCTTCGCGTACATCGGTTTCGACGTCGTCGCGACCGCGGCCGAGGAGACCAAGAAGCCGCAGCGCGACGTGCCCCGGGGCATCCTCGGCTCGCTGCTGCTCTGCACGATCCTGTACGTGGCGGTCTCGCTCGTCGTCGTCGGCATGCAGAAGTACAGCGAGTTGGACCCGAAGGCGCCGCTGGCCACCGCGTTCCGTGACGTCGGGCACCCGCTGTTCGCCGACATCATCACGGTCGGCGCGCTGGCCGGTCTGACCACCGTGATCATGGTGCTGATGCTGGGGCAGAGCCGGGTCGCGTTCGCGATGAGCCGGGACGGGCTGCTGCCGAAGAAGCTCGGCGCCGTGCACCCGAAGTTCGGGACGCCCTACCGCATCACGATCATCGTCGGCGTCATCGTGGCGATCCTGGCCGGGCTGCTCCCGCTCTCGGCGCTGGCCGAGATGGTGAACATCGGCACGCTGTTCGCGTTCGCACTGGTGTCGATCTCGACGTTGGTGCTCCGCCGGACCCGGCCGGACCTGGACCGCGCCTTCCGGGTGAAGGCGCTGCCCGTGGTGGCGGTGCTGGCCGTCGTCTTCTGCGTCGTCCTGATGCTGTTCCTGGAGGTGGCCACCTGGCTGCGGTTCCTGGCCTGGATGGCGCTCGGGTTCGCGATCTACTTCGGCTACGGCAAGCGCCACTCGCGCCTGGCCCGCGAAGGGCGCCAGAAGATCGACGCGTGAGAACGAAAAGGGCCCGCCGCGTCGGCGGGCCCTTTCTCGTGCGGCTCAGTACTCGGGAAGCGACGGGTCGATCTGCTTCACGTAGCCGATCACGCCGCCCTGCACGTGCACGGCGTCCTTGAAGCCGGCCTGCTTCACCGCGGCCAGCGCCTCGGCCGAGCGCACCCCGGTCTTGCAGTACAGGACGATCTGCTTGTCCTGCGGCAGCTGCGACAGCGCCGCGCCCGAGAGGATGTCGCCCTTCGGGATGAGCGTCGCGCCGGGAATCGACACGATCTCGAACTCGGCCGGCTCGCGGACGTCGACCAGGAAGTAGTCCTTCCCGGCTTCCTTCCACTCCTGCAGTTCCGGGTTGGTGATCGTGGACCCGCGAGCGGCGTCCTGCGCCTCCTCGGAGACCGTTCCGCAGAACTCCTCGTAGTCGATGAGCCCGGTGATCGGCTCACCCGCGGGGTCCTTGCGGATCTTGATCGTGCGGTACGACATCTCCAGGGCGTCGTAGACCATCAGGCGGCCGAGCAGCGTCTCACCGATGCCGGTGATCAGCTTGATGGCCTCGGTGGCCTGCACCGAGGCGATCGACGCGCAGAGGATGCCGAGCACGCCACCCTCGGCGCAGCTGGGCACCATGCCGGGCGGCGGCGGCACCGGGTACAGGTCGCGGTAGTTCGGGCCGTGCTCGTCCCAGAAGACGCTGACCTGGCCCTCGAAGCGGTAGATCGAGCCCCAGACGTAGGGCTTGCCGAGCAGCACCGCCGCGTCGTTCACCAGGTAACGCGTGGCGAAATTGTCGGTGCCGTCGACGATGAGGTCGTAGTCGCGGAAGATGTCGAGCACGTTGTCCGACTCGAGCCGGGTCTCGTGCAGGATCACCTCGACGTACGGGTTGATCTCCTTGACCGAGTCACGCGCGGACTCGGCCTTGCTCCGGCCGATGTCGGACTGGCCGTGGATGATCTGGCGCTGCAGATTCGACTCGTCGACGGTGTCGAACTCGACGATGCCGAGCGTCCCGACACCGGCGGCGGCCAGGTACATGAGGGTCGGCGAACCGAGACCGCCCGCGCCTACGCACAGCACCTTGGCGTTCTTCAACCGCTTCTGACCGTCCATCCCCACGTCGGGGATGATCAGGTGACGCGAATAGCGACGCACCTCGTCGACGGACAGGGACGCGGCCGGCTCGACCAGCGGCGGCAGGGCCACGAGCGGCTCCTTCCAAACGGGGACTACTCCATCGGGTGGCAACCGGGGTTGCGCCGCCATTGTTCCCGATCACTGACCGGCGGTCGGCGCACCCGTGAGGTACTTCCCATTCACGAACGGCCAGGCGTTCGGCACACATCCCTGCAGGCCCAGCGTTTGCTGCTGCATCACCGGTGCCGGTCGGCCACTCCCGCCGCAGAGCACGTGCCCGTGGCCGAGCTGGTGTCCCATCTCGTGGTTGACGACGTACTTCCGGTAGGTGTCCAGGTCGCCGCCGAACGCCGGAACCGCCAGCAGCCAGCGCGCGAGGTTGATGACCACCTGGTCGCCGGTGCGGCAGGACGTGTACCCCCCGGGGTCGAGGCCACCGGCACGGCAGATCCGGTTCGTGGTCTCCGGCGTCGCGAGCAGGATCACCGCGTCCACGTCCCCGCCGGCGACGCGCTGGAAGCGCCACTTCTTCGCGGCGGTCCAGCCGCGCGGGTCGGCGAGCGTCGTGTCGACCGCTTCGGCGAACGTGTTGGCGCCCTGCCCGGAGCCCTTCTCGACCCGCACCTGGTAGCGGACGAGAGTCCCGGCGGTGCCGCGCACCTTCGTCGTGCCACCGGCCACCGTGAACGTGCCCGAGCCCCGCTGCGGCACCGAGATCGCGGCCGGCGCGGAGGGCGTCGCCTCCGGCTGAATCGCCTCGGCGCTGGGGTTGGCGACCGCGGGAAGGTCGGGGCCTGCGGTGGTGGCGGCGGCGCTCGGCTGCGCCCGCTCGTCCTGCCGGTGCTCGGTGCGGTCACCGCGGACCAGGTCGACGAGGACCAGGACGCACGTGAGCAACGCCAGCAGCACGAGGAACCGGCGGCGACGACGGGCCGCGCGGCGCCGGGCCGCCTGCCGCTGAGCACGCAGGTACGTCGCGGACACCGAGTAGCGGGGCGGCCCGGCGATCGCGGAACGGTCACCCGGGCGCCGGCCGCGCCGGATCTCGGTGCGCAGCGCACGGCGCGCTTCGGAGGTGGTCTCCGGCCGGTGCGCGCCGCGAGGACGTCGCGCCCGGAAGTCGGTGGTCGCGGTACCCGATGGGGAGTCGTCCTCGCTAACGGTCGGATCCGCGGTCCGCTCGCTCAGCACGCCTCCCTGGTCGCCGTTTCCGCAGCCTTACCCCGTGTACTGCATACGATGCCCTATCAGCGGGAGCACCGCGCGAGCCACGATACGGGGACATTCGAGTTGGGCCGTATGTCCCACACCGCGTAGAACGAGCAATCGACTGTCTGGTATCGCCTTTGCGGTCCGTGTGGCCAGTTTGACACTCACCATCCGATCTTGGTGGCCCCAGATGACGAGCGTCGGCGCCGCGATCCGACCGGCGTAACGCCAGAGCGAGCGCCCCGGCGGCACCAGGTACGAGCCCACCAACCCTCGGACCGTGCGGACGTACGCCTCGGCGCCCCACGGCACGGCGAGCCGCTGCTCGGCCTCGGCCACCGCCTCGTCCCACCGCTGCGGCGAGACCGCGTCGGGGTCGGCGAAGCAGACGTCGACCATGCCCCGCGCCATCTGGTGCGGCGTCGCCCCGCGCAGGATGCGCTCGACGATGCGCTCCACCCGCGGGACGAACAGCACCGGCAGCATGTGCCGGTGCGTCGACTGCGGAAGGTAGACCGGCATCGCGGGCGAGATCAGCGTGAGCGTCCGCACCAGGTCCGGCCGCTGGGCGGCGACCCGGATCACCACCGCGCCGCCGAGCGAGTTGCCGAACAAGTGCACCGGTCCGCGCCCGGACGTCTCGATCCAGCGGATCACCAGCTCGGCGTAGCCCTGCTGGCTGTACCCGCCGGGCAGGGCCGGGCCGCTGCGCCCGAAACCGGGGAGGTCGATCGCCTGCCCGTCCAGCCGATCGGACAGCAGGTCGGCGAGGTCGGTCCAGTTCTGGCCCGACCCGCCGAGACCGTGCACGTAGAGCGCGGGCTCGGCGTCCGGCGCGGTCGCCGGGGTCTCGCGGACGTGGATCGCGACGGTACCGCCCGGCCAGGGGACGTCGACGGTGCGCCCCGGCCACGGAGGCACCTGCGGATCAGCGGTGGGACGGACGGCGGAATCAGCGGCGAGGCGAGCAGGCGTCACTCGATCCAGTGTGCCTGCGGATCAGTAATTGCCGCCGTGCCGGCCGCTGTCCTCCTCCGCGTAGCGCCGCCGCGCGCGCCCGCCCGGCTGCTCCCGGCGATCGCCGGGCTGACCGGGTCCGCCCGGGCCGTTGGGACCGCCGGGGCCGTTGGGACCGCCGGGGCCGGGGCCGGGGCCGTTGGGGCCGGGGCCGCGGTAGCCGCGTTCGGCCGGGCTCGGCTCGCGTTGGCTCGGCGGGCCGATCGGCTGTGGGTCGGCCCAGGATCCGCTCGGGCCGCCAGCGCCGCCGGAGCCACCAGGGCCACCACCGGGGCCGAGCGGGTCGTGCACGAGCGGCCAGGTGCCGGTGGGCTCGGCGGCGTGACGTCGGCGCGGAGGCCCGGACTTCGCCGGGCCGGAGCCCAGCGGACCGGACGACGTCGGCGCCGGGCCGAGACCGCCGTAGCCGCCGGGACCGGACGCCGGGCCCAGCCCGCCGAGGTCGCGGGAGGGACCGAGATCGCGGGAACCACCGAGGTCACGGGACGGACCGAGATCGCGGGAGCCGCCGAGGCCAGAGCCGGGGCCGACCGGGCCGCCGAGACCGGAGCCGGTCGGGCCGCCGAGACCGGAGCCGGTCGGGCCGCCGAGACCGGAGCCGGTCGGGCCGCCGAGACCGCCGGGCCCGGGGTTGCCCAGGCCGGGGTTCCGGCCCGCGCCGGGCCCACCGAGCCCGTAGCCGTTCGGACCGGCGCCGTTCGGACCGGCACCGTTCGGACCGACGCCGTTCGGGCCGGCACCGTTCGCGCCGCCGGCTGACGGACCGCCGTATCCGTTCGGCCCGTACGCGCCGTAGCCGTCCGACCCGGACTGGCCGTAACCGTTCGCGGCCGACTGGCCGTAACCGTTCGCGCCGGGCTGGCCGTAACCGTTCGCGGCGGCCTGCTGGGCGGAACCCGGTTGGCCCGGAACGGACGGCCCGACTCCCGTGGAGTCCGCACGCCCGTGCCGCCCGCGGCCGGTGCCGGCCGCGCCGGTGCCGTTGCCGGACGTGCCCGCGCCGGCCGGGCCGTTGCCTGTGCCGGACGAGCCTGTGCCGGACGAGCCCGGACCGGACGAGCCCGGACCGGACGAGCCGGTGCCGAGGCCGCCGTACTCGCGCTCGAGGTAGCTGCCGCCACCCAGGCCACCGCCCAGGCCACCGAGGCCGCCCGCGCCGTTGGCCGAGCGGCCGTAGGACACGTTGCCGGGTTCGGCGGGCTCGTCCCAGCGCGGGGGGTTCCACTCGGCGGCGGCCGGGGCCGGTTCTCCGCCCGTCGGCCACGACCACACCGGCTCGTCCGGCGGCGTGTAGGCCTCCGGCTCCACCGGCGGGGTGAACACCGCGGAGGACATCGCCGCGCTCAGATCGCCGCTCGAGCGCGAGCCGAGGTCGGGTTCGGGCGGGGTGACGACCGGGAACGACCCGCTGGCCCGCTCCGCGGCGCGGGGCGGCGTCGCGGGGGCCGGCGTCGCGGCCGGCCGCTCCGGACCGTCCTTGGTGACGTCGTTGTCGACCAGGCGGGCCCAGGTCGCGGCCGCCCAGTCACCCAGATCGCCACCGTCGCCGGGCCCCGACGCCAGTTCGAGCTCGCCGGTCGGCGAGGCGACCGGGTCGGTGTACGGGGAGGACGACGGTGACGACGAGGGCACGAACGGCGTGCTCGCGGCGTACTCGGGCGCGGAGGTGCTCGCCGTCGGGCGGGGTTCGCCGTACGGCTGCTCGGCTTCCTCACGCGCGGCCGCGGCGGCGCGACGCGCGGCGCGGCCACCACGCACCGGCTCACGGACGAGCGGCTCGGAGGCGGGCGCACCGAACGGCGAGCTCCCGGACGACGATTTCTCCGCCGCACCGAACGGCGAGGCCCCGGACGACGATTTCTCCGCCGCACCGAACGGCGAGGCCCCGGACGACGATTTCTCCGCCGCACCGAACAGCGAGCTCTCGGACGACTTCTCCGTCGCGCCGAACGGCGAGCCCTCGGACGCGCCGAACGTCGGAATGTCGGACGTGCCGAACGGAGTGCTCTCCGAACGCGTGACGTCCGCGCGCGGCGAGTACAGCGGCTCGGTCTCCGGCTCGGCGTCGTACGCGGGCTCCTCCTGGACACCGGGGCTCTCCGGCCGGCCGGAACCGCCGCCGTAGCTCGGGCTGTCGGGGAAGTCGGTACCGGCCATGATCGTCCGGTAGGTGGCGGTGTTCTCGACCGCCAGCGGAGGCGCGGAGTGCAGGCTGGCCGCCGCCCACGACGATGACGACGCGCCGCTCTCCGGGAGCAACGACTCGAACCGGCGGTTCAGCGCGGAGAGCACCGCGCGCACCATGGCCTGACGTGCGTCGCCGCGCACCAGCGCCGCGCCGGCGAGCCGGTCGACCTGGCCCGGCGTCAGCAGCGTCACGACCGCGACGGCGAGCCGGTCCGACCCGATGTCGGTGAGCTCGGCCTGGTCCAGCCCGCAGCGGGCGCGGCCCTCGAGTAACGCGTCGACCGCGTTCAGCGTCGCGCCGGCGACCGTGCGCAGCACGGTTCGCTCGACGGCCGGACCGCTGGCCGAACCGACGACACGCGCCGAGTGCGTCGCGAGCGCGACGTCCACCCGGACGTCCAAGCCACCGGTGACGACCTGTAAGCGCTCGAGGTGGACACGGCGCTGCGGACCGTCGAGCGGCACGCTCCGACCCTCGTCCACACCATCGTCCACCAGAACCGATCGGGTCTGGTCAACCTCCACGCCGAGCCTTTCGTCCAGGATCCGGGTCACTGACCACGCCACTGCCCTCTCGTCCGCACCGTCGGCGAGATCCACATGCAGAGTACGGTCTCCGCCCGCTGCGGTTCGAAGCTCGACGTCACGGACGCCGACCACCGCGCGCACGGCGTCGAGCAACGCGGTCACCGCGAGCGGCCGGGAGCTTTCCGGACCGGAGGAGCGCACCGAGAACACCGCGTGCGCGCCGACCAGATGTCGGTTGCGATGCGGAGCGGTGGTCACGACGTGCTCCTTCTTCTCCTTCGACCTCGAGTGCAGGCTACCGACGGATGGCCCTTCCGGTCAGGCCTCTGCGGGGGAACGGTCCAGTACCGAAGGGGCAAACGGGCCGAACGTACGGCGGTTCCGGCCGAGCGGGCAGAACGTTCGAGACACCTCGCGTAGTCTTGCTACCCGGCGGTAAGTGCGGAAAGGTCCGCAAGGCTGGAGGAGACCATGGCTACCCCGGTGAGCAGTGATCCGGTCGCCGCGAGCGGCGCCAGGACGGGTCGGCTGCCGCGGTCCGCGCGACGTCGACAGTTGCTCACCGCCGCGCAGGAGGTCTTCGTCGCGAATGGCTACCACGCGGCGGCGATGGACGACATCGCCGATCGGGCCGGTGTCTCCAAGCCCGTGCTCTACCAGCACTTCCCCGGAAAGCTCGACCTGTACCTGGCGCTGATCGACCAGCACACCGAGGCGCTGGTGAACCATGTCACACAGGCCCTCGCCGGGACGACCGACAACAAAATCCGCGTGCACCTGGCGACGAAGGCCTACTTCGACTTCGTCGACGGGGAAGGCGAGGCGTTCCGGCTCGTGTTCGAGTCCGACCTGCGCAACGAGCCCGCGGTGCGCGACCGGGTCGAGCGCGCCTCGCAGCTGTGCATGGAGGCGATCGCGGACACGATCGGGCATGACACCGGTGTCTCACGGGCCCGGGCCGAGCTGCTCGCGGTCGGTTTGACCGGTGCGTCGGAAATCGCCGCGCGCTACTGGTTGAACGCCAACCGGGCCGTTCCGAAGGAAGAAGCCATCGGGCTGCTGAGCACGCTGCTCTGGCGCGGCATCTCGGAGTTCCCGCTGGAGCGCGAGGCGGAAAATTCCGCTCAGCGCTGACACCACCGCCCGAGCCACTCGGTCACGACATCGATCGGATAGCTTTTAGCTCGATTGAAGTGAGCGTGTTCAGCGAGGAGGCACTGCGGTGGAGGTCAAGATCGGCGTGCAGTTCGCTCCGCGCGAGCTCGTGCTGGAAAGCACCCAGAGCCAGGACGAGGTCGAGCAGGCGGTGGCCGAGGCACTCGGCGGGCGGTCGGGGCTGCTGTCCCTCGCCGACGAGAAGGGGCGGCGCGTCGTCGTCCCGGCCGACAAGATCGCTTACGTCGAAATCGCCGAGTCGGAGCTCCGGCGCGTAGGTTTCGGTACGCCTTGATAAACGAATGAACGAGGAACGCCCGGCCGTCGCGGCCGGGCGTTCCTCGTTCAGCTCCGGAGTCCCAGCGCGGACAGCCGGGCCGCGTGCGCGGTGGTCAGGCGGTCGATGAGCGCGGCCAGGCCGGCGAGCCCGCTCGGCTCCACCAGCTCGACCAGGCCCGGACGCGCGGCGACGACGAACTGCGCCTGCGTGATCGCTTCGGCGACCAGCCGCCGGGCCCACAGCCCGAGCCGGTCGGCCAGCACCGGGTCGGCGCTCACCGCGGCCCGCACCTCGGCCACCGCGAACTCGGCGTGCCGGTCGTCGTGCAGCACCTCGAGCACCAGCGAACGGTCGGGCTCGGCGAGGTGCGCCGCCACTTCGCGGTAGAAATCGTCCGCGATGCCGTCCCCGACGTGCGCCTTGACCAGCCCTTCCAGCCAGTCCCGGGGCCGGGTCGACTCATGGTAGGCGTCCAGCGACGGGGTGAACGGCGTCATCGCATCGACCGCGTCGACGCCGAGCTCACCCAGCCGGTCGGCCAGCCGCCGGTAATGCACCAGTTCGGCCGCGGCCATCTCGCTGAGGGCGGCGCGTCGCCGCAGGTCGGGCGCGAGCCGCGCGTCGGCGCCGAGGTTGTCGAACGCGACGAGCGCGCCGTAGCACAGAACACCCAGGAGGTCGGCTACCGCGTCAGTGCCTGAAACGCTCAGCGGAACTCCTCGAACTGACTGTTCTACGGTCGACGTGCACACCGTAGAGCCTGCGAAGCGTGGGGTTCGCATGGCGGTGTTCGTCACAGATCGCCGATCACGTGGCCACGCCACCGCAGGTGCGAAAACCGTCGCGGTAGGCTATGAGTGAGGTGACACCCGTCACCGCACTGACTCGCGCCGTAGTCATCTTCCCCGCGCGGGCGCCAGGTCCCTCGGACCCACAGACGGTAGTACCAGCACCAACAGCAGTTGAACATCGAGCGCGGACCCCACTCCAGGGCGACCGTCCCGTTGAGCCCGCCCGCCGCACCGCGGCAGGCGCGAGCGCCGGACGTGCCCCTGTTGCTACCGGATCCACCAGGGCGTCTGCGCACTCGGAGAGAGGCGAAGACCCCTGAACACGAACGACACGACAGAAGCTGACCCGGTCCTGTTGGAGCACGCCACCACCGGCGCTCCCGAGATCGAGCAGATCGAAGAACTCACCGCGACGAAGCCGGTCAGCGAGCAGAACCCGCTCTTCGCCGAGCTGGGCGTCCGCTCGGAGACCGTCGAGGCGCTGGCCTCGGTGGGCATCACCCGGGCGTTCGCGATCCAGGAGCTGACGCTCCCGATCGCGCTGGCGGGCAGCGACCTGATCGGTCAGGCCCGCACCGGCACCGGCAAGACACTCGGCTTCGGTGTCCCACTGCTCCAGCGTATCGAAGCGCCGGGCGAGGGTGCCCGCGCCTCGAGCGGCGCGCCGCAGGCCCTGGTCGTCGTCCCCACCCGGGAGCTGTGCGTCCAGGTGACGCGCGACCTGTCCGCGGCCGGCAAGACACGTAAGGTCCGGGTCCTCTCGGTCTACGGCGGTCGGGCCTACGAGCCCCAGGTCGCCGCGCTGAAGAACGGCGTCGAGGTCGTCATCGGCACCCCGGGCCGCCTGCTCGACCTGGTCGAGCAGGGCCACCTGCAGCTGGGTGCGGTGTCGATCCTGGTGCTCGACGAAGCCGACGAGATGCTCGACCTGGGCTTCCTGCCCGACATCGAGCGCATCCTCGCCACGATCCCGTCCGAGCGGCAGACGATGCTGTTCAGCGCGACGATGCCGGGCCCGATCGTCGCCCTGGCCCGCCACTTCATGCGCCAGCCGGTGCACATCCGCGCCGAGGAGCCCGACGCCGGCCGCACGGTGCCCACCACCGCGCAGCACGTCTACCGGGCACACGCGCTCGACAAGTCCGAGATGCTCTCGCGCATCCTGCAGGCGCGTGACCGTGGCCTGACGATGGTGTTCTGCCGCACCAAGCGCACCGCCCAGAAAGTCGCCGACGAGCTCATCGACCGCGGGTTCGCGGCCGCCGCCGTCCACGGCGACCTCGGGCAGGGCGCCCGCGAGCAGGCGCTGCGCGCGTTCCGCTCCGGCAAGGTCGACGTGCTCGTCGCCACCGACGTCGCCGCGCGCGGCATCGACGTCACCGGCGTCACGCACGTCATCAACTACCAGTGCCCCGAGGACGAGAAGACCTACCTGCACCGGATCGGCCGCACCGGTCGCGCCGGCGCCGACGGGGTCGCGGTGACGTTCGTCGACTGGGACGAGCTCACCCGCTGGACGATGATCAACACCGCGCTCGACCTGCCGTTCGCCGATCCGCCGGAGACGTACTCGACCTCGGACCACCTGCTGGCCGAGCTCGACATCCCGACCGCGACCACCGGCGTGCTGCCCCGCGCGGAGCGCACCCGGGCCGGCCTGGACGCCGAAGAGGTCGAGGACCTGGGCGAGACCGGTGGCAAGAAGGCCCGCCGCACCCGGGTCCGCGGCCGCAAGGGTGGCGACGACGTCGACCCCCGTGGCCCCGTGGACGAGGCCGCGGAGGTCGAGCTGCCGGCCAGGCAGCGCACCAAGCCCCGCCGCCGGATGCGCGGTGGCCAGGTGCTGAGCACCAGCCCGGTGCCGGAGGACACGGCGGTCGAAACCGCGGAGGAGACGCCGAACGCCACCGTGTCGACGCTCGCGCCCCCGACGCTCGCGCCGCCCGCGTTCGCTCCCCCGGCGTTCCTCCCGGCCTCCGAGGACGGCGAGGTCGTTCCTCCGGCCGAGGCCGAGGGCGAGGACGGCGCGGCTCCGCGTCGGCGTCGTCGTCGGCGCAGCACCGGGGCGAGCCGGGCCCGCCGGGCCACCGGCACCGAGGCCGACGCACCGGCCGACGCCGCCAGCGGCGAGTGACCGTGCCGCCGTCCGTGAACGGTCTGAACGGCTGGGCTTCTCCGGACGGTTCGGCGGGCGACGTCTTCTGGCGTCGCCCGGCCGACTCGACGTCGTCGGACCGGCCCGAGGGTCGGGCTCCGGCGGCGCCGCCGCAGTACGGCGGTCCTCCGCGCATGCAGCGCCCGGCCGAGGCGGTCGGGTGGGGCCCGGTGATCGTCGCCGGCCCCACGGCGCGCTCGCTGCCGGAGCAGGACCACGAGGCCCTCGACCGGGACGACGCGCAGGCGCGCGCCGTCACGGTGGGCGTCGGCGTCCTGACGCTCGTGGTGCTCTTCCTGCTGCTGCTGATGATGGTGATCCGGGCGGGCACCGCCGCCGGCGGCATCTAGCCGACGCTCTCCCACACCATGCGCGCGCCGGTGTCGCCGGCCTGGGCGACCGACACGGCGGCGCCGACCGCGGTGGCCAGCAGCGCGACCATCAGCACCACCGAGACGACGGTCAGCACGGTCGAGCCGCTGCTGTTGGCGGGCGGCGGCTCACCGACCATGCCCCACTGGTCGCGCTCGTAGCCACGCATCGGCTCACGCCGGTTGGCGCGGGTGCGCTCGACGATCAGCAGCACGACGGCCACGACGGCGAGCAGCACGGCCATGTTGCGGGTGTCCAGCCCGAAGCCGCCGTGCTCGTTTATCGCCTCCGACCCGCCCAGGAACTTGGCCAGGCGGTCGCCGGTCTCGGCCGCGACGATCGAGGCGCCGGCGCCGGACAGCGAGCTGAGCGCCAGCACCCATCCGATCTTGGGCCGGAGCCGCGGCACCAGGACGTACGCGAACGCGGACAGCACCGCGATCGGCACCAGCACGACCGCGGCATGGACCACCAACGGGTGGGCCGGCAGGCCGAACACTTTCTCGAACACGGGAACCTCCGCCGACAGGGTTACAGCCGTACCCTAAGGAAACGCTCGGCTAGTCACACGTGGAACTTGCGCAACAGGTTCGCGGGCACACTGGAAGCGTGACCCAGCTCGCCCCTCACCGCGCCGAACCGGTCGTCTTCCCGGCCTGTGCCGAATTCGACGGCAACCGGAGCGACGTCGTCGGCCGGGACGCCGCGCCCGCCGGGCGCCGCCGCGGCACCGCGCTCTTCGTTCCCGGGTACACGGGCAGCAAGGAGGACTTCGCGCCGCTGTTCGACCCGCTGACCGAGGCCGGGTACCGCGTGGTGGCGATCGACCAGCCCGGCCAGTTCGAGTCGCCCGGCCCCGGCTCGGTCCCCGGCTACACCGTGGAGTGGCTCGGCGACGTCGTCCGCGCGGTGGCCGCCGCGCTCGGGGACGACCGCCCGCACCTGGTCGGGCACTCGTTCGGCGGGCTGGTCGCGCGCGCGGCCGTGCTGGCGGCCCCGGCGGAGTTCCGTTCGCTGACGCTGCTGGGCTCCGGCCCGGGCGCGATCGCCGGTGCGCGACGTGACCGCATGGAGAGGCTCGCCTCGCTGCTCCCGCTCGGCATGGACGCGGTGTTCGACGCGATGGACCGCGCGGCCCGCCTCGACCCGGGCTGGCGGGAGCTCGACCCGGAGCTGCAGTCGTTCCTGAAGCAGCGGTTCGTCGCCTCGTCGGCCGCGGGCCTGCAGGGAATGGGCGACGCGCTGCGCACGGAGCCCGACCGCACCGCCGAGCTCCGGGAGACCGGCGTCCCGGTGCTGGTCTGTCACGGCCGGGACGACGACGCCTGGCTGCCACCCGTGCAGGCCGACATGGCCGAGCGGCTCGGCGCCCGCTACGAGGTCGTCCCGGACGCCGCGCACTCGCCCGCGATCGAGAACCCGGCGGCGACCGCGGCGGCGCTCACGGCGTTCTGGGTGCACACTGAAACTCGATGATCCGACTATTGGAGGCCCCATGGTGATCTCCGACCTCGGCCTCTACGGGCCCGAGAGCGTCACCTGGCGCATCCACGCCGACCCGTCGTTCGCGGTCGGCGGCCTGCGGGCGCTGCTGCTGCAGGCGCTGCACCCGGTGGCGATGGCCGGTGTCTCGGCGAACTCCGGGTACCGCGACGACCCGTGGGGACGTCTGCAGCGCACCACCGAGTACGTCGCGGTCACCACGTTCGGCACCGCGGCCGAGGCCGAGGAGGCCGCGAGCAAGGTCCGCCGGGTGCACCGGCGGCTCACCGCGGTCGACCCCGACTCCGGCGAGGTCTACCGGGTGGACGACCCGTCGCTTCTGCTCTGGGTGCACTGCTGCGAGGTCGACTCGTTCCTCCACGCGGCCCGGCGCGGCGGCCTGCGCCTCTCCGACGCGGAGGCCGACCGGTACGTCGCCGAGCAGGTGCGTCAGGCCCGCCTGATCGGCCTCACCGACGAGGTCCCGCGCACCACTGCGGAACTGGCCGCGTACTTCGCGGAGGTCCGGCCGCTGCTGCGGGCCACCGGGCCGGCCTACGAGGGCCTGCGGCTGGTGAGCGTGCCCCCGATGCGCTGGTGGGTGCGGTGGGCGACGCCGGCCGCCCCGAGTTGGGGAGCGCTCGTCGCGATGAGTTTCGGGCTGCTGCCCGGCTGGGCCAAGCAGCTCTACACGCACCTACCGGTGCTGCCGGGCTCCGAGCTGACCGCGACCGCGAGCCTCCGGGCGCTGCGGACCGCCGTGCTGGCGCTCCCGGCGACCGTCCGGGAGGGCCCCCACCTCAAGGCCGCACGCGCCCGCGTGGCCGGCATCCCGGTGCGCCGGCTGGACTCACTCCCCGCTTGAGGGCAGCGCCGCCCACGGCTCCTTCGCGGGCGCGGCCGCCTGCCCTTCCGGGCAGTGGCGCCGGAAGTCGCACCACGAGCAGCGCGGCCCCGGCGCGGGCGGGAACGCCTCATCGGCCGACGCGCCGCCCTCTTTGAAGCGCGTCTCGGCCTCGACCGCATCCGCAGCAGTGGCTTCCGCCCGCCTCAGATGCCGCTCCAGCCGCTCCGGGGTGTGAACGTGGGTGTAGACCTCACCCGCGCTCAGATGATGCAGCTCGACGCGCTGACACGGCCGCCGGAGCGTACGGGCGGCGGCCAGCGCGTAGAGCGCCAGCGCCTGGGAGCCCGCGGCATCCGATTCGGACAGCGCGGAGCGCCCGGTCTTGTAGTCGACGACGACCGGCTCACCGTCGCGGTCGTCGAGCCGGTCGATGCGGCCGGAGACCGCGAGCCGCTCGGTGCGCATCGCCACCGTGCGCTCCAGCCCGAACGGCTCGGCGCCGGGATCGACCTTCTCCAGGTAGCGCTCGAGCCAGCCGAGCGCGAGTTCCTTCGCACCCGCCTGCTGGTCGGCGTCGCGGTACCCGTCGGAGATCCACGCCTCGCGCAGCAGTTTGCGGCTCGCCTCCGGCGTGCGCTGCGGCCGGGGCAGCAACCACCACGAGCGCAGGACGTTGTGCACGGTCGCGCCCAGCGCGTTGTGCGCCCAGGGCGCACCCCGGGGTGGCGTCGGCCGGTCGACATAGGTCATGCGGTACCGGCGTGGGCACTCCGCGAACGAGGCCAGTTTGGACGGAGTGCAGGAGAAGAGCCGGGTCGGCATCCCGGCGAGCCCGAGTTGTTCCATCCCAGCGATCTTCGCACGGAGGTACGACAACCTCAGCCCGTGACCGGAACCGCGCCCGTGGCCTTGGCGACCAGTTCCTCGTACACCTCGGGACGCGTGGTGTTCTCCCCCAGCCGAACGGTCTTGTTCGTGCCGTGGAAGTCGCTCGACCCGGTCGTGAGCAAGCCCAGGTCGGCGGCGATACCGGCCAGCGAGGCCCGCTCGGCCGGCTCGTGGTCGGGGTGGTCGACCTCGACGCCGTTCAACCCGGCCGCCGCGAGCTCGGCGTAGACCGAGTCGTCGATCACCCGGCCGCGCTTGGACGCCTTGGGGTGGGCCAGCACCGTGACCCCGCCCGCGCCGCGTACCAGGCGCAACGCTTCGAGCACCTCGATGTCGCGCTTGGGCACCCGGTATCGCGCGCCCAGCCACTCCGACGCGAACGCCTCCGGGACGTCACGCACGACCCCGGCCGCGACGAGCGCCTGCGCGATGTGCGGACGGCCGACCGGCGCCCCGTCGGCGATGGCCAGCACGCCCTCCCAGGTGATCGGCGCGCCGTCGGCCACCAGCATGCCGACCATCTCCTCGGCCCGGGTGAGCCGGGAGGCCCGCAGCATCGCCCGCTCGGCCGCGAAGGCCGGCTCGGTGGCGTCGAACAGGTACGCGAGCAGGTGCAGGCTGATCGGCCAGCCGCGCTCGGGGTTCCACAGGCAGGAGAGCTCCGCACCGGTCACCAACGTCAGCCCGGGCGGCAGCGCGTCGAGGGCGGGCCGCCACCCGGCCGTCGTGTCGTGGTCGGTCAACCCGATGACGTCCAGGCCGGCGGCTACCGCGTCGACCACCAGCTGCTCGGGCCGAACCGTGCCGTCACTGGCCGTCGAGTGCGTGTGTAGGTCGATCCGCTCCACGCCTCACCGTAGCCACGTGAGGTTCGGCGACGTCAGTCGGCCTCTTCGCCGACCGCCAGCATCTCCTCCGGGTCGTACATGACCTGGCAGAACAGCAGGTAGAGCTCGTTCGGGTACGGCAGCGGCGCGATCTCGCGCAGCGCCTGGTCCTGACCGGCCGACTCGAGCACGAACGTGCCGTAGTTGAGCACCCGGCCGAGCGGGCTCTGCTGGTAGGCCATGTCGGTGACCCGGGCCAGCGGCATCATCGCGACCCGGCGGGTGACGATGCCCTCGATGAGCATCACCCGCTTGTCGGTGAGCACGAACTTGTCGAAGAACCAGTCGCCGATCCGGAACCCGGCGACGAGCAGCAGCACCAGCCAGAGCACCGCCGCGGCACCCACCACGTAGGGCACGCTGCCCATCGCGCCGACGACGTAGCCGAGCAGGAGCGTTCCGCCGGCGAGCGCCAGCAGCCACTGGCTGACCGCGATCCAGTGCCGACGCCATTCGCCGCAGTAGCGCTCGCTGTCGAACAGGTACTGAGCCACGTGCCGCGAGGGCTCGAGGATCGGGCGGAACGGCTTCGGCGGCGGTGGGGGCGCGGGCGCGGCGGTCGGCGGTGCCGGGGGCGGCGGTCGACCGCTCGACGGATCGAGCGGATCCGGCGCGGGCGGTGGCCCCGGACGCGGTGGCCCCGGACGCGGAGGATCGTCGTCGGTGGGGACCGGTGTGATCCCCAGACCCGCTGACGGGGGGTCGTTGAACGTCCGACGCCCGAGCTCTCGCTCCGAATTCGACCCAGTGCCCGGGTCGTCTGCGGCCATCGCACACCTCCACGAGGGGACGGAAGTGGACTGTTACTAGAACACGTTAGACACGAACGTCCCGAAACCGGTCGCGATGTCACGCAAGCCATCACCAAGCGAGCGCAGTAAGTTCGCCGCGTCTCCTGGCTGGGTCACGATGTAGAAGATGAGAAACGCGACCGCGATCCAACCCAGGGCCTTTTTCACTGCAGCCCTACCTCCCGCTCGGCGACGAAGGCCGTTCTACCATCGCGGGCAAGCGGGAGCGAACATGCGCAGGCCGTGTCGGCGGGTCAGCTGACTCCTTCCTCTGGCGCGTCCCATTGAAGGTACGGCGAGAGAGCGCCGAAGGGCAACGGTCCTGGTAGCCCATCGCGACCGTCCAGCAACACAAAGTGCTCAGCAAGCACATAGCCCGCTTCTTCCGGCCAGGCGATCGCCCACAGCCACATGCCCTTGGCTTCGCCCACATAGGCACATCGATCGTGTCCGGCCTGGATGGACCAGAGCGGCGTCGGGTGCCCGGCGGCGACGATCTTCGCGTGCGCGTTCGTGTCCAGCAGCCCGGCACAGAGCGTCTCGCCCGGGTCCGTTCCGGACCGACCGGCCAAGCGGGAACCCAGCCCGACCCCGGGCTCCTCGGCCACCAGCACGACGTCGGCCACCCCGCCGAGCGGCGCCGGCCCGGTGCACGCCACCGCGGTGGCCCCGATCGGGCGGCGGTCGTCGCCGGCCCAGGCGAGCCCGGTGACGGTCCAGTCGGGAAGCATCGGCCAGGGCAGCCAGACCGGCACCCCCGCGTCCACGCGCACCGCGTCGAGCACGTCCGTGCCGAGCTGGCGCGCGACGTGCAGCGGCGGCACGGCGCCGTGCACCGGGCAGCGCCAGTCGCTGTGCATCAGGTCCGGGGCGCGGACCGTGTGCGCGCAGCGCGGACAGCAGGGCGGTGTTGACACAGCGCAACCGTCCGCCCTCAGTGGGTCTCCCGTCAAGACCTGACACGTCCGGACAAATCAGTCAAGCTCAGTTACCGACTGCATACCGTCGGATCCACGCGTGCATCGCGATTCCCGACGCGACCCCGGCATTGATCGAACGGGTCGATCCGAACTGCGCGATCGAGCAGACCAGGTCGAGCCCGGCGCGGGCGTCGTCGGACAGCCCGGGGCCTTCCTGGCCGAACAGCAGGACGCACGCACGCGGCAACTCGACGGTCTCGAGCGGCACCGCGCCGGGCAGGTTGTCGATCCCGATCACCGGCAACCGCTCGCCCGCCGCCCACGACAGCAGCTCGCCGACACCGGCGTGGTGCCGGACGTGTTGGTACCGATCGGTCACCATCGCGCCGCGGCGGTTCCACCGGCGACGCCCGACGATGTGCACCTCGCGGGCCAGGAACGCGTTCGCGGTGCGCACGACCGTGCCGATGTTGAAGTCGTGCTGCCAGTTCTCGATGGCGACGTGGAACGGGTGCCGGATCCGGTCGAGGTCCTCGACGATCGCCTCCCGCTTCCAGTAGCGGTAGCGGTCGACGACGTTGCGCCGGTCGCCACCGGCCAGCAACTCCGGGTCGTAGTGCGCATCGGTGGGCCACTCCCCCACCCACGGACCGACGCCGACCGCGAGCTCGACCTCGTCGGAACTGTCGGGTTCCCGACGGAACTCCACATCACTTGCCACGCTCGCCACCTTAGGAGGCGTCTAAGAGTTGCCATCGACCTATGGGAAGTAGCGCGCCTTGACCATCGCCACCCTGATACCGGAACAACGGACTGAACCGGACACGGAACCGGAGGAAATCCCCCAATCAGCACCGTGGTGGCGGCGCGTCGCACTGATCGCGGCCGAGGGCGCGATCGGGGTCGGCGTCGCACTCCTCTTCGTCGCCTGGTCGCGCCGGGTCGACACCAACCCGCTCAACCAGATCGCTCAGGTGAGCGCGCTGGCGCACTTACAGCTCCAGCTCTGGGTGCTCGGCGCGGCCGCGATCGTGGTCGCGCTGGCCGGCGCCCGCTGGGCCGGGCACCGGTTCGCCGCCCTCGCCGAGCCGGTCGCCTGCGCGGTCGTCTCCGGGCTGGCCACGAGCATCGTCGCGGGGGCGATACTCGTGGGCCTCAACGGCACCCCCTGGGGCGTGGGCGGACGCTCCCACGACTCCAACAACCTCGCGCACTGGGCCACCGCGCTCTCCGACGGGCACTCGATCACCAGCCCGATCTACCCGCCCGCGTACGTCTACGCGCTGTCCTGGCTCTCCGACCTCACCGGGCAGCCCGCCTATTACGCCTTGAAGGACCTCCAGATCCTCGGTACGGCCCTGCTGGGGCCGATCGCCTATCTCGCGTGGCGAATGGTGCTCCGGCCGCTCTGGGCCCTCGGAGCGGGCACGGTGGCGGTCCTGCCGGTGCTCGACGGGTACAAGCCGGCCGGCGCGATCGTCGTCGCGGTGTCGATCCCGCTGTTCGTCGCGGTCACCCAGGCGTTCCGGCGATCGGCGACCCTGCGCGTGCCCGCGCTGATCGGGATCGGCGCCGGCCTCGGCGCGCTGTCCGGCCTGCTGCTCCTGACCCATCCGGTGTACGTGCTCTGGCCCGCACCCGGCGTCGCCGCGGCCGTTCTGCTGTTGACGCCGTGGCGGCGGGCCGGGTGGCGGGCGGGGGTGCTGGCGCTCTCGGGTCTCGCGGCGCTCGGCGTGGTCAGCGGCCCGTACCTCGTGCGGTTCCTCACCGGCGTTTCCGACACCCACGAGAACTACTTCTATTTCGACGCCCTGCAGGAGCCGGCGTACTTCCTGATGTGGCGGGGCAGCTCACGTCCGGCCGGCGACTGGCCGGTCCCCGGCGAGGTCGGGGGCGTCGGCGTGTTCGGCCTGCTGGTCGCGGTCGCGATCGGGGTGGCGCTGGCGCTGGCCTACCGGCGCAGCCTCGTCGCGACGGTCGCGCTGTGTTTCGCGAGCGTCTGGGTGTTCCGCTTCTACACCGCGGCGCGGATGTCCGGGTTGCACGAGGTGCGGCTGTGGCCCCGCACCAGCGTGATCCTGGTGTACTGCGCGCTGCTGCTGATCGGGGCGGCGGCGTTCGCGCTCTGGCGCCGGCTCGGCCGGGCGCGCCCGCCGGCGGCGGCGCTCGGCGTCGTCGTCGCCGCGCTGCTGGTGTTCGGGATGGCCGGATCGGCGACCGCGTCGCGCTACCTCCCCGACGGGCCGGGCAAGCCGGGCTCGCTGACGTGGGCGGCCCAGCACGCCCGGCTCCTCGACGGCTCCTGCCCCCGCTGGGTCGGGAAGTCGTGCTGGTGAGGCCCTAGGCCTTCGGCTCGGGGCGGCCCGGCTGTTCGCCGCCCCGGGCGTCGCCGTAGGAGCGCTTGGGCACCATCACCTTGCGGCGGAAGACGCAGACGACCGTGCCGTCCTGCTTGTAACCCTTGGTCTCGACGTGGACGACACCGCGGTCGTCCTTGGACTTCGACGGCGTCGTGTCGAGCACGGTCGTCTCGCCGTAGATCGTGTCGCCGTGGAACGTCGGCGCGACGTGGCGCAGCGACTCGACCTCGAGGTTCGCGATCGCCTTGCCCGAGACGTCGGCCACCGACATGCCCAGCAGCAGCGAGTAGACGTAGTTGCCGACGACGACGTTGCGCTTGAAGTCGGTCGTCTCCTCGGCGTAGTTGGCGTCCAGGTGCAGCGGGTGGTGGTTCATCGTGATCAGGCAGAACAGGTGGTCGTCGTACTCGGTGACCGTTTTTCCGGGCCAGTGCTTGTAGACCGCGCCGACCTCGAACTCTTCGAAATACCGCCCGAACCGCATGCGAACGCTCCTTTGCTACCCGCTGGTAACCGAGGATCTTGCCGGTGCTTTTCGGCGCATGCAGCGATCAGTGTCACACTGCCCGTCGTGACTACGCTTACGCCGGTCGGGAAGCGGATCAGGATCGGTGCGACGCTGCTCGGGCTGCTTCTGCTGATCGTCACGACGCTGTTCGGAACCGACGACGACTTCCCCGCCGCGCCGTTCCGGATGTACTCGACGACCGACAAATTGGACGCTCCGGTGCGCTCGCTGCGCCTGGAGGGCGTGACCGTCGAGGGCGAGCGGATCGTGCTGAGGGACTCCGACACCGGCCTGCGCCGGGCCGAGATCGAAGGCCAGCAGGCCCGGATCAAGGCCGACCCGGCGCTCCTGGACGCGGTCGCCGAGGCCTACCACGCCCGCAACCCGTCGGAGCCCCGGCTGCGTGAGGTCGACGTCGTCGTGCGCCTGATCCAGCTGCGCGACGGACGTCCGACCGGAGAGCAGCAGGACACCACCACGGTGCGGCGGGAGATCCCGTGACCGGGTGGTTCTTCGCGCCGGTCGCGCTCGGCCGGATCGCGATCGTGCGCACGATCGCGTACCTGTTCGTTCCGGTCGACGTCTTCCTGATCACGCCGTGGGCGCTGGCGCACCGCAACGTGCCGGTCGAGCTGTACCAGCCGCTGCGGATCGCCCGTCTGCTGGCGCTGCCGGCACCGACGCACACGATCGTCGTCGGGCTGTGCGCGGCGCTCGTGGTGTGCGCGGTCGCGGCGGCGACCGGCCGGGCCCCGCGGGTGCTCGGAACGCTCGTCGCGGTGCTTTACCTGGCCTGGATGATCGTCGCGATGTCCTACGGGAAGGTCGACCACGACCGGGTGGGCTACCTGGTGCTGCTGGCCGTGCTGCCGACGGTCGGACCGGCGCGGTGGGGGGACCGGACGCTCTCCGAGCGCGCCGGCTGGGCGATCAAGGCGACCGCGATCGCAGTCGTGTGCACGTACTTCCTGGCGGCCTGGGCGAAGTTCCGGTTCGGCGGCATCGACTGGCTCACCGGGGCGACGTACACGAAGGCGGTGCTGCGCCGCGGGACGATCTTCTCCGACTGGACCGTGCACGTGCCGTACCTGCTGGTGCTGGCGCAGTTCGGCACGATCGCGTTCGAGCTGGCGAGCCCGGTGCTGCTGTTCCTGCGCGGCCGCTGGCAGACCTACGCCGTGCTGTTCCTGTTCGGGTTCCACGCGATGGTGTACGCGGGGCTGACGATCGCGTTCTGGCCGCACCTCGTCGCGCTCGCGGCGCTGCTGCCCCTCGAGCGCACCCGATCGTGGCTGGCCGACCGGCGGTCGCTCAGCCGGCGAGGCGATCCCGTTCCGCCTGGGGCAGCGCGCACGTAGCCGTGCCGCCCGGCAGCTTGTCGCGGTTGCGGGCGACCCAGCGGTAGACCGGCCAGGCCGCCGCACGCACCGGCCGGAACCGCAGCACGTGCCCGGCCGGACGCCAGAACGAGCCCGCGTCGATCAGGAGCTCCGCGATGGCCTCCGGGCCGGCGGCGCGGCGCTCGGCCGAGACCCACTGCACCGCGGTCTCCGCGTCGTCGACGCTGAGCCCCAGCGCGTCCAGGTCGGTGCGCTGCCAGGCCACCACGTCCGCGGAGGTGGGGATGCGCCGCTCGATGAACCGGGCACAGGTGGAGCAGAACGCGCAGTCGCCGTCGTACACAAAGGTCGCCACGGATCCATTATCCCGCCCACGCGAACGGGATGCCGTGGCCGTTCGTGGTTCCGAGCAAGTGGCTCGTGCCGTCCGGCCAGAGCGTCAGCCGGGCGGCGAAACGGCCGCGGCCGTCCTCGTCGGTCTCCGGCTCGAACGCGAGCCGCGCCAGCGGTGCGTCGCCGCCGGTGTGCTCGCCCACCTCGTCCAGGAGCGCCTCGATCGCGCGCCAGGCGTCGTGGTCGACGTAGCTCTGGACGACCGAGTGCCAGACCAGCGTGACCGTTCCCGGGCTCGCTTCGGCGAGCCGGTCGGCGAGCCAGCCCGCGGTGTCGGCGGTCCGGTCCACCTCGGCCGGGACCCGGCCGGCGACCGCGATCGCCGCGCGCAACCGCTCGAGGCGGTTCACCTGCTCGGCCCAGACCAGCGACTCCAGGCGCCTGCGGTGTTCGGCGTCGGCCGGGTCCAGCGGGTGCGGATCGCAGCCGCGCCGCTCGACGACCGAGACCCGGGTCCCGAGCGGCACCGGCGGTATCCCACGGAACGGCTCGTCCAGGATCAGCGGGCTGTCCTGCCCGCCGTACACGGTGCCGTCGACGCGGTAGCCGAACCGGTCGGCTCGGAGGTTCAGCCCGGCCGACGCGCCGATCTCCAGCAGCCGGATCGGCAGGCCGGTGTGGTGCGTCAGCACGGCCAGCCCGCCGTAGAGCGCCGCCGCCCGCCCGGTCTCGTTCGTCTGCACGGGTGCGGTGAGGCGCGCCGCGAACTCGTCCGGACGCTCGATCAGGGCTTTGTGCAGCGGTTCCCACGCCCCGTCGAACGGCTCCGTGCCACCCGCGCTCGGGTAGAACCGCGCCAGCTCCGGCAGCGAGCCGTTCAGCACCAGGTAGTGCGCGGCGGCCAGGAAGCGCAGGCCGGGCGCGTCGGCGGCGGGGCGGTCGACGTACGGCGCCAGGAGGGCCGCGGTGGGTCCGCCGCTCTCGGCATCGTCGGCGGCGGCACGCAGCAGCGCCCGGCTCAGCGGGGCGCGGTCGCCGCACCCCGCCGCCTGCCAGCGCAGATGCCCCGGGAGGTCACCGGGGGCCGGGAACGGCGGCAGGTCGAAGGACATAACGATCTCCCAAAACGGACTTTTGACACGGGCGTATCTACTGGCGCTCGAACGCATGTTCGAATACGGTGGACTCGAACGCGACGACGGGAGAGGCGATGCGCTGGGACCACATGCGGTTGCGGTCGGCCGAGGCCGACACCGAGGGGGCCGCACCGGCCCCGCTCCCGCTGCCGTTCGAGGGCGCCGGGGTCCGGGTCCGCACGATCGACACCCCCGAGTTCCGCGGGGTGACGTTCTACGAGATCCGGGCGAAGTCGATCCTCAACCGGGTGCCGGCGTCGTCGCCGGTGCCGTTCGGATGGACGGTGAACCCGTACCGCGGCTGCACCCACGCCTGCACGTACTGTTTCGCCCGCAACACGCACACCTACCTCGATCTCGACGCCGGGCACGACTTCGACTCGCGCATCGTCGTGAAGATCAACGCCGGTGAGGTGCTGCGTCGCGAGCTCGGCGCGCGCTCCTGGGCCGGCGAGCACGTGGCGATGGGCACCAACACCGACCCCTACCAGCGCGCCGAGGGCCGGTACGGCCTGATGCGTGAGGTGCTCACGGCGCTGCGCGACCACGCCAACCCGTTCTCGATCCTCACCAAGGGCACTCTCGTGCTGCGCGATCTCGATCTGCTCACCGAAGCGGCACAGGTCACCGACGTGCGGGTGAACGTCTCGGTGGGATTCGTGGACGCGGCGCTCTGGCGTCAGGTGGAGCCGGGGACGCCCAACCCGCGGGCCCGGCTCGGGGTCTGCCGGGCGTTGACCGACGCCGGTATCGGGTGCGGCGTCCTGATGGCGCCGGTGCTGCCCTATCTCACCGACACCGACGAGCACCTCGAAGCCACCGTCGCGGCCATCGCGGAAGCCGGGGCGGTCGCGGTGACGCCGCTGCCGCTGCACCTGCGCCCGGGCGCCCGGGAATGGTTCTTCGGCTGGCTGCGCGGCGCCCGGCCCGACCTGGTCGGCGCGTACCGCCGGCTGTACCGCGAGGGGTCGTACGCACCGGCCGAGTACACCCAGGCGGTCGTGGCCCGGGTGCGTGAGATCGCGAAGTCCTACGGCATCGGAGGCCGCACCCCCAGCGAGGCCCGCGCCATCGAGCCGGAGGTGCCGGCGTCCCAGCAGCTGACGCTGCTCTGAAGCTCGATCGCTCCAAATACCTGCTGTCGTGTCCGGGCCCGGCCTGGGGACCGGTCCGGTCGGCAGCAGCACTGGGCCCTGCCCGGCGGTGACGAGTCGCCGCGCGCCGCGGTGGTGGGGTCTCGTGCACCTCGTCCGGCCCGTGTACGGGGTCCGGGTCTGCGCGGGCGGACGGGGTGTACGAACGGCCCGGGCGCAGCACCCCTGCGCCCGGGCCTCTTCCTCAGCCCTTGAGGCCGTATTCGCGGAGGAGGCCACGGCTGATGATCGTCTTCTGGATCTCCGAGGTGCCCTCGCCGATGAGCAGGAATGGCGCCTCACGCATGAGCCGCTCGATCTCGTACTCCTTGGAGTAGCCGTAGCCGCCGTGGATGCGGAACGACTCCTGGGTGACCTCGGCGCAGTACTCGCTGGCCAGCAGCTTCGCCATCCCGGCCTCGACGTCGTTGCGCTCGCCGGCGTCCTTGAGCCGGGCGGCGTTGACGGTGAGCGCGTGCGCCGCCTCGATCTTCGTCGCCATCTCGGCGAGCTTGAACGCGATGGCCTGGTGATCGACGATCGCCTTGCCGAACGTCTTGCGCTGCTGGGCGTAGGAGACGCCCAGCTCGAACGCCCGGATCGCGATGCCGCACGCGCGGGCGGCGACGTTCACGCGGCCGACCTCGATGCCGTCCATCATCTGGTAGAAACCGCGGCCGGCCTTCTCGGGGCCGCCGAGGATCGCGGTAGCTGGTAGCCGGGCCTCGTCGAAGATGAGCTCGGTCGTCTCGACGCCCTTGTAGCCCATCTTCTCGATCTTCTTCGGCACGGTGACGCCCGGCGCGGTCTCGCCGTAGCCGGGCTCCTTCTCGACCAGGAACGTCGTCATGTTCCGGTAGACCGACTCCGCGCCCTCGTCGGTCTTCACCAGCGTGGCCACGACCGACGACCGTGCGCCGTTGGTCAGCCACATCTTCTGGCCGGTGATGAGGTAGTCGTCGCCGTCCTTCTTCGCCCGGGTGGAGATCGCCGAGACGTCCGAGCCGAGCGCGGGCTCGGACATCGAGAACGCCCCCCGGACGTCCCCGGCCGCCATCTTCGGCAGGAGCCGCTGCTTCTGCTCGTCGGTGCCGTGCTGGCGCAGCAGGTACGCGACGATGAAGTGGGTGTTGATGATGCCCGACACGCTCATCCAGCCCCGGGCGATCTCCTCGACGACCAGCGCGTACGTGAGCAGCGACTCGCCGAGACCCCCGTACTCCTCCGGGATCATGAGCCCGAACAGGCCCATCTCCTTCATCCCGTCGACGATGTCCGAGGGGTACTCGTCAGCGTGCTCGAGTGCCTGCGCGTGCGGGATGATCTCCTTGTCGACGAAGGTCCGGACCGTGGCCAGGATGTCGGTCTGGATCTCGGTCAACCCGTGGGTCTGCGCGAGACGGGCCATCGGGCGATCTCCCTCGGTCGGCGATTTGTTACCGCCGAGTATCGCCGACCGAACCGATCAAGGCGGCTGTGAACCTAACCACGGGATTCCAGCACCGAGTTGCCGCCGTCCACCACGAGCATCTGCCCGGTGACGTAGGACGCGGCCGGCGTCGTGAGGAACGCGACGAGCGCGGCGACCTCGTCCGGCGAGCCCGGCCGGCCCAGCGGCGTCAGGCGCCCGTAGTGCAGTTCGCTCACCGTGGACGAGCCGGTGTGGATCCAGCCCGGGGCGACGGCGTTCACGGTCACGCCGTCGGCCACCACCTCCATCGCGAGCGCGCGGGTGAGCCCGACCATGCCGGCCTTGCCCGCGGCGTAACCCGCCTCGGCCGGCATCGCGTTGACCGGCCCGGTCGTCGACGCGATGTTGACGATCCGGCCCCAGCCCCGCTCGGTCATACCGCCGACGAACGCCCGGCTGGTCAGGAACGCGGTGGTCAGGTTCCGGTCGATCTCCGCGCGCCAGTCGTCGTCGGTCAACTGGCTCACCGGCCGCAGCACCTCGGGGCTGGCCACGCTCGCCATCCCGGCGTTGTTGACGAGCACTTCGACGTCGCCGAGCGAGTCGCGCACGGCGTCCGCGAACGCTTCGACCTCGGCCGGGTCGACCAGGTCGACGACGAAGCCGGACGCGCCCAGTTCGGCGGCGCGCTCGTGGATGCGCCGGGTGGTCGAGACGATGCCGACTCTGGCGCCGAGGCCCACGAGCCGCCGGGCGATCGCGTAGCCGATGCCGTCCGGGCTACCCGCGCCGGTGACGAGGGCGACCCTCCCGTCGAGGCGGTCGGTGGGGTTAACCGTCGGGGCGGGGTGCTCACTCATGGGGTGATTGTGTCGTACGTGCCGCACGCAGCGGTGTCCGAACCCGGCCCGGACGATGCTATGGCCGGGAGGAGTGTGATAGACCCGCGCCCATGACGAATCCTCCGCCGGGCGAGGCCAACCCGTGGGCTAAGCCGACGTCGGGGTTCCCCGACCCTACCTCGGGATATCCGAACCCTACGTCCGGTTATCCGGATCCTACGTCGGGTTACGGCGCCACCCCCGGATACGACCCGAACGCCTACCCGGCGTACTCCGCGGCCGGCCCGGTGCCCAACGCGTACCCGCCGGCCGGTGCCTGGGGCGCGCCCGCGCCGTACGCGCCGGCCTACCCGCCGCCGCGCAAGCAGAACGGCCTCGCGCTCGCGTCGCTGATCGTGTCGATCGTGTCGCTGATGATGTGCCTCGGCCTGCCCGGCATCGTCGGCGCGCTGCTCGGCCACTCCGCGAAGAAGCAGATCCGCGAGACCGGTGAGGACGGCGAGGGCCTGGCCACGGCCGGCATCATCGTCGGCTGGATCGGCTTCGGCCTCTCGATCGCGTTCATCCTGTTCTACGTCGTGCTGATCATCGGCTTCGGCATCTTCGCCAGCTCGTCGTCCTCGTCGGGCACCACGTACTGAGGGTTCGGGGGCCCGCTCGGGCCCCCGAACGGCTCAGCTCTCCGGCGGCGTGAACGAGGACGTGCGCGCCATCCCCGCCGCGCGTCCCTTGGCCGCGATGACCAGCGCCATCTTCCGGCTGGCCTCGTCGATCATCTCGTCGCCGAGCATCGCCGAGCCCTTCTTGCCGCCTGCCTCCGACGTGCACCAGTCGTAAGCGTCGAGGATCAGCTCGGCGTGGTCGTAGTCCTCCTGGCTCGGCGCGAAGATCTCGTTGGCCGCGTCGATCTGCCCCGGGTGCAGCACCCACTTGCCGTCGAAGCCGAGCATCGCCGCCCGCTTGGCCACGTCGCGGAACGCGTCGACGTCGCGGATCTGCAGGAACGGGCCGTCGATGGCCTGCTTGTCGTAGGCCCTGGCCGCCATCAGGATCTTCATCAGGATGTAGTGGAACGGGTCCGCCGGGTAGTCGGGGTGCAGCGCGCCCACCACGAGCGACTTCATGTTGATGCTGGCCATGAAGTCGGCCGGTCCGAAAATGATCGTCTCGACGCGCGGCGAGGCCTGCGCGATCGCGTCGACCTCGATCAGGCCCTTGGCGTTCTCGATCTGCGCCTCGATGCCGATCCTGCCGACCTCGAAGCCCATCGTCTTCTCGATCTGGGTCAACGTGAAGTCCAGCCACTGCACCTGGGCGGCGCTCTGCACCTTCGGCAGCATGATGCAGTCCAGGTTCGGCCCGGCCCCCTCGACCACCTCGACGACGTCGCGGTAGGTCCAGTGCGTGGTGAGGTCGTTGACCCGCACGACGCGGATCTTGTCGCCCCAGCCGCCCTCGTTCAGCGCGGCGACGATGTTCTTGCGCGCCTCCGGCTTGGCCAGCGGCGCGCACGCGTCCTCGAGGTCCAGGAACACCTGGTCGGCCGGGAGTCCCTTGGCCTTCTCCAGGAAGCGCGGGTTCGATCCGGGCACCGCCAGGCACGAGCGGCGAGGCCGCAGGGTCCGAGGCTCAGACATTGATGCACTCCTCACGGTGGGCCAACTCACGAGTAACTTACCGAGGGTTGATCTCCGCTCCCGGCCTGCGGAACCGGTTCAGACTGTGACCTTCTGCTCCCCACGACCACGAGCGCCAGGCCGCCGAGCAGCACGACCATGCCCGGCCAGGCCAGCACCGGCGGCGTCTGGGCCAGGAAGATCCAGGCGAGCAACGCCGCTCCCGGCACCTCGAACAGGATCGCGACGCTCACCGCGGTGGCCGACAGCGACGCCAGCACCCGGTTGATCAGCGAGTGCCCGAGGAACTGCGGACCGAGCGTCAGCGCGACCAGCAGCACCCAGGAGTGGGCCGGGTATCCGCCCAGGTCGGCCCGGGCGACCAGGCAGACGACCAGGAGCAGCAGCGCGCACACCCCGTAACAGATCGTCGTGTACGTGGTGGTGCTCGTCGTGATCCGCACCCGGGAGCCGACGGTCACGTACGCGGCCATCAGCACCGCGCCGACGATCGCCAGCGCGTCGCCCACCAGCGCTTCGGCCGAGACGGTGACGTCCGCACCGGTCATCGCCGTCGCGCCGAGGACCGCGAGCACGACGCCCACCCAGAACCGCCGGGAGAACCGCTCACCGCCCGCGGCCGCGAACAGCGCCGCCCAGATCGGCTGCGTGCAGACCAGCGCGGTCGACGTCGCGACGCTCGTCATCGTCACGCTGGGGATCCAGGTGCCGAAGTGCCCGGCCAGCAGGGCGCCGGCCAGCAGGGACCGGCCGACCGTACGGCGATCGGGCCGCTCGGCCGGCAGGCGCGCGAGCCGCACCGCGGTGATCGGCGTCAGGACGAGCGCGGCCAGGCCGAGGCGCCAGAACGCGATCGCGAGGGCCGGTGCGGCGATCGCCGCGATCAGCGGGCCGGAGGTCGCCACCGCGGCCACCGCGAGGCCGAGCGTCGCCCAGGTGGCCGGAGTGGGGTCGGGACGCGTCACGGCTGCCAGAATTCCAGGCATGGTGCATGCGCTGATCGGCGAGGCGATGAAGAAGGCCGCGGTCGGCTGGCTCACGGTCGGCGACCAGCCGGCGACCGTGGCCTGGCTGACCTGGATCGACGGCGCGGCCTACGTCGTGCACGGAGGCCCCGAGCAGCCGCTGCCCGGCCTCGCCGACGCGACGCGGGTCACCGTGAGCGTGCGCGGTGAGCACGGCGGGCGCATCGTCTCCTGGCCGGCCGCGGTCTCCCGGGTGGAGCCCGGCACGGCGACCTGGGACGAGGTCGCGCCGCAGCTGGCGCAGAAGCGTCTCAACGCGACCGACCCGGTCGGGGCGCCGGCGCGGTGGGCCACCACCGCGACGATCAGCCGTCTGGCGCCCGACGGCGACCCGGAACCGCTCCCCGACGGTGCGCTGTCCGCGCCGCCCCGCCCCACCCCGGCCACCACCCCGACACCGATCCCCCGCACGCTGCACCGTCGACGCTGAGCGCCCGGGCCTCCGCCACCCGGGGCGCGGAGCGTGAGCGGCGGCTAGGCTGCGCAGGTGACCACCGGCACGCGGATCTACCTGGCACGACTGGCCGGCGTCGCGGTTTTCGATCCGAGCGGCGACCAACTCGGCCGGGTTCGGGACGCGGTGGTCCGCCCCCGCGCCGAGATCAGCCGCCCTCCGCGCGTCACCGGGTTGGTGGTGGAGATCGTCCACCGGCGCCGCATCTTCGTCCCGCTGGGCCGGGTCACGGCCTTCGACCCGGACGCGGTCATGCTCAACACCGGCACGATCAGCCTGCGCCGCTTCGAGCAGCGCACCGGCGAGCTGATGGCGCTCGGCGACATGCTCGACCGCCAGGTGACGCTCGGCGGCGACCCACCGGCGCGCGCGATCGTCGTCGACGTGGCGATGGAGCGGTCGCGCAGCGGCGAGTGGGAGCTGGTCAAGGTCGCGGCGCGGGAGCATTCGTCGGGCGTGCTGGGGCGGCGGCGCGGGCACCTGAAGCAGGTCGACTGGGCCGAGGTCGACGGCGTGATCAGCAGCGAGGACCGCCAGGGCGCGGCGAACCTGCTCGCGGTGTTCGACCAGTTGCGCGCCGCCGACCTGGCCAACGTGCTGCAGGGCCTCTCCGACAAGCGCCGGGTGGAGGTCGCGGCCGCCCTGGGCGACGACCGGCTCGCCGACGTCATGGAGGAGCTCCCCGAGGACGACCAGATCGAGATCCTCAGCTCGCTGGACAGCGAGCGGGCCGCGCACGTGCTCGAGGAGATGAACCCGGACGACGCCGCCGACCTGCTCGGTGAGCTGCCCGAACCCGAGCAGGAGCGGCTGCTGGCGATGATGTCGCCGTCCGAGGCGGCACCGGTCCGGCGGCTGCTCGATTACACCGAGGACACCGCCGGTGGAATGATGACGTCCGAGCCGGTGATCATGCCGCCGGACGCCACCGTGGCCCATGCGCTCGCCCGCGTGCGTGACCCCGATCTGACGCCGGCGCTGGCGTCCCAGGTGTACGTCTGTCGTCCGCCCTCGTCGACGCCGACCGGCCGGTTCCTCGGGATCGCGCACATCCAGCGGCTGTTGCGTGAGGAGCCCAGCACCCTGGTCAGCGCCGTCGTGGACGCCGACCTCGACCCCTTGGACCCGGACGCGACGCTGGCCCAGGTCTCGCACTACCTGGCCACGTACAACCTGGTCGCGGTACCGATCGTGGACGTGAACGACCGGCTGCTCGGCGCGGTGACCGTGGACGACGTGCTGGACCACCTGTTGCCGGAGGACTGGCGCGACCGGGACGGATAGGACCTGTCATGACGGATATCTCACGGTCGCGTAGTCGGCTCGACCAGCCGCGCGAGCGGCGGCGGCGGCTGCCGCGGTTCGACGCGGACGCATTCGGGCGCGGCTCCGAGCACGTCGCGCAGTTCCTCGGTACCGGCACGTTCATCCTGATGCAGACGGTGATCGTGATCGTCTGGGTGATCCTCAACGTGTTCGCGGTGCAGCTGCGGTGGGACCCCTACCCGTTCATCCTGCTGAACCTGGCGTTCTCCACGCAGGCCGCGTACGCCGCGCCGCTGATCCTGCTGGCGCAGAACCGGCAGGCCGACCGGGACCGGATCTCGCTCGAGGAGGACCGGCAGCGGGCGCAGGCGGCCAAGGCCGACACCGAGTACCTCGCCCGGGAGCTGGCCGCGCTGCGGCTGGCGCTCAACGACGTCGCGACCCGCGAGTACCTCCGGTCGGAGCTCAGGAACATCGTCGACGAGCTGCGCGAGCCCGCCGACACCGAGCCCGAGCCGTCACGCAAGGCCGGGGAGTCCCGGCGGGCCGACCGGCGGCCGGCCGTCGAGAGCCGCCGGGACGCCGACGGGCGCCGGGCCAAACTCACCCGCTGACCGCGCGGACGAGCGCCGCGGTGGCCGCCGCCAGGACGACCACCAGCAGGAACGGGGCCCGCAGCAGCACCGCGACGGCGGCAACCGCGACGCCGGCCGCGCGGGCGTCGAGTACCAGCGACCGGCCGTCCCCGAACGTCTGCGCCGCGACCAGGGCCGCCAGCAGCGCCACCGGCAGCAGCGTCGCGATCCGCAGCACCCGGGGGTCGTCCAGCCAGGCCGGGGGCAGCGACATCCCGACGACCTTGAACAGGTAACACCCCGCCGCGGCCAGTCCGAGCGCGACCCAGATCACTGCGCTGCGCCCCGGATGAAGAAGGCGGCCAGGACGCCGAAGGAGGCGAGGAGAACCGGGACCCCGGGAGGCAGCCAGGGCGTGGCCAGCAGCGCGATCACGGCGCCGGCGGCGGCCACACGCCAGACCCCGCCGCCCTCACGCAGGCGCGGCGCGAGCAGCGCGAGGAACCCCGCCGGAGCGGCGGCGTCCAACCCGAGCACCGCCGGGTCGCCCACCGCCGTCGCACCGACCGCGCCGACGAGCGTCGCGAGGTTCCACAGCACGAACACGCTCGTCGCCGTCGAGACGAACGCCAGCCGTGCGGCCCGCGGCTCGGGACGCGCCAACGCCATCGCCGCCGATTCGTCGATCATCCCCTGCGCGGCGACCAGCCGACGCCAGCCCGTCCACCCCAGCACCCCCGAGAGCCGGACGCCGTAGAGCGCGTTGCGCGCACCGAGCAGCAACGCCGAACCGACGGCGGCCGCCACCCCGCCGCCCGCGCCGATCACCCCGATCAGCGCGAACTGACTCGCCCCGGTGAAGACGAGCAGGCTGCTCAGACACGTCTGCAGGACGCTGAACCCACTCGCGACCCCGGCCGCACCGAACGCGATCCCGTACGCCCCGGTGGCCAGCCCCACCGCGACCGCGTCGCGCACGATTCCGTTCCGATCCATGCCCGTACGGTAGATCTGTGCTCCCGGGCACAAGCCGGGGTGGTCGTACCCCTACCCGCACGTAGAGTAGGGCTCATGGCGCTCTCCTCCACTCTCCCCGACGAAGCCGAGATCCGGACCGCGCTCGCGGGTGTCAACGACCCCGAGATCAAACGGCCGATCACGGACCTGGGCATGGTGGAGTCCGTGGCCATCCACTCCGACGGGGTCGTCGAAGTCGCGGTGCTGCTCACCGTGGCCGGCTGCCCGATGCGTGACACGCTCACCAACGACGTCACGGCCGCGGTGGCCAAGGTCTCCGGGGTCTCGACCGTCCGGGTGAACTTCGGCGTCATGAGCGACACCCAGCGCAAGGAGCTGCAGTCGTCGCTGCGCGGCGGCAAGGGCGAGCCGGTGATCCCGTTCGCCCAGCCCGGATCGCTGACCCGGGTCTACGCGGTGGCGTCCGGGAAGGGCGGCGTCGGCAAGTCGTCGGTGACCGTGAACCTGGCCGCCGCGCTCGCCGCGCGCGGATTGTCGGTCGGCGTGGTCGACGCGGACATCTACGGGTTCTCGGTGCCGCGCATGCTCGGCGTCGAGGGGCGCCCGACGCAGGTCGAGCAGATGATCATGCCGCCGCAGGCGCACGGCGTGAAGGTGATCTCGATCGGCATGTTCACGCCGGGCAACACCGCCGTGGTGTGGCGCGGGCCGATGCTGCACCGGGCGCTGCAGCAGTTCCTCGCCGACGTGTTCTGGGGCGACCTGGACGTGCTGCTGATGGACCTGCCGCCGGGCACCGGCGACATCGCGATCTCGGTGGCGCAGCTGGTGCCGAACGCGGAGATCCTCGTCGTGACGACGCCGCAGCAGGCCGCGGCCGAGGTCGCGGAGCGCGCCGGTTCGATCGCGCTGCAGACGCACCAGCGACTCGTGGGCGTGGTCGAGAACATGTCGTGGCTCGAGCTGCCGAACGGCGAGCGGATGGACGTGTTCGGGTCGGGCGGGGGCGAGGCGGTGTCCGCGGCGCTCTCGCGCACGCTCGGGGCGCAGGTGCCGCTGCTGGGGCAGATTCCGCTGGACCCGCGGGTCCGCGAGGGCGGCGACTCCGGCATCCCGCTCGTGCTCGCCGACCCCGACGCCCCCGCCGCCAAGGCCCTGAACGGTGTGGCCGAGAAACTGGCCGTCCGCCAGCGCGGCCTCGCCGGCATGAGCCTGGGCCTCTCCCCGGCGGCCCGCCGCTGACCGCGCGAACGAAGAACGAGCCCCCGCCTGATTCGGCGGGGGCTCGTTTCGTCAGGTGGCGTCCGAGTCGTACCGGGCGGCCCGGCTCTCGGGCGTCGACGGCGGGTGGACCTTGCCGTTCTTGGAGGCGCCGTCGTCGCGGTAGGCCTCGGTCACCTCGTCGACGTGCTGCAGTTCCTCGAAGTCACGCATCGCGTCCTTCAGCGGTTTGCGCAACGCCGCCTCGTCCTCCTCGCTGAGGAGGTGCTTGCGGACGAACCGCTTCGGGTGCAGATCTTCGATCTCGAAGTCGGTCCCCAGTTCGTCACGCAGCTCCGCGCTGGCTCCGCGAGCCATCTGTCGAAGCGTGCGGAGCATGCGCCCCGCCTCGCCGATCACCTTCGGCAGCCGATCGGGCCCGAACACGAACAACCCGATCAGCGCCAGAACGATGATCTCCCACCAACCGAGATTCTCGAACACCGCTGCTCCTCACCGCGGTCACCGCCGTGTCGACAGCTCGGTACCTGGCCGCTGAACCGCAGCCTAATCCGTGCCTCGAACGACCGGCAGACCACCCGGCTGTGGATCCTCCTACTTCTGCCCCAACGTCACCGTCGACGTGATGGTCTGCCCACCGCGGCGATACGTGACGCCGACTTTTGTCCCCGGCGCCTGCTTGCGGACGAGGGCGATGAGCGCCACGCCGTCCTCGATCGGCCGGTCGGCGAACTTCGTCACGATGTCCCCGGCTTTCAACCCGGCCTTCTGCGCCGGGCCGCCCGCGACCACCGTGCTGAGCGGCGCGCCGCCCTCGGTCTGGTCGCCGCTGAGTGCGATCTCGGCGCCGATGATCGTCGTCCGGGCCTCCCCGGTGCCGATGATCTGCTCGGCGATGCGCTTGGCCTGGTTGATCGGGATCGCGAAGCCGATGCCGATGTTGCCGCTCGTGCTCGACCCGCCCTGGCTGGGCAGCGCGGCGATCGCGGAGTTGACGCCGATGACCCGGCCGGCGCCGTCGACGAGCGGCCCCCCGGAGTTACCGGGGTTGATCGCCGCGTCGGTCTGGATCGCGGCGAGGTACGCCGCGTCGTCGCCACCGGCCTGGTTGCCGCCGCTCTCGCCGGCGGTACGCACCGGGCGGTCGATCGCGCTGACGATGCCGCTGGTGACGGTGTCGGCCAACCCCAGCGGCGAACCGAACGCCACGGTCGGGTCGCCGATCGCGATCTTGTCCGAGTCACCGAAGCGGACCGGCTTCAGGTCGTCCTTGTCGATCTTCAGCACCGCGATGTCGGACCCGACGTCACGGCCGACGATCGTCGCGGCCGACGAGGAGCCGTCGGAGAACACGACCCGCAGGTTGCCGCCGGACGCGGCCGGAGCCGCGACGTGGTTGTTGGTGAGGATGTGGCCCTCGGCGTCGATGACGAACCCGGACCCGTTGCCGTTCCCGCTGGCCGACCGGATCACCACGGTGACGACGCTGGGCTGCACGGTCTTCGCGATGCCGGCCAGCGACGTCGGCGGGCGCTCGGCCAGCTCCGGCGTGGAGCCCGAGCTGCTGCCGAGCGAGAACGAGCTACCGGCCGTCCGCGCCGCGACCACATAGCCGAGCGCGCCGCCGAGCAGACCGGCGACGACGGCCACCACGATCGAGACCAGCATCATCGAGCCCAGGCCACCCCGGCGCGACGGTCCGTCGGACCCCATCGGCGGGGGCGGCGGCGGCACCGAGCCGGGCGGCGTCGGCGCCAGCCAGGACGGCGACGCGGACGGGTCCCGCCAGGGGTCCCTGGCGCCGGCCTGCGACCAGAACGGCGAGCCGGGCGGCGGCGAGCCCGCACCGGGCACGCCCGGCGGCTGCTGCTGCCCGTAGGACGGCTGCCCGGGGTGCCCCGACGCCGGGTAACCACCCGAACGGGGCTGCGTGGGCACGCTGCCGGTGCGGTAGGCCTCGGACGGGGGTGCGTACCCCGGATCGGGCTGCGGATTGATCCACGGCGAGCCGCCTGCGCCGCGGCTCGGCGTGCCCTCTGCTGACGGCACGCCGGACGCCTGCGGTTCGGCCGGTCGTCCGTCGACCCGGCTCGCGTCGGTCAAGGGGATACCTCCGCCTCGGAACGTCAGGCTCGGTCGCCCGGCGTTTCCTCCAGTGTTCCTTGCTCGGTCCACGAATGCACACGGGCGGATCAGTGGAAAGGATCGACCCAGGATCCCACTCGGCGGATTCCCTTGCTCATTCGGGCGAGTACGCCGGTGTCCTCCGATACCGTCGGCAGCGACCCGACCACGGTCGTGACGGTGGCGTCCGAAGCATCCGTGACCAGCGTATACACCATGCCCGATCCGGCCCAGCTGAGCTCGCGGTAGAGGCCGCAGCGCAGGTACACCTCGGTGTCGCCGACCCGCTCCCGGCTGAAGCCGCCCGGCACCGCGGAGTCCAGCCGGCCGCGCTGGGCGAAGAGCGACAGCGCGAACAGTCCGTCGGAGTAGCTCAGCTGGATCGATCGGCTCGCCCCGGTGCCCATCGTCCGCGCGCAGACCTGCGTCAACCCGGCGAGCTGGGTGCCGGGAAGGTCCCAGCCCCTGGCGTCGAGCTCGGCCAGCTCCGCGGCCGACAACCCACCGGCGCAGTCGTCGGGCCGGGCGGACGCCGACGGGGACGGCGTCGACGTGGTGGGCAGCACGCTCAGGCCGGTGAACGTCGTGCGGCGGATCACCCGACCGGCGGTGTCGAGAAGTTCACGCTGGACGGCGAGCCCGGTGGCGTCGTCGAGCCAGATCCGGCCGACGATCGTGCCGCTCAGCCGCAGGACGTCGACGCGGGTGACCGGCCGCTCGAGCATCCGCTCGGACGCCGCGACCTGGATCTGATAGGCCGAGGTGAGTGTGTCGAGCGTCTCGTCGGAGAGGTCGAAGCTGTTCTCGGCGGTGTCGATCTGGACGCCGCGCTGACCGTTCGCGCTGCGTGCCGACCCCTCGTCGGAGGCCACCGTGACGCCATGGCCCGGCACGTTGCGGACGAACGCCGTCGCGGTCAGCTCACCCCACCGCGACCAGCTACGGAAGAGTTTCGTGCCCTGGTAGCCGGTGTCGGCCTGCGCGCGGCCGGCCCGGCGCAGCAGCCGGAGCGCCTCCTGCTCGGCGGGACCGAGCGGCCGGCCGGCGGTGAACGGCGCGGCGCGCGGGGCGGAGCCGCCCGATTGACCGGCGCCGAGCGTCTCGGTGGGGGCGGGGACGAACAGGTAGACGCCGGTGGAGCACACCACGGCGCCGAGCGCACCCGCGCCCACCACCAGAACCAGGCGCCGGGCCGCACGGAGCAGCCCGGCACGAGGGTCGACCAGTTTCACTCGTCGGTGTCCGCGACGTCGACGACCGAGGCCTCCCGATCGCCGCCCGGCACGCCGCTGGTGACCGCGCCGTGCTCCTTGATGTACGTCAGGACCGGCGGGTTGACGGTGCTCGTGGGCTGATCGCCGCCGAGGACGACCACGGTGCCCAGGCTCAGCGCGAACGCGGCGACGCCGCCCACCGCGGTGGCCACGACGCTGCGGCGCAGGCGGCGGCCCGTCGGGCGCGCGCCACCCGGACGGCGACCGGCCGGACGACGCCGGCCCGGAGCCACCGCGATCGGGCGGCGGCCGGACACCGGACGACCGGCGGGCGCGACCGACCGGAAGCTGGCCTCCAGCCGCACCGGCGGCAGTTCGGGCGTGGCCCGCTCGGTGGGTGTGCACTCTGGCAACGCCCGGAGCCGCTCGAGCAGCGAGTCGGGGCACGGCGGTGGCGCGAGCTTGGCCAGCCGGGCCTTGATCTGGCGGTGCCCGTCGACCTCGATCCGGCACTCGACGCAGTGGGCCAGGTGGACGAGGGCCCGGTCGCGGGTCGTCGGGTCGAGCGCGTCGTCGGCGAACGCGGACGCGAGCTCTCCGAGGTGCGGGTCCCGGCGCGGCGAGGTCATGAGACGCCGTCCACGGGGTTGGAGCTGCTGCGCGGCGCACGGTGGGCCAGCGCCTCGCGGAGCTGGCTGCGGCCGCGGTGGATACGGCTGCGCACGGTGCCGAGCTTCACGCCGAGCGTCGCCGCGATCTCCTCGTAGGAGAGGCCCTCGATGTCGCAGAGCACGACCGGGGCACGGAAGTCCGGCGGCAGGTCGGCCAGCGCGCGCTGCACGTCGTCGTCGAGGTTCTCGTCGATGTAGACCTGCTCGGGGCTGCGCTCGCGGCCGGGCACGCGCTCGGCGTCGTCGGGCAGCGCCTCGAAGCGGATCCGGGCGCGACGGCGGGCCAGGTCGAGGAAGAGGTTCGTGGTGATGCGGTGCAACCAGCCCTCGAACGTGCCGGGGCGGTAGCGGTCGAGCGCGCGGAACACCCGGACGAAGACCTCCTGCGTGAGGTCCTCGGCGTCGGGCCGGTTGCCGGTGAGGCGGTAGGCCAGCCGGTACACCCGCGCGGAGTGCTCGCGGACCACCTCGTCCCACGCGGGCGGGTCCCAGCTCACAGGCTCGGTGAAGTTGGCCTGGGTGGGAACCATCTCTTCAGCGGAGTCCCCGGAGGCTTGCACCAAGGCGACCTCCTTCTCAGGCGCTACAGGTGTGATCACCATTGTGCCCGGGCCCTCCCAATACTCGCTGAGACGCGGCTGAGGAAACTCACGCCGCACCAGTGCCTTCCTGCCTGCCAACGGATCGCAGGCTCAGCGCGTTCCCCTACCCTGTCCGAGGCGACGCTGGGACGGGAGGACTGTGATGGATGCCTCAGCGCGCCCCGGTACGCCTCCTATGCCCGATAGATCCGGCAATTCCGGGCTCGGGCTGGGGCGGCTGGACGTCGCGGCCGAAGACTCGATCCTGACCGCCGCGCGTGCCCGGGCCGAGGAACTCGGCTGTCTGGCGATCTCCCCCGACTGCGGCGCCGCACTCCGCCTGCTGGCCGCCGCGATGCGCGCCAGGGCGGTCGTCGAGGTCGGCACCGGCACCGGCGTGAGCGGACTGTGGGTGCTGCGTGGCATGCGCGCCGACGGCATCCTCACGAGCATCGACGCCGAAGCGGAGCTGCAGAGCGCGGCCCGGTTGGCGTTCCGCGAGGCCGGCGTCCCGGCCAGCCGCGCCCGGCTGATCAACGGCCGGGCGCTCGACGTGCTCCCCCGGCTCGCCGACGGCTACTACGACATGGTGCTGATCAGCGACGCACCGGTCGCCGAGTACCCGGAGTACCTGGTGGAGTCGCTGCGGCTCCTGCGCCCGGGCGGCGCGGTGGCGTTCGGCGGCGTCCTGCTCGACGGCCGGGTCGCGGACTCGACGGTCCGCGACCCCATCACCGTGCTGCTGCGCGATCTGCTCCGCACGATCCGCGACCACCCGCGGCTGACGCCGGCGATCCTCCCGGTCGACGACGGCCTGCTGGTCGCGGTACTGAGCCAGTAGGGGCGCAGAGCCTAGAGTTCGACGGGCTGGCCCTTACCGAGCACGACGATGCCGCCCTCGCTGACCCGGTAGTGGTGCCGGTCGAAGTCCGCGTCGACGCCGATGCGCGCGCCGGGCGGAACGACCACGTTCTTGTCCAGGATCGCGTTGCGCACGATCGCGCCCTCACCGATGACGACGCCGTTGAGCAGCACGGACTCCGTCACCTCGGCCTTGGCGCCGACGAGCACGCCGGGCGAGAGCACCGAGTCGCGCACCTCACCGGTGACGATGCAGCCGGCCGAGACGATCGACTCGGTGGCCCGCCCGGTCAACGCGAACTTCGCCGGCGGCAGCTGCGGCATCGACGTGAGGATCGGCCAGGACCGGTTGTAGAGGTTGAACACCGGGTGGACCGAAGCCAGGTCGCGGTGCGCCTCGTAGTACGAGTCGATCGTCCCGACGTCACGCCAGTAACCGCGGTCGCGATCGGTCTGACCGGGCACCTCGTTGTGGGAGAAGTCGTAGACCGCGGCCTCGCCCTTGCCCACCAGCATCGGGATGATGTTGCCGCCCATGTCGTGCGCGGACGAGGGGTCCTCGGCGTCCAGGCGCAGCGCTTCCAGCAGCGTCTTCGTCGTGAAGACGTAGTTGCCCATCGACGCGTAGGCCACGTTCGGGTCGTCGGGGACGCCCGGCGGGTCCTTCGGCTTCTCCAGGAACTCGGCGATCGTCCGGCCGTCGTCGGCGGTCTTGATCACGCCGAACGCGGTGGCCTCGTGGCGCGGCACCCGGATGCCCGCGACCGTCACGCCGGCGCCGGAGAACACGTGCTGCTCGATCATCTGGGCCGGATCCATCCGGTACACGTGATCGGCGCCGAAAACCGCGATGTACTCCGGGTCCTCGTCGTAGACGAGGTTCAGCGACTGGTAGATCGCGTCGGCCGAACCGGTGTACCACCGCGGGCCGAGCCGCTGCTGGGCCGGCACCGGCGTCACGTAGTTGCCGAGCAGCGTGCTCATGCGCCACGTCGTGGTGATGTGCCGGTCGAGCGAGTGCGATTTGTACTGGGTCAGCACGCAGATCTTCCGGATCTCCGCGTTCGCCAGGTTCGAGAGAACGAAGTCGATCAGCCGATAGGGACCGCCGAAGGGGACCGCGGGCTTGGCCCGGTCCGCTGTCAGCGGCATCAGCCGCTTGCCCTCGCCACCGGCGAGGACGATGCCGAGAACTGAACGTGTCACCGAGCCACCCACCATAGTGCGACCCTAGTTCCCCGCGAACCGTGGACCTAGTCGCGTTGATGGCTTTGGGTTTAACACCGTTGACACAGTCGGGTAAGTCACGGTCGGCACCGTAGGGTGTGCGCATGCGCGTCGCGGTCCTGACGAACGAGTACCCGCCCGAGGTGTACGGGGGTGCCGGCGTTCACGTCGACTTCCTCGTCCGAGAGCTTCGTCGCCTGGTCGAGGTCGAAGTGCACTGCTTCGGCAAGCCCCGCAAGGACGCCCGCGCCTACCAGGCTCCGAGCGAGCTGGCCGACGCCAACGGCGCGCTCCGTGCGCTCGCCATCGACCTGGAGATGGCCGACGGCGTCGGCGACGTCAGCGTCATCCACTCCCACACCTGGTACGCGAACCTGGGCGGCCACCTGGCCAAGCTGCTGCACGACAAGCCGCACGTGGTCACCGCGCACTCGCTCGAGCCGCTGCGGCCGTGGAAGGCCGAGCAGCTCGGTGGCGGGTACCGCATCTCGTCCTGGGCGGAGCGCACCGCGTACGAGGCCGCCGACGCCGTGATCGCGGTCAGCAACGGCATGCGCGACGACGTCCTCACCGCCTACCCCGCCCTCGACGCCGCCCGCGTCCACGTCGTCCACAACGGCGTCGACACCGAGCTGTACTCGCCGACCACCGACGACGCCGCGCTGCACAAGGTGGGCATCGACCCCGACCGGCCCTACGTCCTGTACGTCGGGCGCATCACCAAGCAGAAGGGCATCACGCACCTGCTGGCGGCGGCCGAGCGGCTGGACAAGGACGTGCAGCTGGTGCTGTGCGCCTCGGCGCCGGACACCCCGGAGATCGCGGCCGAGGTCACCGAGCGCATCGAGCGCCTGCGCGCCGCCGGGCACACCGTGCTCCACCAGGCCGAGATGCTGCCGCGCGAGGAGGTCATCTCGCTGCTCAGCCACGCGGCGGTGTTCGCCTGCCCCTCGGTGTACGAGCCGCTCGGCATCGTCAACCTGGAGGCGATGGCGTGCCGGGCACCGGTGGTGGCCAGCGCGGTCGGCGGCATCCCCGAGGTGGTGCAGGACGGCGTCACCGGGCTGCTCGTGCCCTACACGCCCGATGACCTGCCCACGTTCGAGGCCGGCCTGGCCGACGCACTGGCGTCCGTCGTGAGCGACCCGATCCGCGGCAGCGAACTGGGCCGCGCCGGACGCCGGCGCGCCGTCGACCTGTTCAGCTGGGAAGCGATCGCCGAACAGACGAGCACGGTCTACATGTCGCTGGGTTAGAGCGACTCGAGATACCGCGCCAGGGTGCGGGCACCCCAGCCGGTGGCGCCCTTGGTCAGCTCGTCGTTGGGCCCGTCGGACCAGGCCGGGCCGGACATGTCGATGTGGACCCACCGGTCACGGGCCGCCCCGGTGAACGGCCGCAGGAACAGCGCTGCGGTGGCGGTCTGTGCACCGCGTCCGCCGGAATTGTTGGCGTCTGCGACGTCCGAGTCGATCTGCTCCAGATAGTCCTCCGGCAGCGGCATCTGCCAGACCCGCTCGCCGGCCTGCTCGGCCGCGTCGGACAACGCCTTCGCCAGATCGTCGTCCTCCGAGAACAACGCCGCGGTGCGCTTCCCGAGCGCGACCGACTGGCCGCCGGTCAGCGTGGCCAGATCGATCAGCACGTCGGGCTGCAGGGTGGCGACCGCGTACGCCAGCGCGTCGCCGAGCACCATCCGGCCCTCGGCGTCGGTGCTGAAGATCTCCGACGTGCGCCCGCCGTAGTGACGCACGACGTCGCCGGGGCGGTACGCCGTGCCGCTCGGCATGTTCTCGGCCAGCGGCACCAGCACCGTGACCCGCAGCGCGAGCTCCTGTGCCGCCGCGGCGAGCACCGCGCCGACCACGGCCGCCCCGCCACCCATGTCCTTCTTCATCATCTGCATGCCCTGCGCGGGCTTGATCGAGATGCCGCCGGTGTCGAACGTGATGCCCTTGCCGACCAGGACGACGTGGCGCAGCGTGTGCAGCTCGACCCCCGGCGGAGCCCAGCGCAGCTCCAGCAGGCGCGGACCGCGGGTGGAGCCGCCGCCGACGGCGAGGACACCGCCGAACTTGTTGGCTTCGAGCCACTCGGGGTCGCGGACCTGCACGTCGATGCCGAGCACCGCGGCGCTCTCGGTCGCCTGGTCGGCGAACCACTCCGGGCTCTTGATGTTGCTCGGCGTGTTCACCAGGTCCCGGGCGAACACGGTGCCGTTCGCGACCGCGCGGGCGCGGGTCACGGCGTCGGCGAAGCGGCCCGGGTCCTCGGTGACGACCCGGATGCTGCGTAGCGTCGGCGGCTTCGGGTCGGACGCGAGCGTGAAGCGGTACGAGGCGAGCAGCGCACCCTCGAAGAGGCCGCGGACGGCGTCGGGCGTGACGTCGGTGGGGAGCGCGAGCACGACCTCGGGGTCACCGGAGGCCGCACGGACCAACGCCGCACCGGCCTTGCGCCAGTCCTTCTCCGCACCCTCGCCGGTACCGACCAGCAGCACCACCGCGGGTGAACCGCCGGGCAGCGGCAGCGTGGCGACCTCGCCGGCCTTGCCCTTCGCCGGTGGTTCGGGCCGCCGCTCGTCACCGAGCCAGGCGTCCAGCGTCGCCGCGAGGCCGTCCGGGAGCGCGTACGGCGTGTCCAGCAGCACGGCCGGCGCCGACCGCTCGTCCTCGTCGGCGTCCGCAGCGAGGGCGCCGTCCACCGCCGCGCCTTCGGCGCCGGGCGCGCCGGCGCCCGGCTGAACGTCCGCGACGTCGTGCGCGCCGGCGGACTGCGGGGCACCTTCGACGTCCGCGACGGCTCCGGGTGCGTCGGCGGGGGCGGCACCCTCGACGATCTCCGCGTCGGTCAGGGCGCCGGACGCGCCGGCCCGCGTGGTCTCCGCCGCCTCCGCGGTGGGCTCGTCCGGCGCCGTCGGCAGTGCGAGCACCACCGGCGTGTCGGCGGAGTGATCGGCGACAGCCACCAGTCGGACGTCGAGCACGCGGGCTCCTCTACGGAAGTGAGTACGTCGGGATCATTCTGCCCACGTGGCCCGGAGCGGCGGGGAGCGGCCACCCGCAACACGCAGACAACAGACAGCCGACCCGGCCTACACGGTGCGGCTCCGTGTGCGGCTGGGCCGGCTGACCGGCTGAGCGCGTGATTAACCTGTGACGTTCTTCAGAGCGTCCCCGAGCGCGCTGGCCTCGTCGGGGTTCATCTCGACGACGAGCCGTCCACCGCCTTCGAGCGGTACGCGCATCACGATGCCGCGGCCCTCCTTGGTGACTTCGAGCGGACCGTCACCTGTCCGCGGCTTCATGGCCGCCATCTCGTGCTCCCCTCGACCGGTAACCGTCCGTACTAGTACGGTCACTCTTTGCAGGCTCGCTGGATCTCACGCGCCCGGGACATCTCACTACTGTCTTATTCTCGCCCATACCCGCTGGCGTCCCAAACTCGACCCGGCTAAACACAGTGGACTAGCACCCGCCGGACCTGCGCAAAAGGCCTCCGGCGGGGCCTGCGGGGTCTCCGCGGCGCGCCGGACGCCCGCACGGGCGGCGGGGAGATCGAGGTGAGTCGTCAGGCCGTACCCACGTGACAGCCCACGATGTGGTCATCGACCATACCGGTTGCCTGCATCAACGCGTACGCGGTCGTCGGGCCGACGAAGCGGAAACCACGCTTGCGGAGGCTCTTGGCGAGCGTCGTCGACTCGGGCGTGGTGGCCGGCACGTCGGCCCGCGTGCGAGGCCGGGGGCGCGCGGGCGGCGCGAACGACCAGAGGAGCGCGGAGAGGCCCTCCGGTAGCTGCGCGGCCAGTTTCGCGTTGGCGATCGCGGCGTCGATCTTGGCCCGGTTGCGAATGATCCCGGTGTCGGCCAGCAGGCGCTCGACGTCCGCGTCGTCGAACGCGGCGACGGCCTCGATCGAGAAGCCGGCGAACGCCCGGCGGAAGCCTTCGCGGCGACGCAGGATCGTCAGCCAGGAGAGGCCGGACTGGAACGCTTCGAGGCACACCCGTTCGAACAGCGCGTCGTCGCCGGTGAGGCGGCGCCCCCACTCCCGGTCGTGATAGGCGACGTAGTCCTCCGCGGCGCCCGCCCAGGAGCAGCGCACCAGCCCGTCCGCGCCCCGGACGAGCCCGGCCCGCGCCAACTCGGAATCTTCCGGCGAAAGCTCCTCCGCCGTCACCGGCGCGCGACCCGATGGGGAGATGTCCCGGCGCGGGATGTCCCGGCGCGGGACGTCCCGGCGCGGGAGGTGCGGGTGGGACGGGTCATCGAGGGATGGTGGCCGCGGCGGCGCGGGTGTTCACGTACCGGCGGAAACGGCGGAGGCCGAGCGCGAGCGCGGCTCCGGCCAGCGGGCCGGCGACCGGCCAGATGCGGTTGGCGATCGCGGGGAACGGGAGGTGGAGGTCCTCGCTCCAGGCCATCACCGTGCGTTCCGGGCCGCGCTCGGACAGCCGGAACGCACCGGGGCCCCGCACCAGACGCCCGACGTGCACGACGTCGACCCGGTGCGGTGGCTCCCAGCCGACGACGTGGAAGACGTCGAGGAAGCCCACCCGGCCGACGCCGGTGAACGCGTGCACGACGGTTCCGACGCCGCGCCCGTCACCGGCGACGACCTCGACCCGCGTGAACGGGATCCAGCGGGCCTGCGCGGGCCAGTCGGTGGCGGCCGCGAACACCGTGTCGATGTCGGCGTCCACGGTCACCTCGGCTTCGACCCGCCCGGGCCCGGCCACGGCGAGCTCAGCCGGGATCCCGGCGACCCCGGTCATCGCCCGCGCCCGGACCGCGGCCCGGCGATCTCAGCTTCCTCGGCCGTATCCGAGCGCTCCTCGACCGGGCCCGCCTCGCCGGAGGCCACCCCGTCGGAGGCAACCTCGGCCGATCGCGCCCCGGCGGACTCGGCCCGGGCGGAGTCGGGCCGATCGGAGTCGGCTCGGGCGGAGTCGGGCCGATCGGAGTCGGCTCGGGCGGAGTCGGCTCGGAGGGAGTCGGCATCGGCCGGGTCGGCGTCTTCCGGGGCCGTGTCCGCGTCGGTCTTCCGTTCGTCCAGGTCCGCGGCCGACCCGGGCTCCAGGGCGGATTCCTCGGACTTCTCGGCGTCCCACGGGAACTCGAACGGCGGTTCCTCGTCCTCGTCACCCTCCGGCCGGCGGCCGTGCAGCTGGTCCTCGAGATCGATGATCCGCGCGTGCAGGAAGTCGAAATCGTCGGCGACCCGCTGGAAGATCTCGTCGACCTGATCCATCCGGTAGCCGCGGATCGCGGTGTCGACCCGGAGCCCCTCCACGTCGACCCGCTCCAGCGGCCGGTCAGCGGGCAGGTCGAACGGCACGCCGTCCGGCCGGGGCGGCGTCAGCCCGCGATCACGACCGAGCGTGAACGCGGCCGCACCGAACACGATGCCGGACAGGACGAGCGCGGCCACGACGACGAGGAGGAAGCTTCCCACCCCCGCATGGTGACACGTGCGCCACAGCGGCATGCGGCCGGACGCGAATCAGCGGGTAGGTTGAACCAATGCCACTCAGGCTGGGCCGCCGGGTATTCGCCGACACCGACCTGCTGGTGATGGCCATCGTCAACCGCACGCCCGACTCGTTCTACGACCGCGGTGCGACGTTCAGCGACGAGGCCGCGCTCGCCGCCGTCGAGGTGGCGGTGCGTGACGGGGCGGACATCGTCGACATCGGCGGGGTGAAGGCCGGTCCCGGCGAAGCCGTGGACGCGGCCGAGGAGGCGCGCCGCACGGTGCCGCTGATCCGGGAGGTGCGCGCACGCCACCCGGAGCTGGTGATCAGCATCGACACCTGGCGCGCCGAGGTGGGCGCGGCGGCCGCGGAGGCCGGCGCCGACCTGCTCAACGACACCTGGTCGGGCGCCGACCCCGACCTCGCGGTCGTCGCGGCACGCACCGGGACCGGGCTGATCTGCACGCACGCCGGTGGCCTCGCGCCCCGTTCACGCCCGCACCGCCCGAGCTTCCCCGACGTCGTCGGGGACGTGGTGAGCACGGTGACCCGCCTGGCCGAGCGGGCGGTCGAGGTGGGCGTGCGCACGGACGGCATCCTGATCGACCCGGCGCACGACTTCGGCAAGAACACCTGGCACTCGCTGACGTTGACCCGGGAGCTCGAGAAGCTCGTCGCGACCGGGTGGCCGGTACTGGTGGCGCTCTCCCGGAAGGATTTCGTCGGCGAGACGCTCGATCTCGGCGTGGACGAGCGGCTCGAGGGCACGCTGGCGGCCACCTCGATCAGTGCCTGGCTCGGCGCGCGGGTGTTCCGCGCTCACGACGTCCGGGCGACCCGCCGCACGCTCGACATGGTCGCCTCGATCCGCGGCACCCGGGCGCCGGCCTTCACGCGTCGGGGCCTGGCGTGATCCGCACGGGGGCGGACGGCCCGGCCTCCACCCGGGTGGAGTGCTCGAGACCGGCCTCGAGGGCGTCGAACGCGTCCGGGACCGAGTCGGCCACGGTGAGCAGGGCGAGCGCCTCGGTGCGGACGAACCCGCGCGCCGCCAGGTCGCGGAGCCACTCCAGGAGCCCGTCGTAGAAGCCGCCGGTGTTGAGCAGGACGACCGGCTTGGCGTGCATGCCGAGCGAGCGCGACGTCCAGACCTCGAACACCTCTTCGAGCGTGCCGATGCCCCCGGGAAGGCCCAGGAACGCGTCCGCGCGGTCGTCCATCGCGGCTTTGCGCTCACGCATGCCGGTGGTCTTGATCAGCTCGTCGGAGTCGAAGTCGGCGATCTCGCGGCTGCTCAGCGCCTCGGGGATGACACCGACCGTGCGCGCTCCCCCGGCCCGGGCGGCGGCCGCCACCGCGCCCATCATCGAGACCCGGCCGCCGCCGGACACCAGCGAGTGGCCGCGGCGGGCGAGCTCGGCCCCGACCTCGGCGGCCAGCCCGACGAGCGTGGGGTCGATCGACGTCGAGGACGCGCAGTACACGCAGACGTTCGCCATCAGGCTTCCACCGGCGCGTCGTCGATGCCGGTCGCCTGGTGGGCCGAGAGCGCCTCGGCCGAGGTCACGGCGGCGACGGCCTCGTCGATGTCGTCGGTGAGCTGGATCAGCTCCAGGTCCTGCTCGGAGATCTTGCCGTCGGCGAGCATGGTCCGGCGCAGCCAGTCGACCAGGCCGCCCCAGTACTCGGTACCGATCAGGACGACCGGGAAGCGCGTCACCTTGCGGGTCTGCACGAGCGTGAGCGCCTCGAACAGCTCGTCGAGCGTGCCGAACCCGCCGGGGAGCACGCAGAACGCCGCGGCGTACTTCACGAACATGGTCTTGCGGGCGAAGAAGTAGCGGAAGTCGACGCCGACGTCGACCCACCGGTTGAGCCCCTGCTCGAACGGGAGCTCGATGCCCAGCCCCACGCTGACGCCGCCGGCCTCGCTCGCGCCCTTGTTCGCGGCCTCCATCGTGCCGGGGCCGCCGCCGGTGATCACCGCGAACCCGGCCTCGACGAGGGCCCGGCCGAGCCGCTCGGCGCGCTGGTACTCGGGGTGGTCGACCGGCGTGCGGGCGGAACCGAACACGCTGACCGCCGGACCGAGCTCGGCGAGCGCGCCGAAGCCCTCGACGAACTCGCTCTGGATCCGCAGGACACGCCAGGTGTCGGTATGGATGAAATCCGCGCGTCCACTTTTGTTGTCGAGCAGCCGCTGATCAGTGGTACTAGTCGGTACCTGCGATCGGCGAAGCGTGACGGGACCCCGCTGTTGCTCGGGACTACTCATGGTGGCCACGGTATCCCGACGACGGCAAACGCTAGTCAGCGACGAGGTAGCGGCGAAGTGCCTCCACGGCTTCGGTGATCTTTCGGGTGTCGACGTACTCACCGGCCTGATGGGCCAGGTTCGGGTCACCCGGCCCGAAATTCACCGCGGGGATGCCGAGCGACGCGAACCGGGCGACGTCGGTCCAGCCCAGCTTCGCCTGCACCGGCGCGTCCAGCTTGCTGACGAAGTTCGCCGCGGCCGGCGCGCTCAGCCCGGGGAGGGCACCCGGCGCGGAGTCGGTGACCTCCACGTCGTAACCGGCGAACACCTCGCGGACGTGCGCCTCGGCCTGGGCCTCGCTGCGGTCGGGGGCGAACCGGAAGTTGACCGTGACGTCGCAGCGATCGGGGATGACGTTGCCCGCCACCCCGCCGCTGACCGCCACCGCGTTCAGCCCCTCGCGGTAGACGCAGCCGTCGATGTCGACCTCACGCGCCTCGTACGCGGTGAGCGTGTCGAGGATCGCCGCGGCGGCGTGGATCGCGTTCACGCCGTGCCAGCTGCGGGCGGAGTGCGCGCGCTTGCCGTGGGTGGTGACCTTCGCCCGCAGCGTGCCCTGGCAGCCGCCCTCGACCGTGCCGCCGGTGGGCTCGAGCAGCACCGCGAAGTCGGCGGCCAGCCAGTCGGGGTGGTTGCGGCTGACCCGCAGCAACCCGTTCTTCGCCGCCTCGACCTCCTCGTTGTCGTAGAGGACGAGCGTGAGGTCGTGCGCGGGCCGCTCGATCGTGGCCGCCAGGTGGAGCAGGACCGCGTCACCGCTCTTCATGTCCGAGGTGCCGCAGCCGTAGAGCAGGTCACCGTCGCGCCGCGAGGGCACGTTGTCGACGATCGGCACCGTGTCGAGGTGACCGGCGAGCACGACCCGGTGCGGCCGGCCGAGGTTCGTCCGGGCGACGACCGTGTCGCCGTCGCGGGTGACCTCGTACTGCTTCAGGCCCTCCAGGGCGCGGAACACCTCGTCGGCCAGCGGCGCCTCGGTTCCGGAGACCGAGGGGAAATCGACCAGGGCAGCGGTGAGAGCGACCGGGTCGCCCGCGAGGTCCAACGTCACGGCCCGACAGTAACGCTCGCTAGGCTGGACGCCGTGAGCATCTGGGGAGTGGGCCTGGCGACCGAGTACGCCGGACAGATTCTGGACGTGTGGTTCCCCACCGGGAAGTTGGGTGTGGGCGAAGCCGGGGTACCAGGACTTTCGCCCGGCGTCGCGCGGCTGGACAAGGCTCAGGGAGAGACCGCGCTCGGTTCGGAACTGGCGAGCGCGGTTGGGCCGGACCCGCTGCGCGGCGTCGAGGTCTCCGCGGTCTCGGTCGTCACCGACCTGGACGCCGCTCCGGCCGGAGCCGCCGACGTCTACCTGCGCCTGCACCTGCTCTCGCACCGGCTGGTCAAGCCGCACGGGGTGAACCTGGACGGCATCTTCGGGCACCTGGCCAACGTGGCCTGGACGAACCACGGCCCGGTGCTGGCGACCGAGGTGGAGTCCGTGCGGGCCCGGGCCAGGGCGTCGCGCAGCCACTTCGAGGTGTACGGCGTCGACAAGTTCCCGCGGATGACCGACTACGTCGTGCCGTCCGGCGTCCGCATCGCCGACGCCGACCGGGTGCGTCTCGGCGCGCACCTCGCGTCCGGCACCACGGTGATGCACGAGGGCTTCGTGAACTTCAACGCCGGCACGCTCGGCAACTCGATGGTCGAGGGCCGGATCTCGGCGGGTGTCGTCGTGGGCGACGGCTCCGACGTCGGTGGGGGCGCGTCGATCATGGGCACGCTCTCCGGCGGCGGCACGACCGTGATCTCGATCGGCGAGCGGTGCCTGCTCGGCGCCAACTCCGGGCTGGGCATCCCGCTGGGCGACGACTCGGTCGTGGAGGCGGGCACGTACGTCACGGCGGGTTCCAAGATCGCGCTGCCCGACGGGTCGGTCGTGAAGGCGGCCGAGCTCGCCGGGGCGGACGGGGTGCTGTTCCGCCGTAACTCGGTGACCGGGGCCCTGGAGGCCGTGCCGCGCGCGGGCCGCTCCTGGGGCGGGCTCAACGAGGCCCTGCACGCCAACTAGTTCCCCGGGGTCACGACGGTTTGCGGGCCCACCCCGGCCGGGGTGGGCCCGCAAACCCGTCGTAGCTTCGGTTACTCGCTCAGCCGCTTCACGGCGGCGGACACCCGCTCGTCCGTGGCGGTGAGCGCCACCCGCACGTGCTTCGCACCCTCCGGTCCGTAGAAGGCCCCGGGCGCGACCAGGATCCCCCGGTCCGCGAGCCATCCCACGGTGTCCCAGCAGGGCTCGTCCCGGGTGGCCCACAGGTACAGCCCGGCCTCGGAATGCTCGATGCGGAACCCGGCGCCCACCAGCGCCTCGCGCAACACCACTCGCCGCCGCTCGTACCGTTCACGCTGTTCACGCACGTGCGACGTGTCCCCCAGTGCCGCCGCCATCGCGGCCTGCACCGGCTCCGGGACGATCATCCCGGCGTGCTTGCGCACCGCGAGGAGCTCACCGACGATCGCCGGGTCACCGGCGACGAAGCCGGCCCGGTACCCGGCGAGGTTCGAGCGCTTCGACAGCGAGTGCACCGCGAGCAGACCGGTGACGTTCCCGTCCGACACCTCGTCGGACAGGATCGAGACCGGCTCGACGTCCCAGCCGAGCTCCAGGTAGCACTCGTCGGAGATCACGACCGTGCCGCGTTCCCGGGCCCAGGCCACCACCTTGCGCAGGTGCGGCACGCCGAGCACGCGCCCGGTCGGGTTCGACGGGGAGTTCACCCAGATCGCGGCGGTCTTCGCCGGCCCGGACGCGACCGTGGCGTCCGACCGCACCCCGGTGGCCCCGGCGAGCCGGATGCCGACGTCGTAGGTCGGGTAGGCCAGGGACGGGAACTGCACGGTGTCGGACGCGCCCAGACCGAGCAGCGTCGGCAACCAGGCGACGAGCTCCTTGGAGCCGATCGTGGGCAGCACACCCACCGGCGCCGACGCACCGAGCCGCTCGCGGACCCAGGTGGTGATCGCGTCACGCAGGATCGGGGTGCCCGCCGTCAGCGGGTACCCCGGCGCGTCCGCGGCGGCGATCAGCGCGTCCCGCACCACAGCGGGCGTCGGGTCGACCGGCGTGCCGACGGACAGGTCGACGATGCCGTCGGCGTGCTCCCGTGCCCGCTTCCCGTAGGGCGCGAGCGTGTCCCACGGGAAGTCGGGCAACGACGCCGAGATCAGTGCTCACCTTCCTGCGGCGGGAGCGCGGCCACCAGCGGAGCGTCGTGCTTGATCAGCCCGAGCTTGGACGCACCACCCGGCGAACCGATCTCGTCGAAGAAGACGACGTTGGCGTTGTAGTACTCGCGCCATTCTTCCTTCACGTCGTCCTCGTAGAAGATCGCCTCGACCGGGCACACCGGTTCGCAGGCGCCACAGTCGACGCACTCGTCGGGGTGGATGTACAGCATCCGCTCCCCCTCGTAGATGCAGTCGACGGGGCACTCCTCGATGCACGCCTTGTCCTTGACATCGACACAGGGCTCGGCGATGACGTACGTCACGTAGATAGTCCTTCCAGGCGCGGTAGCGGCTTCGCCTTCGGATGGTGGGAAACGGGCCGCCTTAGCGGTATCTAGTATCGCTGGCTGCAGATCTCGATGCAGAGGCGGGTCAGATGTCACTCCACCCGACGGACGTCGGTCACCGGGTCGTGGTACGGAGGGTTCTCACCGGCCCTGACGCCGAACGACCGCAGTTCAGCGACGTTCTCGGCGAGCTTATCGAGTTGAGCGCGGAACGCCAGCGAGTGGTGGTGAGAACGCCCACCGGAGAGGTAGTGATTTCCGTCGCTGAGATCGTGGCGGCCAAACGCATCCCGCCCCGGCGGGTCAAGGATCTGGAGCTCGAGCGCATCGCCGCGCTGGGCTGGCGCGGGCTGGACACCGATCAGATCGGCGGCTGGCACCTGCGCGCGGCCGGCGGCTGGACCGGCCGGGCGAACTCGGTGCTCCCGCTCGGCGACCCCGGGGTGTCGCTCGACGACGCGCTCGCGCAGGTGAAGGCCTGGTACGCCGAACGCGGCCTGCCGCCGCTGTTCCAGCTCCCGCTGCCGGCCGGTAGCCGGCTCAAGCAGGCGCTGGAGGACCGCGGCTGGCGCGACCAACGCGGTGCGCTCGTGCTCACCGCGGAGATCGCGGCCCTCCGGCTCCCGGCGAGAGACCTGCCCCCGGTGACGATCACCGGCGAGCCCGACCCCGACTGGCTCGCCACGTACCACTACCGCGGCAGCGCGCTGCCCGACGTCGCCCTCGCGGTTCTGACGAACGCCGACGCTCCCGGCTTCGCGGCCGTCCGGTCGGACGGCAGACCGATCGCGATCTGCCGCCTCACCGTCGACGAGGGGTGGGTCGGCGTCACGGCGGTCGAGGTCGACCCCGCCCACCGGCGGCGCGGCCTGGCGACGCACCTGCTCGCGGGCGCCGTCGACTGGGCCGCCGGGAAGGGCGCGCGCCACGTCTACCTGCAAACCGAGCCGGAGAACACGGTCGCCCGCGCGATGTACGAGAAGCTCGGCTTCGAGCTGCACCACGTGTACCGGTACTACGGCCTAGCGGCCTAGCGGCGCCGGGGCTTCTGGGCCGCGTACGCGCCCCACGCGCGGCTCTTCGGGTCGAGCCCGAACGCCACCGCGAGCAGCGTGCCGATCGCCGCCCCGATCAGCAGCACGCCGAGGCAGACCAGCAGCTGGAGCAGCCACTGGGTGGCCCCGGAGCCGAACGGCGTCGCGCCGGAGACGAACGGGCCGACCAGCGTCACCAGCAGCGCCGAGATCACCAGGTCGAAGAACAGGTCACCGGCGGTGACGCCCCACAGGAAGCGGCGCGCGGTGAGGAAGCCCGCGACCGCGATCACGACGCCCATCGCGGCCAGCGACACCAACGCGGTCGTGAGTTCGACGTCCTCGCTGGTGCCGTTCGCGAGGCGCAGCACGAGCCGCGCGCCGAAGTTCACCACGACCAGCACCGCGACGACGACGCCGACCCGGGCCCACCTGTTCTGCATTCGCGACACGTTAGGGCACCGCGTTCCCCGGTGACCTGGGAATTACCACGGTCACAGCCAACGTGAGGACGATCGTCAGCATCCCGATGAGCAGGACGCCGTAGCCGACCCAGTCGCCCTGGACGATCAGGTCGCCCTCGGACGTGCGGGTGGAGAGCGGGAAGATCGTCAGGAACCAGGCCACGGCCGGGATGATCGTGGCGCCGCCGTGCCCGGAGCCGTACCGGGTGACCGACAGCCCGAGCACGATGCCGACGACGACGATCACCCAGCTGATCGGGATCGGGGTCGACCCGATCCGGAACGGGGTGAGGAACGCGGCGATCAGCTCGGTCGTCACGACCAGGAGCGTGCCCACCAGCACCGAGGCGATACGCAGCGGCCACTCCATCTACAGCCCCGCGAACAGGTCGTCTTCGAGCCCCGCGCCGCCGCTCTCGCCGACCGCGCGGATGTAGTACTCGACGCCCACCGGCTCCACCCCGAGGTTCTCGGCGAGCGCGTGCAGCCACGTCCCCGGGTCGACCTGGGTGGCGTGCGCGCGCATCGCGGCCTGCTTGGCCAGGGCGAACGCCGACCCGTCGATCCGCGCGCCGAGCTTCTCGTCGGGGGTGACGAACGGCAGCGCGTCGACGTCGCGTTCGCCGGCGAACGGGTTCTCGGCCGACGTGGCGAACGTCTCGATGCCGCGGGCGAGCAACGACCGGGGCTCGCTGGGGTAGTAGACCTTGGCCACCCGCCAGGAGTCGGCCGCCAGCTCGATCGCGCGCATCGTCACCCGGTGGGCCTGGATGTGGTCCGGGTGCCCGTAGAGCCCTTCCGGGTCGTAGGTGACGACGACCTGCGGCTGGACCTCCCGGATGACGTCGGCCAGCCATGCGGCGGCGTCCTCGACCGGGGCCCGCCAGAACGCCCGCGGGTGGTCGTTCTGCGGCGTGGCGATCATCCCGCTGTCGCGGTACCGGCCGGTGCCGCCGAGGAACCGCTGGTCGGTGACGCCGAGCGCCTTGAGAGCGACGTCCAGCTCGCCGATCCGGTACCCGCCGAGCTGGTCGGCCTGGTCGGCGGCGAGCCCCGCCAGCGCGGGCACCAGTATCTCGCCCTCCTCGCCGAGCGTGCAGGTGACGAGCGTGACGTGCGCACCTTCGGCCGCGTACCGGGCCATCGTGGCGCCGGTGGTGATCGTCTCGTCGTCGGGATGCGCGTGCACGAGGAGAAGTCGTCGGGCGGGCAGGCTCATGGCCCCAAGCCTAGGTGGCAGGATGGCGTGGTGAGTTCGCAGACGTCGTTCCCCCGGTTGGCCGCCCGGACCCGCAACTTCACGCTGGGAGCACCCCGGACGGTGGCCGTCTCCCGGGACGGCGAGCGGGTCGCGTTCCTCCGCTCGGCCGGCCCCACCGACCCGGTGCACGCGCTCTGGGTGCTCGACGTGGGTACCGGCACGGAGCGCATCGTGGCCGACCCCCGCGCGTTCCGCGACACCGACGACGAGGACCTCCCACCGGAGGAGAAGGCGATGCGCGAGCGTCGCCGGGAGTCCGGCGGCGGCATCGTCTCGTACGCCACCGACGAGCACATGCGTAGCGCGGTGTTCACGCTCGGCGGGAAGCTGTTCCGGATCGGCCTGCTCCCCGGCGACGATCCGACGCCGCTCGAGCTCCCGGTCGCCGGGCCGGTGCTGGACCCGCGGCCCTCGCCGCGCGGCGACCGCGTCGCCTACGTCACCGGCGGCGCGCTCCACCTGCTGGAGCAGGTCGAGGAGAGCTGGACCGACCGCACGCTGATCGCCGAGGACGGCGTCACCTGGGGCGTCGCCGAGTTCGCGGCCGCCGAGGAGATGAACCGCTTCCGCGGCTACTGGTGGTCGCCGGACGGCGAGCGCGTCCTCGCCGCACGGGTCGACGAGTCCCCGGTGCGGACCTGGTACATCGCCGACCCCGCCCAGCCGGGCCGCGCGCCGAACTCGATCCGCTACCCGCAGGCGGGCAGCCCGAACGCGCTGGTCAGCCTCCACATCGTTCCGCTGGCCGGCGAACGGATCCCGCTCGAATGGGGCGCCGAGGAGTACCCGTACCTGGTGACCGCCGGCTGGGACGACAGCGGCTGCCCGCTCTTCACGGTGATGGACCGCCGCCAGTCCAAGGCCCTGGTGCTCGGCGCCGATCCCGACACCGGCGAGCTCACCACGCACCTGCGGGCCACCGGCACGCCGTGGCTGGAGGTCCTGCCGGGCACCCCGGCGCTGCTGGGTGACGGCCGTCTGGTGTGGAGCACCGACCAGGGCGACGCCAGGCGCCTGCTCGTCGGCGGGGTGCCGGTCACGCCGCCGGGGCTCCACGTGCGGCGCTACGTCGGGCCGGACGGCACCGACGTGCTGGTCGAGGGCACCGAGGAGGCACCCGAGCAGAACCACGTGTACCGGGTGGCGCCCGACGGCACCGCGCGTCGCGTCACCGAGGGTGTCGGCTGGTTCAGCGGCGTCTCCGGCGGGGGCACGCAGGTCGAGGTGCGGCGCACGCTCGACCGGGTCGGCGTCACGTACGTCGTCGCGCCGGACCGGGTGCTGGAGTCGTTCGCGGCCACGCCGCCGTTCACCGCGAACCCGGTGCTGAGCCGGGTCACCGACCGGCGGCTGCCGGCCGCGGTGCTCTACCCGCGCGACCACGTGCCGGGCACGCGGCTGCCGGTGCTGATGGACCCGTACGGCGGCCCGCACCACCAGGAGGTGATGGCGGCCGGGACGATGTGGCTGGAGCCGCAGTGGTGGGCCGACCAGGGCTTCGCGGTGGTGGTCGTCGACGGGCGGGGTACACCCGGGATCTCACCGTCGTTCGAGTCCGCGATCCGGCTCGACCTGGCCGGGCCGGTGCTCGACGACCAGGCCGACGGGCTGCTGGCGCTGGCCAAGGAGCACCCCGACCTCGACCTCGGACGGGTAGGGATCCGCGGTTGGTCGTTCGGGGGGTACCTGGCGGCGCTGGCCGTGCTGCGCCGTCCGGACGTGTTCCACGCCGGGATCGCGGGTGCGCCGGTGACCGATTGGATCCTGTACGACACGTTCTACACCGAGCGCTACCTCGGGCTGCCGGACGAGGAGCCGGAGGCGTACCGCCGTTCGTCGCTGATCGAGGACGCCGGGAAGCTCTCCCGTCCGCTGATGATCGTCCACGGCCTGGCCGACGACAACGTGGTCGCGGCGCACACGCTGCACCTCTCGTCGGCGCTGCTGGCCGCGGGCCGCCCGCACGAGGTACTCCCGCTCACGGGCATCACGCACATGGCCACCGACGAGACCGTGAAAGAGAACCTGCTGCTCCTCCAGCTCGACTTCCTGCGACGCTCGCTGGCCACCTGAGAGGTACCGACCGGGAGCCCGCCCAGGACGTCGTTCCGGGCGGGCCGCCGTCTACGTCTCCGGGAAGTGGCAGGCGGCGAGTGACCCGCCGCGCTTGGGGGTGAGTGCCGGTTCCTCGGTGGCGCACCGCTCCTGGGCTTTCCAGCAGCGGGTACGGAACCGGCACCCCGACGGAGGGTCGAGCGGCGTCGGCACGTCCCCGGTCAACCGGATCCGCTTCGAGTCCGCGGTGCCGAGCTGCGTCACGTCCGGCACCGCGGAGAGCAGTGCCCGGGTGTACGGGTGCGACGGGCGCTCGTAGATCGCCTCGCGGTCACCGACCTCGACGATCTTGCCCAGGTACATCACCGCGATGCGCTGGGAGAAGTGCCGGACGACGGCCAGGTCGTGGGCGATGAACAGGAACGCCAGGTCCAGCTCGCTCTGCAGCTTGCGCAGCAGGTTGATGATCTGCGCCTGGATCGACACGTCGAGCGCCGACACCGGCTCGTCCGCGACGATGAACCGCGGCTGCACGACGAGCGCCCTGGCGATGCCGATGCGCTGGCGCTGCCCGCCGGAGAACTCGTGCGGGTACCGGTTGTAGTGCTCGGGGTTGAGCCCGACCAGCTCCAGCATCTCCTGGACGCGCTTCTTGCGGCCGCCCGGCGGGTCGATCCCGTTGACGTTCAACGGCATCTCGACGATCCGGCCGACCGTGTGCCGCGGGTTCAGCGACGAGTACGGGTCCTGGAAGATGATCTGCATGTCCTGGCGCAGCTGCGTCAGCGACCGGCCCTTGGCCTTCGTCACGTCCTTGCCCTCGAACGCGATCGACCCGGCCGAGGCCTCGAGCAGGCGGATCACCATCCGGCCGGTCGTGGTCTTCCCGCAGCCGGACTCCCCGACCAGCCCCAGCGTCTCGCCGGGTGCGACGTCGAAGTCGACGCCGTCGACCGCGCGCACCACGGCCTTCTCGCCGAACAGCCCGCCGCTCACCGGGTAGTGCTTCGCCAGCCCGCGGACGGACAGCAGCGCTTCCCGCGAGGGCTTCCTCTCCTGGACCGACGTCTCGGTCGCCTCGACGCTCACAGCGCCACCCCTGCCTCTGCGATGTCCCGCTGGTAGATCTCACGCCGGCGGTCGGCCGGCAGGTGGCACGCCACCGAGTGCCCGGCGTCGTCCAGCACCGGCAGCAGCTCCGGCACGTCGGTGAACGAGCGGTCGCCGTTCTGGCCGGCGTACGGGCAGCGCGGGTGGAACGCGCAGCCGGACGGACGGTTGAGCAGGCTGGGCGGGCTTCCCTTGATCGGGACGAGGTCGGCCTCGGCGTCGCCGTGCAGCGAGGGCACCGAGTTGAGCAGGCCCCACGTGTACGGGTGCTGCGGGCGGCGCAGCACCTGCTCGACGGTGCCCTTCTCGACCGCGCGCCCGGCGTACATCACCAGGACGTCGTCGGCGATCTGGCTGATCACGCCCAGGTCGTGGGTGATGATGATGACCGCCGAGTGGAACTCGGACTGCAGGTCCTCGAGCAGGTCGAGGATCTGGGCCTGGACGGTCACGTCCAGCGCGGTGGTCGGCTCGTCGGCGATCAGCAGGTCGGGGTCGTTGACCAGCGACATCGCGATCATCGCGCGCTGGCGCATACCGCCGGAGAATTCGTGCGGGTAGCTGTCGACGCGCTTGTCCGGGCGCGGGATGCCGACCCGGTCGAGCATCTCGATCGCCCGCGTGCGCGCGACCTTCTTGGACGCGTCCGGGTGGTGGATGCGGTACGCCTCCACGATCTGCCGGCCCACCGTGTAGTACGGGTGCAGCGCCGAGAGCGGGTCCTGGAAGATCATGGCCATCGTCTGGCCACGCAGCTTCCGGACCTCTTCCTCCGGACAGCCGATGATCTGACGGCCGCCGACCGTGATGCTGCCCGTGATCTCCGCGCGCTTCAGGTCGTGCAGCCCCATGATGGCCATGCTGCTCACGGACTTGCCGGAGCCGGACTCGCCCACGATGCCGAGCGTCTGTCCACGGCGGACGCCGTAACTCACACCGTCGACGGCTTGCACGGTGCCGTCCATGGTCGCGAACGAGACCTTGAGGTCATCGACGCGGAGGAAGTCCTCTTCCCCATCAGGGGCAACAGCCTCAGCAGATTCAGTCATCCGAGCCTCACCCGCGGATCGATGTACGCATAGAGCCAGTCGACGACCACGTTCGTCAACACGATGAAGAACGCGGCCAGCAGCACCGTGGCCATGACGACCGGCAGGTTCAGCTGCCGCGCGGCCTCCGCCGCGACGAACCCGACGCCCGGCATGCCGAACACGTTCTCGGTGATCACCGCACCACCGAGCGAGACGCCCAGGTCCAGGCCGAAGATCGTGACGATCGGCGTGATGCCGGCGCGCAGCGCGTGACGCAGGTAGACCTGCCGGGGTGGCAGCCCCTTGGCCCTGGCCGTGCGGACGAAGTCCTCGGACAGGGTTTCGAGCATCTGGGCGCGGGTGAGCCGGGCGTAGATCGCCGAGTTGAGGAACGCGAGCGTCGTCCAGGGCAGGATCATGCCGGTCAGCCAGTCCCCGACGCTCTCGAACGGACTGGTGTAGGACGGCGTCGGCAGCCATTTCAAGGTGTAGACGAAGAGCACCTGCAGCAGCAGGCCGACGAAGTAGATCTGCAGCGAGGCACCGGCGAGCGAGAAACCGATCGCTGACCGGTCGATCCAGGTACCGCGGCGCAAGGCGGAGATGAAGCCGAGCGAGACACCCAGCAACGCCCACATCGCGGCTCCACCGAGGACGATCGAGATCGTCACCGGGAGCGCGCGCCCGACGATGCTGGACACCGCCTCGCTGCTCCGGAACGACCAGCCCAGGCACGGCGCGTCGCACTTGATCGCGGTGTCGCCCTCGCCGATCGTGCGACCGACCACGATGCCTTTCATGTACTGGCCGTACTGCGTCCAGAGCGGCTGGTCCAGGCCGAGTTGCTTCTCGATGTTCTGAACCTGGGAGGGGCGGCAGTCGCGACCGCACTGCAGTTCGGCCGGGCTGGTCGGAACCGCGAAGAACATAAAAAAGGTGAGGACGCTCACGCCGAACAATGTCAGCAGCGCGAGTGAGCCTCGCCGCAGGATGAACCGGGCCACGGACCTCTCCCAGCCGAGTGCTCCGGTCGGCCGCCGAACCGACGGCCGACCGGAGCAGCAGTGACTACTTGACGTACAGGTTGTTCAGACCCGAGTTGCCGTACGGCTTGCTCAGGTAGATGCCGCCGATCTTCGAGCCGTACAGGGTCGTCTGCTTGTCGTAGATGACCGGGATGGTCGGCGCGAGGCGGGTCATGATGTCCTTGTCCAGCGCGCCCCAGGCCTTGTCGGCCTCGGTCAGGTCGGACAGCCCGAGGATCCGGACGATCTCCTCGTTGGTCTTCGGGTCGTTCAGGTACGCCGTGTTGTTGTTGCCTTCCGGCGTGATCCGCTTGCCGTCCCACAGCGGCGGGATGACCGTTCCGGCTCCCGGCCAGTCCGAACCCCAGCCGTACATGTACATGTCGAACTGGTTGTTCTTCTTTCCGATGACCGTGTAGTACTGGTCCTCGTCGACCGGCTGGATCGTGAGGTCGACACCGGCCGGCTTCAGGCTGCTCCGCAGGAACGCGGCGATCGCCTGGTTGCGCTCGGTGTTGCGGTAGGCGTAGGTCAGCTTGACGGTCTTGCCGCCGAGCAGCTCCTTGGCCTTCTCGATGTTGCCGGTGGCGCCGCCGTCGTAGGCGTTGTACTTGTCGTAGCCCGACGTCGTCGGCGAGAGCAGCGTGGTGCCCGCCTCACCGGCGTAGGAGCCCCAGACCTTCAGCAGGCCCTGGCGGTCGATCGCGTAGTTCAGCGCCTGGCGCAGCTTGAGGTCGGTGACCCGCTGGGTGTTGAAGTTGATCTGCCAGACGTACTGCGTCGGGCCGGTCAGGATCCGGTCCTTGGCCTGCGCAACGGCCTTCGGGTAGACGCTCGCCGGGATCGTCATGTCCTGGAAGGTCAGCGCGGTCTGGGCCGCACCGGCGTCGGAGATCAGCAGCTCGCTGGCCTGCTCGGCGGTCCGGGTGAAGTCGACGACGTACTGGTCCGGGAAGTCGTGCCGGATCGGGTCGGTCTTCGGGTCCCAGTTCTCGTTACGCACCAGCACCATCTTCTGGGTGCGGTTGTACGTCTGGATCTTGTACGGGCCGGACGAGAACGGCCGGTTGTCGTACTGGATCTTCGTGTCACGCGCCGGCGGCACCGGCGACGAGGTCGGCAGCGCCATCGCGAACGGGGTGTCCGCGTGCGCCTCCGGGAACGTGAAGATGATCGTCTTCGCGTCCGGGACCTGGACACCCGGCGGGGTCTTCGCGCCGCCGTTGTACGGGCCCTTGTACTTCGCGTTGTAGTCCGCGCTACCGGCCAGCCACTGCTGGATGTAGTGCGGGCCGTTCGGCAGGTCCGGGCTGAACGAGCGGGCGATGCCGTACGCGACGTCCTGGGCGGTGATCGCCGAGCCGTCCTCGTACTTCAGGCCGTCCTTCAGCGTGTACTTCCAGGTCTTGCCGCCGTTGGACTCCTCGCCGGTGTTCGTGGCGAGGTCACCCACGACCTCGAGCTTGCCGTCGCCGTTCTCCCGGTACTGGGTCAGCGTCCGGTACAGCAGGTTCGAGCCGGTCGTCTGCGACGGCACGACGTAGTTCTGCTGCGGGTCGAGGTGCTCGAAGTCGCCGCTGGTGTACAGCGTGACGGTGCCGCCCTTCTTGGCACCGGAAACCTCGGGAGCGGGTCCGTCCGAGTTCTCCGCGAGCGTGGCGGTCTGCGTCTCCGCCTTCGTCGATTCGCCGGTGGTGTCGTTGTCGCCGGTGTTCTTGCTGCAGCCGGCAGCGGCGAGCGCCACCGCAAGGACGCCGACGCTCAGCATCCGTACTGGTCGTCGCACGGTTACCTCTCTTCTTCCCAAGGAACCGGTCATCGCGCTGACCGGGGATCAAGTGCGTCGCGCAGCGAGTCACCGAACAGGTTGAACGCAAGCACGAGCAAGAACAGGGCGATGCCGGGGAAGAACGCGTACGCCGGGTCGGCGGACACGTAGCTGGTGGACCGGAAGATCATCCGACCCCAGTCCGGCACCGGTTCGGTGACACCGATACCGAGGAACGACAACGCCGCCTCGGTCGTGACGTACTGCGGCACCGCCAGCGAGAACGTCACCAGGATCGGCGCCCACAGGTTCGGCAGCAGCTGCCGGAAGATGATGTGCCGGGTGCCCGCGCCGGCCGCGCGGGCGGCGTCGACGAACTCGCGTTCGCGGAGCGAGAGAACTTGGCCTCGGACGAGCCGGCACGTGCTCATCCAGCCGAACGTCACGAGCACGCCGACGACGACGTAGATGCGTGATTCGACACTCGGTTGTTTCTGCACGGAACCCGTGATCAAGGTGTTGATGATCGGAATTGCCGCGAGCGAGAAGATGATGAAGGGAAACGCCAGTAGCAGGTCGGTGATCCAGCTGATCACCGAGTCGACCCAGCCGCCCAGGAAACCCGAGACCAGGCCCATGACCACGCCGATCACCGTGCTGAAGACCGCGGCCGCGAATGCGATCCCGAGTGACGTCCGGGCGCCGTAGACCAACTGCACGAAGATGTCGCGGCCGAGCTGCGGCTCCAGGCCGAACCAGTGCTCGCCGCTGACTCCGCCCAGGTAACCGAGCGGATAGCCGATCGAGTCGAGCTCGTCCCCGAAGAGCTGGTCCTTGTTAATTCCGTAGGCGGACACGATCAGGTCTGCGAAGATCGCGACCAGAAGGAAGAACACCAGCACGACGACGCTGGTCACCGCGACTTTGTCGCGGCGCAGGCGCAGCCAGGCGAGTTGTCCGGGTGAGCGGCCCTGAACCTTGGGCTGCTTGTCACCGCGGTCGCCGGGCTCGTCTCCGGCGGCCGGCGCGAGCACCGCCTCCGTGTCGAGCGGCAGGACGGGGCCGGGACCGCTGAGGCCGCCGGCCGCTTCCGTCGCGGGTCGATCGCCGCCGACATGGCTCATCGCTGGCGTTCTCCTTCCTTGTATTACGGAGCGTCAGCACAAAGTTGCAGCATGCAACACATACGGGTCGTCCCGTTGTGACGTGCAGATGCCGGTCTGCGTCGCCCCGCCGAAAAGCTACGCGAATGTTCATTACGGCGAGGCGTCCCCAGCCCACAATCGTGTAACAGCTCAATCACGGACGTCGAGCCGACGCGACAGCGCGTAGCAGTGTCGTCTACGGATTTAACTTCGGTATCAATTCGCTAACGGCACCGGGCCGGTAAAACAAAACCGCCCCGGGCGAGTGGCCCGGGGCGGTATGAGCGCCGAATTACGCCGGCGGGTTGGCCCACTTGCGGCGGCCGCGCGTCTTCTCCCGCTCGTGGCCGGAGAGCACGACCTTCCGGATCCGCACGGTGGCCGGGGTGACCTCGATGCACTCGTCCTCACGGCAGAACTCGAGCGCCTGCTCCATCGACATCTGCCGGTAGGGGATCAGCGGCACCAGCACGTCGCCGGACGACTGGCGCATGTTCGTGAGCTTCTTCTCCTTGGTCGGGTTGACGTCCATGTCGTCGGACCGGGAGTTCTCGCCGACGATCATGCCCTCGTAGACCTCGGTGCCCGGCCCGACGAACATCACGCCCCGCTCTTGGAGGTTCGCCAGCGCGAACCCGGTGGTGGGGCCCCGCCGGTCGGCGACGAGCGAACCGGTCGGACGCGTACGCAGCTCGCCGTGCCACGGCTCGTACTTCTCGAAGACGTGGTGCAGCAGGCCGGTGCCGCGGGTGTCGGTGAGGAACTCGGTGCGGAAGCCGATCAGGCCACGCGCAGGAACCAGGTACTCCATCCGCACCCAGCCGGTGCCGTGGTTGACCATCTGCTCCATCCGGCCCTTGCGCAGGGCCATCAGCTGCGTGACGACCCCGAGGTAGTCCTCCGGGATGTCGATGGTCAGCCGCTCCATCGGCTCGTGCACCTTGCCGTCGATCTCCCGGGTGACGACCTGGGGCTTGCCGACGGTGAGCTCGAAGCCCTCGCGGCGCATGATCTCGACCAGGACGGCGAGCTGCAGCTCACCGCGGCCCTGGACCTCCCAGGTGTCGGGCCGCTCGGTGGGGAGCACGCGGATGCTCACGTTGCCGACGAGCTCGGCGTCGAGCCGGCTCTTGACCAGGCGGGCGGTGAGCTTCTTGCCGCTCTCGCCGGCCAGCGGCGAGGTGTTGATGCCGATCGTCATCGAGATGCTGGGCTCGTCGACCGTGATGACCGGCAGCGGACGCGGGTCCTCGGGGTCGGCGAGCGTCTCACCGATCGTGATCTCGGGGATACCGGCGATCGCGATGATGTCGCCGGGGCCCGCCGACTCGACCGGCTTGCGCTCCAGCGCGTCGGTCATCAGCAGCTCGGTGATCTTGACCCGCTCGATCGAGCCGTCGGCCCGGCACCAGGCGGCCTGCTGGCCCTTCTTGATCGTCCCGTTGTGCACCCGGCAGAGCGCCAGGCGGCCCAGGTAGGGCGACGAGTCGAGGTTCGTGACGTGCGCCTGCAGCGGGACGCTGGGGTTGAACTTCGGCGCCGGGATCGTCTCCAGGATGGCGTCGAACAGCGGCTTGAGGTTCTCGCTGTCGGGCAGGCTCGCGTTCGCCGGCCGCTCGAGCGAGGCCCGGCCGGCCTTCGCGCTGGCGTAGACGATCGGGAACTCGATCTGGTGCTCGTCGGCGTCCAGGTCGAGGAACAGCTCGTACGCCTCGTCGACGACCTCGGCGATGCGGGAGTCGGGCCGGTCGACCTTGTTGACGACGAGGATCACCGGCAGCTTCGCCTCGAGCGCCTTGCGCAGCACGAAGCGGGTCTGCGGGAGCGGGCCCTCGCTGGCGTCGACGAGCAGCAGGACGCCGTCGACCATCGAGAGGCCGCGCTCGACCTCACCGCCGAAGTCGGCGTGGCCGGGGGTGTCGATGATGTTGATCGTGGTGTCGCCGTACCGGACCGCGGTGTTCTTCGCGAGAATGGTGATGCCCTTCTCGCGCTCGAGGTCCATCGAGTCCATGACCCGGTCGTCGACGTCCCCCTGCTCCCGCTGGTGCTCGCTGAACGCACCGGACTGCCAGAGCATGGCGTCGACAAGCGTGGTCTTACCGTGGTCGACGTGCGCGACGATCGCGACGTTGCGCAGATCCTCGCGGCGGGACAGCACCGTGTCTACGGACTGGGCGGGCATGACGAGGTCGCTCCTGGAGTTGTTCGGGGTTCGCCCGCGACGCAGATGACACCGGGCCAAACGCCATTCTACGGGGCTCCGCACTTGCTGGTTCCGCGCGGAAGGTCCACGGTCGGACCATGGCTGACATCACGCTCGGTGCGGACGAGATCACGGCGGCACTCGCGACCCGGCCGGAGTGGTCCGGGGACCCGACGGGGATCCGTCGAACGGTGGAAGCCGAGTCCTTCCCGGCCGCGATCGCGCTCGTCGACCGGGTCGCGGTCGTCGCCGAGCAGCGCGACCACCATCCCGACATCGACATCCGGTGGCGGACGGTCACGTTCGCGCTCGTCACCCACTCGGCCGGCGGGGTCACGGCGAAAGATCTCGACCTGGCGTCCGAGATCGATGCACTCGTCACCGGCTGAACTGATTCCGTGACGTCTCGATTCAGACTTTGCACGATAAAGACCCAATCGCGGCGCGCCGGTTAGCCGTAAACGCTTCCCGTGTGGGATGGATCACGGCAGACTGCCGGTACGTAGGGTCGACGCGCACAGGGGCGCCGGCGGGCTGACGATGCCCGGCGTCCCCGAACCGCGTCGAGGCGCCACGGAGGTGGTCACGATGTCGGTGCGTGCGAACGAAACCACGGAGCTCGCCCAGGTCAGGCGCGCGCTTCTCGAACTCGACCGGGCGGTCGGTCAGCTGCAGGCCCAGCACACCGAGACGCTCGGCGTGCGGCGGCTCGTGAGTGACGTCCGCCGGCTCATCGAGGACCTGGACGAGATCGGTGAACTTCCGCCCGCGCGGGCCGAAGAACCTCGCCTCCACTACGTGTCCGACACGCCCTATCCACCGGACCTCTGGCGTGATTGTGACGACGAAGGCCTCGGCGGCCGCAGGTAGGCCACGCACATAACTTCACAGGAGCCACCCCAGGCATGAGTGCACCCCCTATCCCCCCAGCTGTCTCCCCCGCTAGCGAGCCCCGCGCACGCGCGAAGATCCGCGTCCGGACGCTACGCACGGATCGCTGGTGGCTGACCCCGCTGCTGACCGTCCTGGGCCTGGTGGCCTGGATCGCCTACGCGACCGTGCGGGCGTTCATGCAGAAGTACTACTGGGTCGACGACTACCACTACCTGACGCCGTTCTACTCGCCCTGCGTCTCCACCGGCTGCGTGCCGGAGGCCGCGCACTTCGGGCGGGTGCTGCCGGACGTCTGGTTCATCCCGTACGCCGCGCTCAGCCTGCCGTTCCTGCTGCTGTTCCGGCTGACCTGCTACTACTACCGGAAGGCGTACTACCGGTCGTTCTGGCTCTCGCCGCCGGCCTGCGCCGTGGCCGAGCCGCACGCGAAGTACACCGGTGAGACCCGCTTCCCGCTGATCGGGCAGAACGCCCACCGCTACGCGTTCTACGCCGCGTTCCTGATCTCGATCATCAACACGTTCGACGCGTTCGCGGCGTTCCGGTCGGGTGACGGCTTCGGCTTCGGGCTGGGCAACGTGATCCTGCTCGCCAACGTCGTCGCGCTCTGGGCGTACACGTTGTCGTGCCACTCCTGCCGGCACATCGTCGGCGGGCGGCTCAAGCACTTCTCCAAGCACCCGGTCCGGTACCGGGCCTGGACATTCGTGTCGCGGCTCAACGGCAAGCACCAGGAACTGGCGTGGCTCACGCTCGGCACGCTCGCCTTCACGGACTTCTACGTGATGGCGCTGGCGGCCGGCTGGTTCTCCGATCTGCGATTCGTCGGGTGAGTTCAATGACCAACATCGAGAAGCATTCCTACGACGTCATCGTGATCGGCGCCGGAGGCGCCGGTCTGCGCGCGGCGATCGAGGCCCGCCAGCAGGGCATGCGGACGGCGATCATCTGCAAGTCGCTGTTCGGCAAGGCCCACACGGTGATGGCCGAGGGCGGCGCGGCGGCCGCCATGGGCAACGTCAACAGCAAAGACAGCTGGCAGGTGCACTTCCGCGACACGATGCGCGGAGGCAAGTTCCTCAACCACTGGCGCATGGCCGAGCTGCACGCCCGCGAGGCGCCGGAGCGGATCTGGGAGCTGGAGACCTACGGTGCGCTCTTCGACCGCACCAAGGACGGCAAGATCAGCCAGCGCAACTTCGGTGGCCACGAGTACCCACGTCTCGCGCACGTCGGCGACCGCACCGGCCTCGAGCTGATCCGGACGCTGCAGCAGAAGATCGTCAGCCTCCAGCAGGACGACAAACGCGAGCACGGCGATTTCGAGAAGTACCTGCGGGTCTTCCACGAGGTGACGATCAGCGAGCTGCTCAAGGACGGCGACCGGATCTCCGGGGCGTTCGGCTACGCCCGCGACGACGGCCGGTTCCTGCTGTTCGAGGCACCCGCGGTCGTGCTGGCCACCGGTGGCATCGGCAAGTCCTTCCAGGTGACGTCGAACTCGTGGGAGTACACCGGCGACGGGCACGCGCTGGCACTGCGGGCCGGCGGCACCCTCGTCAACATGGAGTTCGTGCAGTTCCACCCCACCGGGATGGTCTGGCCGCCCTCGGTCAAGGGCATCCTGGTGACGGAGTCGGTGCGCGGTGACGGCGGCGTGCTGACGAACTCCGAGGGCAAGCGGTTCATGTTCGAGTACATCCCGGACGTGTTCAAGGACAAGTACGCGACCACCGAGGAAGAAGCCGACCGCTGGTACACCGACGCCGACAACAACCGGCGTCCCCCGGAGCTGCTCCCCCGCGACGAGGTCGCGCGCGCGATCAACTCCGAGGTGAAGGCCGGGCGCGGCTCCCCGCACGGCGGCGTCTACCTGGACGTGTCGAAGCGGCTGCCCGCCGACGAGATCCGGCGCCGCCTGCCGTCGATGTACCACCAGTTCAAGGAGCTGGCCGACGTCGACATCACGGCCGAGCCGATGGAGGTCGGGCCGACCTGCCACTACGTGATGGGCGGGGTCGAGGTCGACCCGGACTCCCAGGCCGCGGTCGGCGTCGCCGGTCTCTTCGCGGCCGGCGAGGTGTCCGGCGGCATGCACGGCTCCAACCGCCTGGGCGGTAACTCCCTCTCCGACCTGCTGGTCTTCGGGCGCCGGGCGGGTTCGTACGCCGCGGAGTACGTCTCCGGTCTGGAAGGCCGCCCGTCCGTGCTCGACGCCGACGTCGACGACGCGGTGTCGTTCGCGCTGACGCCGTTGGAGCGCTCCGACGGCGAGAACCCCTATCAGGTGCAGCTCGACCTGCAGAAGGCCATGCACGAACTGGTCGGCATCATCCGGAAGGCGCCGGAGATCGAGAACGCCCTGTCCACGCTGGTTTCGCTGCGGGAGCGCGCGTCCACGGTCTCGGCCGCCGGCGGGCGGACCTACAACCCGGGCTGGCACGTCGCGCTGGACCTGCGCAACCTGCTCGTCGTCGCGGAGTGCGTGGCCAGGGCCGCGCTGATCCGTGAGGAGAGCCGCGGTGGTCACACCCGGGACGACTTCCCGGAGATGTCCGCGCAATGGCGGCAGCGCAACCTGATCTGCTCGCTGCGCAAGGACGAACCCGGCGTAGCCGTCCGCGAACAGCCGCTGCCGACGATGCCGGTCGAGCTGCTCTCGTTGTTCGACCGATCGGAGCTGTCGAAGTACCTCACGTCCGACGAGCTTTCCGTGTTGGCTTCCGAACCGGACGCACCGCCCGCGGTGGTGGCCGCCGCCCGGCAACCGGCGGACGACGAGTCACGCGACTCGTCGCCCGAGACGGTCGCGGACGAGCGCAGTACCACCGGCGACGCGGTGGGTAGGAGCCATTCCGAGGGAAGCAGGGGCTGATGGGCTACCAGGCGAAGTTCCGGGTCTGGCGCGGCGCCGGCCGTCCCGACGAGACGATCACGGCCGCCGAGGCCGACGGAGCGCTGCACGACTACGAGGTCGAGGTCAACGAGGGCGAGGTCGTTCTCGACGTCATCCACCGGCTGCAGCAGACCCAGACGCCCGACCTGGCCGTGCGGTGGAACTGCAAGGCCGGCAAGTGCGGGTCGTGCTCGGCGGAGATCAACGGCCGGCCGCGGCTGATGTGCATGACCCGGATGACGACGTTCGCCGAGGAAGAGACCGTCACGGTCACTCCGATCCGGACGTTCCCGCTCATCCGCGACCTGGTCACCGACGTCTCGTACAACTACGAGAAGGCGCGGGAGATGCCCGCGTTCTCGCCGCCGCCGGGGGTGGAGCCGGGCGAGTACCGGATGCAGCAGGTCGACGTCGAGCGTTCGCAGGAGTTCCGGAAGTGCATCGAGTGCTTCCTCTGCCAAAACACCTGCCACGTGGTGCGTGACCACGACGAGAACAAGCCGGAGTTCGCCGGCCCGCGGCTGTTCATCCGGGCGGCCGAACTCGACATGCACCCGCTGGACTCCCGCGCGGACCGTAAAGAGTTCGCGCAGGCCACCCAGGGCATCGGCTACTGCAACATCACGAAGTGCTGCAGCGAGGTGTGCCCCGAGCACATCCACATCACCGACAACGCGATCATTCCGATGAAAGAACGCGTCGTCGACCGCAAGTACGACCCGATCACCTGGCTCGGCAACAAGATCGGCCGCCGCAAGAGCTAGGGGCGCGCCGGGCTTGGGAGCACGGCCCCGCCGAGATGGGCCCTGACTTCGGTCAGGGCCCATCCGAGCAGGTTGAGGCCGCGCCATTTCGACGGCGTGCGGGCGTGGGGGGCGTCGTCGGCCAGGCCGATGCCCCAGATGCGGTCGAGCGGGCTCGCCTCGACCAGGACCCGGTCACCGGTGCCGCGCAGATACCCGGCGAGCTCCGGATCGCGGAACTTGGCCCGGTTTCCCTCGACCACGATGTCGAAGCGGTGGGCCTTCCAGGCCTTCTCGTCGAAGTTACGCACGGTCTGGCCGAGCTTCTTCACGAGCATCGGGTGCTCGGCGGCCAAAATCTTCGCGAGCGCTTCGTCGTCGCCGAACAGCCGGGCCTTGCCGGCCATCATCCAGTGCTCGGCGCTTCGGTACTCCACGCCTTCGACCGTGAACGGCTGCTGCCACCACTGGCTCAAACGGCCCGGGCCGGGCAGCGCTTTCCAGAAGAACAGGAAGTCGATGGTCTCGCCCGCGGCCTCACGCCGGGCGAGGGAATCGAGGTACTGCGCGGGCGTCGGCATTCCCGCACAGTGGCAGAGGGGTACGACAGAAGGCACCCGAATAACCTGGGGGCATGACCGACTGGCCGACCACCGAGGCCGAAGCGGTCGCCGTGCAGGATGCGCTGCGCGGCACGGTGCTTCGCTCCGGCCCCCCGCTCGAGATGCTGCGCCTCGCGGCCGGCGTCGACGTGGCCTACGACACCGCGTCGGATCTGATCGCCGGGGCCGTGGTCGTGCTCGACGTGGCCACCCGGCAGCCCGTGGCGCAGGCCACCGTCGTCGGCCGGGCCGCTTTCCCCTACGTGCCCGGCCTGCTCGCGTTCCGTGAGATCCCGATCCTCACCGAGGCGCTGCGGCGGCTGCCGGTCCGGCCCGACGTGCTGGTCTGCGACGGCTACGGCCTGGCCCACCCACGCCGGTTCGGTCTCGCCTGCCACCTGGGCGTGCGCACCGACCTACCGTCGGTCGGCGTCGCAAAAACGCCATTTGTCGGACGCGCCGAGGGTGGCCCCGGTGATCGCCGGGGCGCCACCGCCGACCTTCTCGACGGCACCGAGGTCATCGGACGCGCGCTGCGTACCCGGGACGGCGTCAAGCCGGTGTACGTCTCGATCGGTCACCGCGTCGACCTCGACACCGCGTGTGCGCTGACGCTCGCGCTGAGCGCCGGATATCGGCTCCCGGAGACCACCCGGCAGGCCGACTCCGCGTGCCGAGCCGCCCTTCGGGGTGCACTTTCCCGCCGGAATGGGACTTCCGAAGATCCGTTCGTTAGCCTGACTGCGGTAATCGGAGAGGACGGGAAGGCCGCACCGTGACGAGTTCCGAGCCTGGTCGACAGGGTTGGCAAGGGTCGGTCCTGCGAGACCTCGCGCCTGAGCCCACCAGCACCAACGGCCATCAGGTCAGCGTCGGACCGGACCTGGATCCGGACGATTCGACGGCGACGCAGCGGGTCGATCCGGCCGCGTTAGGCGTCACCGCGCCGATTCCGACCGCGTTCCCACCGAACGCGGACGAGGCCGGCGCGGAGGCCACCACGATGCTTCCGCACGGTGAGTTGCCATCGTTGATCCCGACGCAGAGTTCCGCGGCGAGCTCCCCCGAGGCCATCACACCGGCCACGTCCTTCCCGCCGTTGCCGCCGCTGTCGTCGGCGCCGTCGCCGTCGCCGTCGCCGTCGCCCGATCCGAACGGGTTTCCGCCGCCGCCGGGCGCGCCGTACGCACCGGTGTCGGGCCAGCCGTTCCCGAACGGCGCCGCGGGTTTTCCGCCGGTCTATTCGGCTTCGGACGCGGGGTTTCCGCCGCCGAACGGGTACGGGGGCTCGCCGTTCAACGGTGTGCCGACCTCGGGGGTGCCGGGGGGTGGGGGCGGTACGTCTGGTTTTCCGGCGTCAGGTTTTCCGGCGTCAGGGTCAGGTGCGCCGGGGGTGCCTGGGTCCGGGGTGCCGGGACCGCAGCCGGACGGGACGGTTCCGGGAGCACCGGTGCCGGGGAGTCAGGTTCCCGGGGGGCAGGTTCCCGGCGTGCAGGTTTCCTGGGCGCAGGCTTCCGATGGCCAAGGTCCGGGGGCTGGAGTTTCCGGGGGGCAGGTTCCTGGGGTGCAGGTTTCCTGGGCACAGACTCCCGAGGGCAATACGCCGGGAGCTGGGGTTCCTGGAGCAGGGATCCCTGGGGCGCCGGTGCCCGGCGCGGGGGTGCCCGGCGCGGGGGTGCCCGGCGCGGGGGTGCCCGGCGCGGGGGTGCCCGGGGACCAGATTCCGGGAGGCCCGATTCCTGGGGGTCTGGCCCCAGGGGGTCTGGCTCCTGGTGGCCCGGTTGCTGGGGGGCCGGTTGCTGGGGGGCCGGTTCCGGGGGCGCACGTTCCCGGCGGTCATGTTCCCGGCGGGTACATGCCCGGGGCTCAGGGCGCGTCGCAGCCCGGTGGCGGCTTTCCGGGCGGGGCGCCGCAGGGGTTACCGCCGGGGCAACCTCCGATGCCCCAGGGCCCCTCCAAGGTCTTCGGCCCCGACGCGACGCCCGTCCAGCAGCAATGGACCCCCTCGGGCCTGCTCCCGATGCCCGAACACGCCGACAACCGGTTGCAGCGCCTGCGCAGCAGCGTCCGCGGCGCCGGCCGCAGCACCCGCGGAGCCGACGACGTCGCCGGCGAACTCGGCGCACCGGTCACCACCGGCCGCCGCATCGCCGTCCTCGGCATCCGCGGCGGATCCGGCAAGAGCACCGTCGCCGCGCTGCTGGTCAGCGCCTACGCCACCCACCGCGGGGACCGCGTGCTCGCCGTCGACGCCGACCCCGACCTGGGCTCGCTCGGCCTGCGCCTGGGCGCGAGCTCCCCCACCTCGCTGGCCAACCTCGGCAAGGTGCCGCGGGTGTGGTCGACGCTCGACGAGGCCGAACGGTGCCTCGGCCGCAGCCAGTCCGGCGCCTGGATCCTCTCCGGCGAGCGAGGTTCGGCCGCTCCGGAGACCGTGGCCCCCAACGCCTACTTCGGCGTCCTGCACGGCATCAGCCGGTACTTCGCGGTCACGGTCGTCGACGCCGGCGCCGGCATGGTGACGCCGCTCAACCAGGCCGTGCTCTCCGACGCGCACGCGATCGTCCTCGCCACCCCGGCGAGCATCGACGGCGTGGTCAGCGCCCGCCGGGCGCTGGAGTGGATCCGCGAGTGGAACCCGCAGCGCCTTCAGCAAGCCATGATCGCGCTGACCGCCATGTCACCTCAGGCCGTGGGCATCGACCTGAACCGCACCGCTGAGGCGTTCGCCCCGTTCGGCGTGGTCCCGGCCCTGTTGCCCTACGACCGGCACCTGGCGACCGGTTCGACGATCGAGCCCTGGCGTCTCGGCGAGCGCACGCGCAACTCGGCCGTGCAACTCGCCGCCGCCACGCTGGCGAAAGCTAGGGCGCTGCCCTGACTTCGGCCCGCCGCTTGAGGTGGGCGTTGCGCGCGGTCAGGATCCCGAGCAGCTGACGCCGCACCGCCACCTCGTCGGCGAGACGGCCGAGCAGACCGAGCGGTGACTCCCACTCGATCCGGTCGGTCACCAGCGTCCCGGCGCCGGTCTCGACGAACACGTGGTCGTGACGCAACGCGCGGAACGGACCTCGCACCTGCTCGTCGCTGAACCCGTGCGGCGCGTCGACGTCCACCACCCGCGCGTCCAGTGCGAACGGGAGCCCGAAGTGCCGGGCGCGGAAACACACCAGGTCACCGGCCTCCAGCAACCCGTTCACCCGACCCGGCGCGACCGTGCGCTCGGCGGTGTGCACGAGTGCGGCGGTGTGTTCGCGGACGTCCCGCGCGAGGTCGAACACCAGCGCCGCCGGGGCGTGGATCAACGTCGTCGTGATGAGAACCGGCACGTCACACCGTCGCCAGCCGGACCCGGAGCTCGTCGATCAGCGGCGCGTCGGCGGGCAGCCAGGCGACGTCGTCGAGCTCGGTGGCGTCGAGCCAGCGCAGCGCCGCGTGTTCGAGGGCGGTGGGCTCCCCCGCGACGAGGCGCGCGATCCACACCCGCAGCACCCAATGGTCGCGCTCCAGGGGCAGGTCACCGCCGAGCCGCTCGACGAGCTCGATCTCCACGCCGAGCTCTTCCCGACATTCCCGGACGATCGCGACCTCCTCGGGCTCCCCCGGCTCGACCTTGCCGCCGGGGAACTCCCAGCCCCCGGCCAGTGCGGGAGGCTCGGCGCGCTGAGCGGCCAGCACCTGACCACGGTCGTTGACGATCGCTGCTCCGACGACGACCAGCAGAGGGGTGACCACCGCCCCAGCCTGCCAGAGGTTCTCTTATCGGTCGGACGGGGCACTCAAGGAAGGATCTGACCGACTGCCGCGTTGTTCTGACACGACAAGCGACAACCGAGGGAGACACCGATGGCCACGGTGGAACTGACCACCGAGAACTTCAACGAGACGCTGGCGCGCGATGGAATTACGCTGGTGGACTTCTGGGCTAGCTGGTGCGGTCCGTGTCGCCAGTTCGCGCCGGTGTTCGAGAAGGCCTCCGAGGCTAACGACGACATCGTGTTCGGCAAGGTCGACACCGAGGCTCAGCAGCAGCTGGCCGCCGCCTTCGACATCCAGTCGATCCCGACGCTGATGGTGATCCGCGACCGCGTCGTGCTCTACGCCCGCCCGGGTGCGCTTCCCGGTGACGTACTCGATGACCTGATCGGCCAGGCGCGTGCCCTCGACATGGACGAGGTGCGCAAGCAGGCCGAGGACACCGAGGCCGCAGATGCCGGGACGCAGGCCTAGGCCATGTCCTGCGAATCTCGCTCGCAGGACACGGCCTAAGCACCACTGACCTGGGAGATCGGGGCGTTGCCCCGCATCTCTCAGGTTTTGTGTTTTCGGCCCGATGGGCTACCCGACGTGTCACCACGGAAGACCAGGGCGAGGGCATGCGCGACGCGGGTGAAGAGTCGGCCGGATGAGCAGCCCACTGGTGACAGGGCTCACCGAGCCGGGCTACGACCCGCTCGACGACTCCTCCTCGTGGTGGGGTGGCCAGAAGATCCGCTCTCGCCCGACGATGCCGCCCGACCCGGCCGCGCTCCGGCGCCAGTCGGCCTGGCGCACCGCGATCACCGAGGTGCTGGCCGCGCCCGAGCAGATCCGCGTCGTGTTCCAGCCGATCGCCGACCTCGCCCGGGGCACCGTCGCCGGCTACGAGACGCTGGCACGCATCGACGCGCCGGTTCCGGGCGTCGGCGACCGCCTCGCTCCCGACCAGTGGTTCGGCGCCGCCGAGGAGAACGGGCTCGGCCCCGCCCTGGAGAGCGTGGTGATCACCCGGGCCCTGGCCCGGCTCGGCGAGCTGCCACCGAACGCGTTCCTCACGGTGAACGTCAGCCCGCACCTGCTCGGCTCGCCGGAGCTCGACGCGGCGTTCGGCAGCGTCTCCGAGCTCTCCCGCGTCGTCGTCGAGCTGACCGAACACGTGGCCTTCGGCGACCTGGCGTCGATCACCGCCGAAACCCACCGGCTGCGTGCGGCCGGTGCGCTGATCGCGGTCGACGACGCCGGCAGCGGTTACGCCGGCCTCCAGCAGATCCTCGAGCTCCGTCCGCAGCTGGTGAAGCTCGACCGGGCGCTCGTCGCGGGCGCCGACCGAGACCCGGCCCGAGCGGCGCTGGCCGAGTTGCTCGGCCAGTTCGCCGGCCAGCTGGACGCGTGGCTGTTGGCCGAGGGCATCGAGACCGTCGGAGAACTGGCGACGTTCTGCCGGATGGGCGTACCGCTCGGCCAGGGATGGCTGCTCGGCCGCCCGGCCGACCAGATGGTGCCGCTGGCCGAGGAGGTGCGATCGCGGATCCTGGCCGAGACCTCCCGGGTGGCAGCGACCGAAGCGATCGCCAGCGTGATGCTCAGCAAGGTGGCCGTCACGACCGCGGACCGCGTGGAGGCCACGACTTCGACCGACCCCACGGTCGTGGTGGACGCCGGCGGCTCGCCGGTCGCGATCTTCGCACCGGACCCTCGGGACGGCGAGGTCCGGCAGCTGCCGGTGAGCCTGCGGGTGCTCGCCTCGGACGCCGCCGAGGACGTGCTGATGCGTGCCCTGACCCGGCCCTCGGCGCACCGTTTCGACCCGGTGGTGTGCACCGACGGCTGGGGTCAGGTGATCGGGCTCGTGCTGATGGACGAGCTGACCCGGCACGTCGTCGGGGCGCGAGACACCGCTCACAGCTGAACGCCTCAGGCGCGCCCACAACGAGCCGATCCTGCGAAAGCCGCCCCTCATCCGGCTCGGGCGGTTTCCCTGCGAACGGAGACCGGTCATGAAGCACTTCGCCTGTGGTGACGTCGTCCGCGGTTGTACGGCGGTGTTCGTCGGCGACACCGACGACGAGATCCTGGCCCTGGTGGGCCGGCACGCCCGCACCGACCACGGGCTGGTCGACCTGCCGGGAGAACTCGTCGCCGCAGTGCGGAGCGCCATCACTACTCAGGCCGCTTGAGTAGGGAGAACTCGGTACGACCGGCGGCGACGCCGTTGAGCTGCAGCTCGAGGGCGTGCAGCCCCGGGTGGTAGCGGCGGGTGGTGATCTCGCGGAACGAATGGCTCCGCGAGATCTCCCGCCGCTCGCCCGGGGCCAGCGTCGCGGTGGTGAGCTTGAACGTCTTCCCGGTGAGCCGCCCGTCGGCTTTCCGGTGGTGGACGACGTAGTCCACGGCGACGACGGCCGACTCGTCGGTGAGGTTGGTGACCGCCGCGGTGAAGTGCAGTGCGCCCCCGTACGGGACCTCCACGGCCGCCAGCGTCGGCCCGACCACGTCGAGCGTGGCGCCCGTGGTGAAGCCCAGCAGTGCCAGCGCCGCGGGATCACCCTTCTTGACCAGCGTGCGCAGGGCGTGCCGGACCAGCCGCTCGGTGTTCTCGTCGGGTGCCGCCAGCCAGCCCGCCGCGGTCGACACGACCAGCTCCGGATGATTCCGGCTCAGGTCGTTGAGGTGGTTGGCCACCGACCGGCGTACGTACTCGCTCTCGTCGCGGTAGAGCGCGGTGAGGATCGGGATCGTCGCGCGCGGCCGGGCCAGGATCGCCGGTACACGTTTCGCCCAGGGAAGGAACGGGCGCGTGCCCTCCGACGCCAGCCGACGGACGTGCTCGTCGGGTGATTCCGCCCAGTCCAGGACGATCGGGAGCGCCCGGTCCAGGTCGTGGGCGAGCAGCGCCCGGATCGCGAACTCACCGCTCAGCCGCGGGGTGAGCTCCGCGAGCAGGGCGAAAACGTCGACGAACGCCGCATCGCCGCCGCTTTCCAGTGCGCGGGTGGCAGCCGCGGTGGTGACCGGCCAGATGCCCCAGCCGCCGAGCGCCGCCGCCCGGATCGTCGCCGCGAACGAGTCGTAGCCGCCGGGCAGGTCGGCGAGGAGTGCGTCGCGGATCAGGTCGCTGCGCTCACGGAGCGGAAGATCGCCGAGCTCGACCCGGCGCAGCGCGGTGAACGGGTTCTCCGGAGCCGCCGCGGTGAGCGCGCGGGTCAACGCGGCCAGCGCGGGTGCGCCAAGCAGTTCGTCGGCGAAAGGCATGACCGCATCCTGCGCCGGGGGTACGACAGTTCCGCACCGCGTTCCGGCGCTGACCCGCGGAGGTCAGCTCCGGCTTCTACTTCCGTTCGATCGCGAACATCAGCGAGTCGCGCCAGACCCCGCGCACGAGCACGTGGTCGACCAGGTGGTCGACCTGCTCGAGCCCGGTCTTGGTCAGCACCCGGGCCGACGCGAGGTTCTCCGGCGAGCAGGTCGCCTCGATCCGCTTCAGCCCCAGGGGCCCGAACCCGTGGTCGACGAGGAGCCGGGCGGCCTCGGTGGCGTAACCGCGGCCCCAGTACGCGCGTGCCAGCGTGTACCCGAAAACGCCGAGGTCGTCGCGCACCTGCATCTCGACGCCGCCGATCACGTCGCCGGAGTCACGCAGCTCCACCGCGAACGGATGCACCGACGACGGCGGGGCGACGACCGCGCGGATGAACTCGGCGGTGTCGGCGGGGGTGTTGGGGCCCCAGTCGGTGAACCGGGTCACCTCGGGGTCCGAGGCGTACCGGTGAACGGCCGCCTCGTCCGTGGACCGGAACGGGCGCAGCCGCAACCGTGCCCCGAGGAGTTCGCTCACGGCCTCACCCCAGCGGTCCCGCGACGCCGACGAGGTTGCCCTCGGGGTCGACGAACTGCCCGACCTGGAAGTCGCCCGACGCCGGTTCCGGCCCCAGCACCCGGATGCCACCCAGCCGCTCGGCGTCGCACAGGGCGGCCTCCACGTCCGGCACCGCGACGTAGAACAGCACCCGGGGCCGGTGGCCCTCGCCCCCGCCGACCCCACCGTTGATGCCGGCGGTGCTCGCCTCGATGAAGCCGTACTCGCCCGGCTGGGAGACCGTGTCGGTCGTGGCGTCACCGACGCCGTACTCCCAGTCGAACAGCGCGCCGTAGTAGTCGCGGAGCTTCGCCGGCTCCGCGCCGATGATCTCGAAGTGCACAACCGGTCGTCCCATGGCCTTCTCCTCACTCGTTTTCAGAATGACGAAGGACACCAACGGTTTTCTACTTCACCGCGACGATCCGGAGCCGGCGGTAATCGGCCCACCAGGCCCCGTTGCGCCAGAGCACCTCGTGCACGCGCTCCTCCAACGTCCGGAAGAACACCGCCTCGTCCACGCCGTCGAGCAGGAACGCGGCGAACATACGCACCCAGTTCTCCAGACCGGCGGTGCCGTCGAGCACGGTGGGGCGATCGAACAACCACGCCGAACGGACCTCGAGCCCGGCCCGCTCCACCACCCTCGCGTACTGCGCCACCGACGGGTAGTACCAGGGCGTCCGCGCCGCCGGCAGGCCCGCTTCCGCCCGGACCTCCTGCGCGGCGCCGACGATCGTGCCGACGTTGCCGGAGCCGCCGAACTCGGCGACGAACCGGCCGCCGGGCCGCAGTGCCTTGGCCACCGACGAGGCGACCCGCCACGGCTGTGGCACCCAGTGCAGCACCGCGTTGGAGAACACCGCGTCGTACCGGTTCTCGACGCCCAGCTTCCGGGCGTCCGCGACCGAGAAGTACGGGAAGTCGGGGTACTTCTCCTCGGCGCGGGCGATCATCTCGGCGCTGGCGTCGACGCCGTCGGCGACCACCCGGCGCGAGCGCAGCAACGCCACGTGGTCACCCGTGCCGCAGCCCAGGTCGAGCACGCGCTCACCGGGGAGCGCGGCCAGCAGTTCGAGCAGATCCTGCCCGTACGAGGCGACGAAACCGTGGTGACGGTCGTACAGCGCGGCATCCCAGGTCTGCGTGCTCATGCCTCCGACCTTATCGGTGTTCTCACGATTCAGGAATACCGTCTCATTATGTGGAGGAGAGTTGACCCAGCAGCCGGCTGAGCAGCGCTGCGACACCAGGCACGCTGACGATCACTCCCAGCACGGCCAAAACGGTGAACGCCGGCACCAGCACCGTGCGCTCCACCGTGCCACCGGCGCGCACCGCGATCTTGTCGGGCATACCGATCTCGTACCACCGTTCCCCACGGATCGGCAGCGGCCACAGCACCGGACAGCCCGCCTTCGTGATCATGTCGCCGAACGTGTGCACCACGCAGCCGATGCCGACCGAGAGACCGAGCAACGGATAGCCCCGGTCGGCGGGCAACGTGTCGATCGCGACGTACGCGGCGGCCGCGGACAGCGCGGTGACGATGATCCATCCGGACGCCTTCACCGCATCCGCCATCAGGCCGCGGATGCCGAGTCCGAAGAGGAAGAACAACGCGATGGCCACGGCCGTCTTGCCGTACTGCTCAGCCAGGTAGCCTGTGCCGGCACCGAGCCCGGCAGCGAACAGCCAGGTGTGCGTGAACGTGCGGTGGCCGTTGCGTCGCTTGCCGTCGCGCTTCGAGCGAGTGAGCTTGTAGACGCCGAGCGAGAACTTCTCCACGCATTCGGCGAGGAACAACGAGACGACGCCGAACGTGCGGGCCACCGTGGCGCCGCCCTGGTTCTTGGTCACCTTGCCCGAGGTGTCCAGGTCAGGCAGTAACGCGGCCCCAGCGCACGCGACCGTGTAGGTCGTCAGCTCGATCGGCGACTGCATGTAATGACCGAGTTGGGCCGCCACCGCGGAGCCGACCAACCAGGCGGCCGCTCCGGAGATGGCATGGGTAGGCCCCATGACCATGCGCGCTCACTTTCCACTGTGTACGTCGGAGATCCACGGTAGAACCTCGGCGAAACCCGCACAGTGAAGCACGCAGCGTTCGACCAACCGGACAGCGACACGCGTGAAATCAAACGTCTGTGCGAGCCTCGTGATCGAGGAGCCGACGCTTGACCTGGACGCCCCAGCGGAATCCGCCGAGCGTGCCGTCCTGCCGTAGCACGCGGTGACACGGCACGAACAACGCGGCCGCGTTGCGGGCACAGGCCGACGCCGCGGCCCGGATCGCGGCCGGGTTGCCGGCCAGCCGGGCGTACTCCGTGTAGGTGATCGCCGAGCCCGGCGGCACGGTACGCAGGACCTCCCAGGCCTGCTGCAGGAACTCTCCGGACCGCTGGCGAACGGGGATCGCGTCGATGGCCGTGAGGTCGCCCTCGTGGTACTGCACGATCGCCTTGGTGACGTCACCCAGCTCGGCCCGGGCCGAGAACTCGGCCGGACGCAGCGACGGATGGATGATCCCGATCAGATCCTCGATCGTGCTCGTCCAGCCGCTGGCCAGCACGGTGCCGTCGGTCTCGATCGCGGTGAACGGGCCGATCCGGGTGTCGACCGTGGCGTAGTAGGTCGGGGAGGACATGACGTCCGTCCTTTCTCACTGGTGTTCGGATTGCCACAGGTGGAGCACGGCGTACGACCGCCACGGGCGCCAGCGGCTCGCGTAGTCGTCAAGCGCGTGCGGTGTCCCGGGCAGCCCGAGGCGCGCGGCCGCGCGTCGGACCCCGAGATCACCGGGGAGGAACACATCGGGAGCTCCGGTGGCGCGGAGCGCGATGTAACCGGCGGTCCAGGGCCCGATGCCGGGGATCTCCTGGAGAACCGCCAACGCGTCGGCGGGGTCGGTGCCGGAATCGAGGACGAGGTCACCGCTGGCGAGCGTGGCGCACAGCGCGAGCAACGATCGCGCCCGGCTGGCCGGCATCGGCAGGTCGGCCGGGGTGAGTTCGGCCAGCACACCGGCCGACGGGAAGACGCGTGCGCCTTCGGGCTCGACCGGGTCGCCGTAGGCCTCGGCCAACCGGCCGGCGACCGTGCGGGCGGCCGCCACCGACACCTGCTGGCCGAGCACCGCGCGGACCGCGAGTTCCGTACCGTCGACCGCGCCCGGAACACGCAGGCCCGGGTGCGCGGCGACGAGCCCTTCGAGCACCGGGTCGGTGGCCAGCGCGCTGTCGACCGCGACCGGGTCGGCGTCCAGATCGAGCAGGCGCCGGCAGCGGTGCACGGCGGTGCCGAGATCGCGCAGGTCCGCGAGCGTCAGCTCGGCGCGGACGTACCCGGCGGCCGGAGTGAGCGCGACCGCGCCGACCCCGTGCGGGAGCCGGAGCGTTCGCTGATAGGTGTCCCCGTCGATCCGCTCGACCCCCGGCACCGCTCTGGCTCCGAGGAAGCCCCAGAGCGCCGCGGCGTCGAACGGCTCCCGGTACGCGAGCCGAAGACTGATCACGCCGGGGCCGCCGACCGCCTTCGAGCCGCGCTTGACCCGCAGCTCGCTCGGCGTCGACGCGAACACCTCACGCACGGTGTCGTTGAACTGCCGGATGCTGCTGAACCCGGCCGCGAACGCGACCTCGGCGAACGGCAACGCGGTGGTTTCGATCAGCGTGCGCGCGATCTGCGCCCGCCGGGCCCGCGCCAGTGCGAGCGGCCCCACGCCGAGCTCGGCGATGAGTTGCCGGTTGAGATGGCGGGCCGAGTAGCCGAGCCGCTGGGCCAGGCCACTGACGCCGTCGCGCTCGACGACACCATCGCTGACCAGCCGCATCGCCCGCCCGACCAGGTCGGCACGCAGATCCCAGTCGGGCGAGCCGGGCGCCGCGTCGGGCAGGCAGCGCAGGCAGGCCCGGAAGCCCTCGGCCTGCGCTGTCGCCGGGGTGCGGTAGAAGCGGACATTGCTGCGCTTCGGCGTCATCGCCGGGCAGCTCGGGCGGCAATAGATGCCGGTGGACGTCACCGCGAGCACGAACTGCCCATCGAACCGCGAGTCGCGGCTGCGAGCGACGCGGTAGCAGAAATCGGGGTCGAGTAGAGCGGTCACGACAACGATCCTGCCCTGCGGACCCCCTCGGAGGCTGGCGGGAATCGGACCTGTGCATAACGTGCGATCCTGTGGCGTGACCGAAACGGATTTCGAGTTCCACAGCGACGGGCTGGCCCTTGCCGGCGTCCTGCGTGTCCCGTCCGGCCAGGCCCCGGACGGCGGTTGGCCGGCGCTCGTGTTCACCGGTCCGCTCTCCGGCGTCAAGGAGCAGGTCGTCGGTGGATACGCCGAGCGCCTGACCGCGGCCGGGTACGTCACGCTGGCGTTCGACCACCGGAACTTCGGCGCGAGCGACGGGGAGCCCCGTCAGCACGAGGACGCCGCGGGCAAGCTCGCCGACCTCCGCGACGCGGTCAGCGCGCTGGGGATCCACCCGGCCGTCGACGCCGCCCGCATCGGTGCGGTCGGGGTCTGCCTCGGCGGCGGGTACGCGCTGCGGTTCGCCGCGTTCGACCCGCGGATCAAGGCGGTGGCGTGCATCGCCGGTGGGTACAACGACCCCGCCGCGATGCGCTCGGCGATGGGTGCCGACGGCTACCGGGCGCAGCTCGCGCACTTCGCCGAATCCGCCGCCGAGCAGTACCGCACCGGGCAGGTCGACTACCTCGCCGCGGTGTCCGGCGACGAGGACGAACCGGCGGTGATGGCCGGCGCCGAGCCGTTCGCGTACTACGGCACCGAGCGCTCGGCGAGCCCCGGCTGGGTCAACCGGCTCACCCGGCAGACCGTCCGCGAGCTGATCACGGTGGACCTGGCCATCGGCGCCGACTTCCTCGGGCCGACGCCGCTGCTCGTCGTCCACGGCACCACCGACGCGTTCTGCTCGCCCGACGGCGCACGAGCGGTGTTCGAACGGGCGACCGGTCCGAGCGAGATCCTCTGGCTCGAGACCACGAACCACATCGATCTGTACGACCGCCCCGAGTACGTCGACCCGGCCACGGAGCGCATGGCCGAGTTCTTTACCGGACATTTGTGACAAGTTCCGGATTCGGCTGTGATGATTGTCCGCCGGATAGCTGACAGCATTCACTTGTCAGGCACGACACAATAAGTGGAGCCGAAACACTAACTCGCGCGATGCTCCGGGGGGTGATCGACCCATGACGCTGGCGAACGCATCGAGCCACCCCCTCGGTGCCCACCGGGTCACCGCCGCCCCGGCCGCGGAGGCCGGCCTCTGGACCCGCGCCGTCGACAAGGTCAAGGAACGCCGCCGCCGACGCTACGTGGCCGCCGTCAAGCGCCGCCTACGCCGCTACGACCCGCCATCGGGCAAGTAGGACACCTCCTCCTCGAGCCGCTCGAGCTTGGCCTGGTTCCGGGCCCGCACACCGTGGCGCCGACGCAACGCGTGGAACGCCCGCTCGGCGGCCTTGCGTTCGACCCTGGTCGCCCGCTCGGCCGCGAGCTGATCGACCCACGACTCCGGCTGCACGCGAACGACCGTAGCCAGCGCCCGGCCCCTCGGCCGACGGCGAACAGCGCCCGGTGGGCATCCAGCCGGTATGTGGACAGCAGCACACCGCCCCACCCAGGTGCTAGGAGGTGCGCGCTCCGCGGCCGCGGAGTCCGCGTGGAGGCGTCACGCTCCCGAGGTGCTCCTGCGGCACAGTCCCCGGTTCCCGACGATCGGTGGAGTGAGGGCGCCGCACCGAAGGGCGGCTGGCCGGCGTCAGCCCGTGACGACCGCCACGGCCGTGGTTCCGGTGGGTAGCTCGCCCCTCTCGGCCAAGGCGGACACGCCGAACAGCATCTTGCCGACGTAGATCGGGTCGGGGCGCCAACCGAGCTCACCCTCGAAGTCGTCGAGGAACGCCTCCAGCGCCGGCGTCGACTTGGCGAAGCCGCGGTGGTGGTAGCGCGTCTCGATCGACCAGTCTCCGACCCGGCGGCCGAACGTGCGTCGCTGCAGCGCCTCGACCTCGGCGTCGAGGAACTCGCCGCCCTTCAGCGCCGAGAAGCCGATCGCTCGTTGGCCGGGACGCAGACCGCCGGCTATCCCCGCCAGCGTGCCGCCGGTGCCGACCGGGCAGCAGATCACGTCGAACGGCACGTCGATCTCGGTGACGATGTCGAGGCAACCGCGCACCGCGAGCTCGTTGGAGCCGCCCTCCGGCACCAGGTAGAAGTCCCCGAATTCGCGCCGTAGCGCCGCGACGACGTCCGGATCTCCGCTCCGGCGATAGGTGCCCCGGTCGAGGTACGTGAGCCGCATCCCGCGCGCGACCGCTTCGGCCAGGCTCGGGTTGAGCGGGCGGTGCTCCTCCCCGCGGATCACGCCGATCGTCTCGAAGCCGAAGAGCGTCCCGGCCGCCGCCACCGCGCGGATCAGGTTCGAGTACGCGCCGCCGAACGCCAGCAGGCGGCGATGCCCCTGCGCCCGGGCCGCGTCGAGGTTCAGCCGCAGCTTGCGGTACTTGTTGCCGGGCAGCTCCGGGTGGATCAGGTCGTCGCGTTTGAGCAGCACGGTGACGCCCCCGGCCACGGCCCACTCGACCATCAAGCCGGGCGGCCGCCCTTCGCGCGGACGATGCCCAGGTCGTAGGCGAGGATCGTCGCGCGTACCCGGTCCCGGACGCCCAGCTTCGTCAGCAACGCGTTCACGTGGGTCTTCACGGTGCCGACCCCGACGCCCAGCTCCTCGGCCAGCTCCGCGTTGGAGAGACCGGACGCCAGGAGCACGAACACCTCGCGTTCGCGGGCGGTCAGCCCGGCGAGCATGGACTCGGCCTCCGGGTCGGGCGGTGGGCCGCCCTCGGCGAAGGTGGCGATCAGCCGGCGGGTGACGGTGGGCGCGAGCATGCCCTCGCCGGCGGCCACCACCCGCACCGCGTTCAGGAGCTCCTCGGGCTCGGCGTCCTTGAGCAGGTAACCGGCCGCTCCGGCCCGGAGCGCCTCGTAGACGTAGGAGTCGAGATCGAACGTGGTCAGCACGACGACCCGGGGCGCGCCGGGCTGATCGGTGAGCAACCGGGTGGCGGTGAGGCCGTCCATGCCCGGCATCCGGATGTCCATCACGATGACGTCGGGCTGGAGCGACCTCGCCAGCTCGACGCCCGCGGCACCGTCGCCGGCTTCACCGACCACCGCGATGTCGGGCTCCGAGTCCAGGATCGCGGCGAACCCGGCCCGCAGCACCGGCTGGTCCTCGACCACCAGCACCCGGATCATGCCGACGCCGCCAGCGCACCGGGACGCTCGGTGCCCGCCGGCTCGGCCGCTCCCAGCGGCTCGGCGGTGGCAGCGGTGGTGGCGGGATCGAGCGCGGTGAGCAGCTCACGCATCGCCGCCAGTGCGGCTCGGGCCGCGGCCACCACGTCGTCGGGGTTGCCCGCGTCGGCGGCGGCCACGACCCGCTCGGTGTGCTGGAGCACCTGCTCACGCAACCCGCCGACCAGCCGGGCCCGCTCGGCCCTGGCCTCGCTCTCGGCGGCGGCGACCGCCGCGGTGACCGCGCTGTGCTCGCGACGCACGACACCGTCGCGCCGCAGACGAACCACGAACCCGCCGGCCCACGCGAGAACGAGCAGAGCCGTCACCGCCGCCCCCGTCAGCAGGCCGAGGAACACCGTGGGCGCCGGGTCGATCGCTCGGCCGGCGTCGGCGGCGTCCTTCACCCGCACGGCGATGGACATCGCCCCGAGCACGGCGGCCGAGGCCGGCAGCACGGCCAGGCTCAGCCCCTGGTGGCGAGCGTGGGCACCGACCGTGTAGACGGCCACCGCCTCGGCGCCGATCGCGAAGATCAGCGCGGACGCGAGGTCGTCGGTCATCCCGTCGGGGGTGAGCCAGAGCGGCCACAGCCCGGCGGTGGCGAACACGCCGGCCCAGGCCACCCAGGGCGCGCGGCTCCGGACCAGCAGCGGTGCGCCGTGCGCGATCAGCAGGAACAGCGGCCAGATGCCGAGCGGGACCGGATGGACCGTCCAGTTGTCCTCGTCGGGGATGTAGAGACCGGCGATCGAGAACGCGAGCAGCACCGCGACGATGCCGACGTCGATGAGCGGTGTGCGGTGCGCGGCCCACCAACGCTCGGAGCGGTTCCTCGCCGGTGCGGTGGCCGGGACGGTGGCGCTCACCTGCCAGCCGTCGTCGCCGGCCGGGCCCGCGGTGAGGGTGCCGCCGAGCGCGGTGACCCGCCGCCGCAGGCCGGCGAGGCCGCGCCCCGAGCCGAGGCGCACCACGTTGCCGCCGGCGACGAGGTCGTTGTCGACGACGACGGCCAGCTGCCCGACGTCGGACGCGGGGTTGGTGGTGAGGGCGAGCCGGACGCGGACCGTGCCACCGGGTGCGTAGCGCAGGGTGTTCGTGAGCGCCTCGCGGACGACCGCGTGGGCGGCCTCGGTGACCGGCAGCGGGAGCGGCCCCGGGTCGGGTGCCTCGAGCGTGACGTGCTGCCCGAGGCGGGTGAACGCGTCGCTCAGCTCGGCCAGGCGATCGGAGAGGTGCGGGCCGGTGGGGGCGGGGCCGGAGCCGCCGAGCAGCGCGCGCAGCTCGGCGAGGGCCTTCCGGCCGGTGGTGGCGGCCGCGGTGAGGCTCTCGGCGAGCAGCTCCGGACGGCTGCGGCGCAACCGGACGGCCGCGTTCACCGAGACGACGATCGATGTCAGATGGTGCGCGCTGACGTCGTGCAGCTCGGCCGAGAGGCGCTGACGTTCGCCCGAGCCGGCCTCGCGGTGGGCGGTGCGGGCCTGGCGCAGTGCGTCGGCGGCGGCCTGCCGACCGGCCCTCCACTGCTGGCGCGCGACCCCGCCGCCCGCGACGACCACGTACGCGACCACCATGAACCCGTACTCGGCGATGCCCTCGCTGGTGACGCCGAACTCGAGTGCGCCGACGGCGGCCTGCCACACCACCAGCGACACCAGCGCGATCACCCAGGTGTGCCGCGGCCGCCAGGCAGCCACCGAGTACAGCGCGACGAGATCGGCCAGCGCCAACGTCAGCACACCGTCGTACGGGCTGGCCAGGACCGCGACCGTGATCGCGGCGGCCGCCCCCACCAGCGAGGCCACCGGCCGGGTGCGCCGCAGGCACAGGGCGGCCGCGCCGAGGAGCGTCGCGAGCACGGTGATGCCGGCCGACAGCGGATCGCCGTGCTCGGGCGCACCGGGCACCCAGCCGCCCGGCCACCACACCAGCTGGGTGGCGGCGAGCACCAGGGGCAGGATCACCGTCTTCATCGGCATCGACCTTAGGGGGTCGGTCCGACAAGATCTGTCAGGTCTCTATCGCTCGGTAGAGACGGGGATCCTGCGCACAGCCGATGCGCCCGGCTCCCGCCGTGCCGACCCTGGAACCATGACCCCCTACCACCGGCTCGCCCGGACACCGACGAACCGCTGGTGGAAGACCCTGCTCGGCTTCGTGCTGGCGCCGATCGCCTACCTGGTGGTCGTCGCCGCCGGAGCGTTGGTGCTCCTGATCCCCGGCGTCGGCTCCGACGTCGGGCCGCTGGCCGAGTTCGCGCTGGGCATCGGTGCGGTGGCCGTGATGCTGCCGATCGTCCTGCTCGTCGCCCGGGTGACCCAGGGGCGCCGCCCCGGCACGCTCTCGTCGGTGCTGGGGCGGTTGCGCTGGCGGTGGATGCTGCTCTGCGGCCTGCTCGCCATCGGGACGTCGGTGCTGTCGCTGGCGCTGCTGGCGGTGGTCGGCCCGGACGGTGGCGAGGAGTACCGGTTCGCCGGCTGGGCCACGTTCGCCCCGGCGCTGCTCGTCGTGCTCGCGCTGGTGCCGGTGCAGGCGGCCGCCGAGGAGTACCTGTGCCGCGGCTGGATCCTGCAGTCGGTCGCCGCGTTCGTCGGGCTGCGCTGGATCGCGATCGGCGTCCAGGCGCTCGTGTTCACGCTGCTGCACGGCATCGGAACGGGCTGGGGCTTCGTCGATCTGATGGTGTTCGGCGGGGTCGCGGGGTGGCTGGCGATCCGGACCGGCGGGCTGGAGGCCGGCATCGCGGCCCACGCCGTGAACAACGTCCTGGCGTTCGGGATCGCGGTCAGCGCGGTCGGCGGGCTGACGATCGACGAGACCGCGGCGGACTCCGGCTGGCAGCTGGCCGTAGTCGACAGCGTGGTGTTCGTCGGTTACGCGGTCGCGGTGCACTGGCTGGCGAAGCGGATGCGGGTCGAGTCGACGCGTCCCGAGTCGACGCCTCCCGAGCCCGCGCGGATCACACCAGAACCCGCGCTGGTGCCGGATCGAGCGCGGTGAGCAGCTCGCGCATGGCCGCCAGCGCGGCCCGCGCAGCGGCCAGCACCTCGTCCGGATCACCCCGGTCGGCTGCGAGAACGACCCGGTCGGTCTGCCGCAGCACCTGCTCGCGCAGGCCGCCGACGAGCCGGGAGCGCTCCGCCCGCGCTTCCCGCTCGGCCGCCGACACCGCGGCCGTGACGGCGCCGTCCTCCCGGCCGACGATCCGGTCACGCCGCAATCGCACCGCGAACCCGACGGCCCAGGGCACCGCGGCGACGGCGGTGATCGCGGCCGCGATGGACACGAAGATCACGAGGTATCCGAGCGCGGACTTCAGCTCTTCGCTCTCGTACACCGCCACGCCGATCGTGGCCAGCAGCCCGGTGATCGCGCCGGTGGCCGGCGCCACCAGAAGGCTCGCCCACTTGTGCCGGGCGTGCGCACCCACCGCGTAGACCGCGACGAACTCCGTGCCGACGGCGAACATGATCAGGTCGAGCCGTCCCTGGGCGGCGGCCCCGCCGGCGTTGAACATCCAGATCGGCCACAGCGCGACCGTCGCGAACACCGCCGCCCACGCGGCCCACGGGGTCCGGCGCCGGTACAGCAGCGGCAGCGTGTGCAGGGGCGTCACGGCCGCCAGCAACAGCCAGGTACGGCCGTCCAGCGGCGCCGACTCGTCCGGGATGAGCGCCAGGCCCAGCGGCATCGCGAGCAGCAGCGCCGTCGTGGTGACGTCGATCAGTTCGGGCACCCAGCGACTCCGGACCTTGGCCGTGGTCGACACGGTTGCCACCACGCGCCAGCCGCCCCCTTCGATCGGGCCGGCGGTCAGGACTCCGCCGAGCAGGTGCGCCCGTCGTCGCAGGCCACCGAGGCCGCGTCCGGAGCCGAGCCGCTCGCCGGGGCCCGCGCCGGCGTCGTTCTCGACCACGACGTGCAGCCGCCCGACGTCGAGCAGGAGACGGACGCGGACCGTGGCGCCGGGTGCGTACCGCACGGTGTTCGTCAGCGCTTCCCGCACGATCGCGTGCACGAGCTCGGCGACCGGCGCGGTCAGGGAGTCCAGCGCCGACAGTTCGACCGTGACGTGCTGGCCGAGCCGGGTGAACGCGTCGGCGAGTTCGGCCAGCCGCTCGCGCAGCGGCGCCTCGGCCGGAGCGTCGCCGTCGGCCAGGAGGCGGCGCAGTTCCTCCTGGGCGGCGCGACCGGTCTCGCCGGCCATCCGGAGGCTCTCGGCCTCCAGCGCTTTCACCCGGCTCGCGGCGTTCATCGTGACGACGATCGAGGTGAGGTGGTGGGCGCTGACGTCGTGCAGCTCCTCGGAGAGCCGACGCCGCTCACCCGCACCCGCCTCCAGGTGCGCGACCTGCGCCTGCTGCAACGCGTCGGCCGCCGCCCGCCGCCCGGCCAGCCACTGGTGGCGCGCCACGCCGCCGCCCGCCACCAGCAGGTAGCTCAGCACCATCAACCCGGTCTCGGCCACGTACCGGGCGGGCGCTGTCCCAGACCGCTGTCGCGATCGCCGCCTGCCAGACGCAGAGGAGGCCGAGCGTGATCACCCAGACGCGCCTGGCCTCGCGGACGACCACCGAGTACAGCGCGATCATGTCGAAGATCTGCACCACGGGGAGCGACTCCGCCGGTGTGGTCAGCTGCCCGGCGGTGAGTCCGGCGATCACCCCGGCGAACGCGATCAGCGGGCGCCGCCGACGCCAGCCCAGCGCCACCGTGACGACGACGACCGCCAGCACGCCGACGTACTCGTCGGGGTGTGGGATCAGGTGGCGCGGCCAATAGAACAACTGCAGCACGCCCAGCGCGACCGGCAGCGTCCAGTTTCTCATCGACTCGAACCCTAAGGGCTCTATCTCTCGGTAGAGGCCGTTTTCCTGCTCGCAGCCGACGAGATGGACCAGAGCCGGCCCGACGCTGAAGTCATGCTGATCTATGCCACGCCCTTGATCCCCTACCACCGCCTCGCCGCGGCGACCGCTAACCGCCTGCGGCCGACGCTCGTCGCGTTCGCGCTGGTAGCAGCCGTCTATACGCTCGTGGTGCTCGGCCTGAGAACCCCGGACGTGAACCCGGCCGCTCGCTACGCGCTCGATCTCGCCCCCGCCGCCCTGCTGCTCCCGCTCACGTTCCTCGCGGTTCGGTGGGCGCAGGAGCGGAGACCGGGGACGCTCTCGTCGGTCCAGGGGCAGCTGCGGATGCGCTGGCTCGGCATCTGCGCGCTGGTGGCCGTGCCGGCGGCCGTGTACTCGTTCACGTGGCCGGGATGGACCACGTTCGTGCCGATGGTGATGGTCGCCGTCGCGCTGGTGCCGGTGCAGGCCGCGGCCGAGGAGTACCTGTTCCGCGGCTGGCTCCTGCAGTCGATCGGGGCGCACCTGACGTCGCCGTGGCCCGCGGTGGGCCTGCAGGCGGTGCTGTTCGCGCTGGTCCACGGCTCGTGGACGTACGCGGTGATCGGCGTCGTGGCCGGGTGGCTGACGGTGCGGACCGGTGGCCTCGAGGCCGCGATCGCGTTCCACGTCGTCAGCACCGTGGTGACTTTCGGTCAGGAGACCGCGGCGAACGTCGTCTTCGTGGTGGCTTACGGCCTGGTCGTGCGCTGGCTGGCGATCCGGCTGCGGGTCGGGACGAGGGCGCGCGGCGCGGCGTCGCTGACCCCGCTCGCCGAGGTGTCCAGGCGCACCGTTCCCACCACCCGCGGACCGGTCCTGACCAGGCGGTCCAATCGTTCGGAGGTGTCGTCGTCGTGTGGCAGGTAGAGCACCAGGCGCAGGTCGCCGGCGTCCGGGAAGACCATCGTCTCGGGGCGCAGCCGCAGCTCGCCGACGTCCGGGTGGCGCAGGACCTCCCGCCGCTCGCCGGTCGGCGGCGCGGCGGAGCTCCGGGCGAGATCGTCGGTCACGTATGGGTCTGAGGCGTGCGGCAGGTCGGCGCCGCGCAGGTCCGCGACCGCGTCCCACTCCGGGTAGACGTCGCGCGCCCGCGGATCGGTGAAGACGTAGCGGGCCAGGTTGCCGGTCTCCAGCAGGCCGATCGGCTCGGCGAGCAACCGGAACCCCTCGGTGAACGCGAGGACGTCGCTGATCCGGTTGAGCACCACCGCAGGCGAGGGCTCGAGCCGGTCGAGCACCATCCTTACCGCCCGGCTGACCTCGGTGGCCGGTGGTTCGACGATCAGGCACGCCACGCCGTCCTGGGCCTTCGCGATGCTGCGCAGGTGCAGCCGGTCGGCGTCCGAGAGCTGTAGCGCGTCCGCGAGCGCACCGATGACCTGCGCCGACGGGTGACGGTCCCGGCCCTGTTCGAGGCGGGCGAGGTACTCGACGCTCACCCCGGCGAGCGTGGCGAGTTCACCGCGACGGAGCCCGGGAGTGCGCCGGCGGGATCCCCGCGGAAGTCCGGCCTTCTCGGGCGGCAACCCCTCGCGCCGGGATCGCAGGAAATCGCCGAGCTCGCTCATGGTTCGAGGCTAGTAGCGGTACCCGTCCTTATCGTCGCCCTGCGAGGGCTAGCCTTCGCGCGGTGTTTCTGCGGCCCGCGACTTCGCCCAGGGTGAGGGCCATGAAACTCGTCATCATCGTGGGAAGCGTGCGGGAAGGCCGTTTCGGCCTGCGGGTCGCCGAGTGGTTCCGCGCGCGAGCACAGGAACACGGCCACTTCGACGTCGACGTGCTGGACGTGGCGGACGTCGAGCTACCCCGGGCGTTGCCGCCGGACATCACCGTGTTGACCGACGTGTCGACCCGGCCGGCCTCGTTGCAGGCGCTGGCGGCGCGGCTCGCGGCGGCGGACGCGTTCGTCGTCGTCACGCCGGAGTACAACCACAGCTTCCCGGCGTCGCTGAAGCATCTGATCGACTGGCACTTCACCGAGTGGCAGGCCAAACCGATCGGGTTCGTCTCCTACGGCGGGCACGGCGGTGGTCTGCGCGCGATCGAGCAGCTGCGGCTCGTGTTCGCCGAGTTGCACGCGGCCACGGTGCGCGAGTCGGTCAGTTTCGACCGGCACTGGGAGCGTTTCGGGGCGGACGGTGTGCTGGTGGACGCCGACGTTCCGTCCGCCGCCGCGAAGGCTCTGCTGGACCAGTTGGTGTGGTGGGGTCAGGCGCTGCACGACGCCCGGGAGGTCCGGCCGTACGCCGACGCGTAACCTTGGTCGGCGTGAGCCTTACGCTGGGTATCGTCGGTCTGCCGAACGTCGGCAAGTCGACCCTCTTCAACGCCCTGACCAAGAACGACGTTCTCGCCGCGAACTACCCGTTCGCGACGATCGAACCCAACGTCGGGGTGGTGGGCGTGCCCGACGAGCGGTTGAACGCGCTCGCCACGATCTTCGACTCGCAGAAGATCGTCCCGGCCGCGGTGAGCTTCGTCGACATCGCGGGCCTGGTGCGGGGCGCGTCCACCGGCCAGGGCCGCGGTAACGCCTTCCTCGCGAACATCCGCGAGGCCAGCGCGATCTGCCAGGTCATCCGCGCGTTCAGCGACCCGAACGTCGTCCACGTGGACGGCAAGGTCAGCCCGGCCGACGACATGGAGACGATCAACACCGAGTTGATCCTCGCCGACCTGCAGACGCTGGAGAAGGCGATTCCGCGGCTGGAGAAGGAAGCCCGGATGAAGAAGGACCGGGTTCCGGTCCTGGAGGCCGCGCGGGCGGCGTCCGCCGTGCTGGACGGTGGCACCACCCTGTACGCGGCGGGGGTCGACATCGAACCCCTCCGCGAACTCAGCCTGCTGACCGTCAAGCCGTTCCTCTACGTCTTCAACGTCGACGAGGACGAGCTGGGCAACGCGGCGTTCCTGGACGAGCTGCGGGCTCTCGTGGCGCCGGCCGAGGCCGTGTTCCTGGACGCGAAGATCGAGTCCGAGCTCATCGACCTGCCCGAGGACGAGGCGCGCGAGCTGCTGGAGTCCGTCGGCCAGGACGAGCCGGGCCTGAACCAGCTGATCCGGGTCGGTTTCCGCACGCTCGGCCTGCAGACCTACCTCACGGCCGGTCCGAAGGAAGCCCGCGCCTGGACGATCCCGACCGGCGCGACCGCTCCCGAGGCGGCCGGGGTGATCCACTCGGACTTCCAGCGGGGCTTCATCAAGGCCGAGGTCGTCTCGTTCGAGGACCTGACGGCGGCCGGCTCGATGCAGGAGGCCCGGAGCCGCGGGCGGGTACGCATGGAGGGCAAGGACTACGTGATGCAGGACGGCGACGTGGTGGAGTTCAGGTTCAACGTCTGAGGTCTTGCTGGTCAGGCTGGCTCGCGTTTGCACTAGGGCGCTACCCCACGCTTCGTCGGCCGCGCGGCGGGTCCGATCCTCGGGGCTGAGGTGGCCGTACGTCGACAGCGAGAGGTTCGCGTTCTCGTGCCTGCGGCGTTCGGTCACCGCTACGACGGGCGCTCTCTTCGCCAGCAGAACGCCGACGTAGAGGTGGCGCAGGTAGTACTCGTCGAGTTTTCGGCAAAAGCTTTTACCTGACGAATCCAGACGTGCCGCGAGCAGTGCGTTCACTTGATCGCGCGATCTCGGCATCCCGCTGCGTTGCGCCGCCAAAGACGCCACTTGTTCAGGACTAGTAACTTCGGCGCGGTCAAGGCGCACCGGAAGCGGGCATTCTGTTCCCCTACCACAAAGCCACTGCCTTCAAGATGTAGGCACGCTCTGCGCGGCGGGCTGCCGACGAGACGACGAAAAATCATGCGGGCTGCGACCGCAGGGCGACTTATCGTCGTTGACCATGGGGGAACAGGCCGCGCCGGGGCCGCTGCGGACGTTGCTGCGTCTGCGTACCTACGCGCGTCCGCACGCGCCTCGGCTCCTCGTCCTGCTCTTCTCCTCCGCCGCCGCTCAGGCCCTGCAGATCGTCGGTCCGCTGCTCACCCAGCGGCTGATCGACGGTCCGGTCCGGCACCGCACCACCGACGGGCTTCTGGTGCTCGCCGGGCTGGCGATCGTCGCCGCGCTGCTCGTCCAGGTGTGTGACTACATCGGACGGCGGGCGCACGCGACCGGCTCGGTGGGGATCGAGACCGCGTTGCGTACCGATCTCTACGCGCGCCTCCAGCGGCTCCCGCTGAGTTTCCACGAGCGGTGGCAGAGCGGGCAGTTGCTCTCCCGGGCCACGTCCGACCTGCGGGCCGTCGGGAGTTTCCTGGCGTTCGGGTCGGTCTTCATCGTGCTGCAGACCGTCACCTACCTCGGTGTCTCGATCGTGCTGGTCTCGATCTACTGGCCGCTGGGGCTGCTGGTCACCGCCGGTGTGCTTCCGGTGATGGTGCTGACGTACGGGCTGAGCCGGAGCTACATCCCGCTGTCCCGGCGGCTGCAGGACCAGGTGGGCGACCTGACCAGCCTGGTGGAGGAGTCGGTGCTCGGGTTCCGCACGATCCGCGCGTTCGGCCGGCACCGGTACCTGAACGGGAAGTTCGCCGAGGCCGCCGAGCAGGTGAAACGCACCGGGCTCGCGCAGGGCATGGTGATCGCCCGCTACTGGCCGGCGATCGAGGCCGTGCCCGGGGTCCTGCTCGGCGTGACGCTGCTCGGCGGTGCCTACGCGGTGGCGAACGGAGCCATGACCGTCGGGGAGCTGGTGGCGTTCGTCGGCCTGCTGACGTTCGCGATCTGGCCGCTGGACTCGCTCGGCTGGCTGCTCGGCGAGGCCCAGCAGGCGGCGACCGCGGCGCAGCGCGTCTACGAGATCCTGGACGCGGAGCCCGAGATCGTCGACCGGGCCCAGACACGGAGCATCGAAGCACGGGGCCACCTCCGGTTCGAGGACGTCACGTTCCGGTACCCGACCGAGAAGGACCCCGTCCTCCGGCACGTCGACCTGGAGATACTCCCTGGCGAGACGCTCGCGCTGGCCGGCGTGTCCGGGTCCGGGAAGACGACGTTGACGCTGCTCGTCGACCGGCTCCACGACGTGTCCGGCGGCCGCATCACGCTCGACGGCGTCGACATCCGCGACCTGCCGCTGGAGACGCTGCGCACGCACGTCAGCGCCGCGTTCGAGGACCCGACGCTGTTCTCGGCGAGCGTGCGCGAGAACATCACGCTCGGCCGCCCGGACGCGACCGACGAGGAAGTGGCGGCCGCGCTGCGCATCGCGCAGGCCGAGTTCGCCTACGACCTGCCGTGGGGCCTCGACACCCGGATCGGCGAGAAAGGACTCTCGCTCTCCGGTGGGCAGCGGCAGCGGCTGGCGCTCGCCCGGGCGGTCGTGGGCCGGCCCCGCGTGCTCGTGCTCGACGACCCGCTCTCGGCCCTCGACGTCGAGACCGAAGCGCTCGTGGAGAGGGCGTTGCGCACGGTCCTGAAAGGCACCACCGCGCTCCTGGTCGTGCACCGCCCGTCCACCGTCGTGCTCGCCGACCGGGTCGCGCTGCTGGCCGGCGGCACGATCGCGGCCGTCGGCACCCACGAGGAACTGCTGGCCACCGTCCCCGCCTACCGGGACGTGCTCGACGCGACCCCACAGGAAGTACCGCGATGACCACCGACTGGCACGGCGTAGCCGCCGAGCAGGTCGACGACGTCCCGGACGACGCCGGCCTCCGGCTGCGCCGCCGGAGCCGGGCCCTGCTGAGAAGCCTGATCCGCCCGTACCGCAAGCCGATCGGCGTCGCGTCGCTGCTGCTGGTCGTCCAGAACGTCAGCGGCCTGGCCGGCCCGTACCTGATCAGCGTCGGCATCGACGCGGGTCTCCCGCCGCTGATCGACCACGGCGAGAGCAGCGTCGTCCTCACGGTGGCGGCCGCGCTCGTCGCCGCCACCGTCGTCGAGTCGGTGACCCGGCACGTGTATCTCCGCTACAGCGCCCGCATCACCAACGGCATCCTCTTCGACCTGCGGCGACGCGCGTTCGCGCACCTCCAGCGCCTCTCCCCCGCCTTCCACGAGCGCTACACCTCCGGCCGGGTGATCTCCCGCCTGACCTCGGACGTGGACTCGCTCGCCGACATGCTCGACGGCAGCCTCGACGACCTGGTCATCCAGACCCTGAACGTGCTGGTGATCGGCGTCATCCTGCTCGTGCTGGACTGGCGGATGGGGCTGCTGGCGCTGCTCGCGTTCCCGTTCCTGTGGTTGATCATCCGGTGGTTCCGCGCGGAGTCGGGGCCCGCGTACCGGCGGACCCGCGAGGCCGTCGCGTCGGTGATCGTCCACATCGTCGAGACGCTCGGCGGCATCCGCGCGGTGCAGGCGTTCCGCCGCGAGCCGCGGAACAACGTGCTGTTCGGCCGGCTCGCCGGCGACCTGGCCGCGGCCGACGCGAAGGTGCTCCGGCTGATGGCGGTGTTCGCGCCGGGCGTGTTCGGGGTGTCGACCGGCGCGACCGCGGTGATCCTGGCCGCCGGGGGCTGGCTGGCCGTGCACGGGCAGCTCCAGGTGGGGGTGCTCACGGCGATCCTGCTGTACGTCCGCCGGTTCTTCGACCCGATGATGCAGCTGTCGATGTTCTACAACAGCCTGCAGGCGGCGACCGCGGCGCTGGAGAAGATCTCCGGCGTGCTGGAGGAGGAGCCCGACGTCGCGCCTCCGGCCGAGCCGGTGCCGCTGCCGGTCCGGGCCGGGCGGGGTCGCTCGATCGCGCTCGAGCACGTCACGTTCGGCTACCGCGAGGGACGCACGATCCTGCCCGAGCTCGACCTGACGATCCCGGCGGGGCAGACCGTGGCCCTGCTCGGCGCGACCGGGGCGGGCAAGACGACGATCGCCCGCCTGATCGGCCGGTTCTACGACCCGCCGATCGGAAGCGTGCGCCTGGACGGCGTCGACTTGACCGACGTGGACGAGGACGCGCTGCGCGCGGCCATCGTGACCGTGACCCAGGAGAATTTCCTGTTCGGCGGAACGGTCGCGGACAACATCCGGTTCGGACGCCCCGACGCGAGCCCGGAGCAGATCGAGGCCGCGAGCGAACAGGTCGGGGCGGACCGGATGATCCGCGAGCTGCCGCTCGGGTTCGCGACCCCCGTCGGGCAGCGGGGATCGCGGCTCTCCGCCGGGCAGCGGCAGCTGATCGCGTTCTCCCGCGCGGTGCTGGCCGACCCGGACGTCCTGATCCTGGACGAGGCGACCTCGTCGCTGGACATCCCGAGCGAGCGGGCCGTGCAGCGCGCGCTCCGGACGCTGCTCGCCGACCGCACGGCGGTGATCATCGCCCACCGCCTCTCGACGGTGGAGATCGCCGACCGGGTGCTCGTGCTGGACGCCGGCCGGATCGTCGAGGACGGACCGCCGGCCGAGCTGCTGGCGGCCGGCGGCCGGTACGCGGCGCTTCGTGAGCTATCCGGTCGTTAAGTCACCGGCCAGGGCCTCGGCCTGCTCCATCCGGTGGGCGCCCTCCAGACCCAGCCGTTCCAGCACGCGTCCGGCGATCGCCTCGACCAGCGCGACCGCCGGGGTCAGCGCCCGGGGCGAAGCCTCGCTGGGCAGCACCACCTCGGCGTGCGCCGCGGCCGGCGACAACCCGGCCGCGGTGAACAGCACGACCTTCGCGTGCTGTTTCGCGGCGTACCGGGCCAGCGCGGTCACCACCGGTTCGTACGGTGGCAGGTCGAACACCACGAGCACGTCGCGCGACGTGAGGTCGGCGATCGTCGCCACCGGCGGTGCGCCGACCACGTGCACGCCGGGGCGCACGGTGGCCAGCAGCTGGTGCAGGTACCCGGCGAGCAACGACCCGCCGACGACGTAGATCTGCCGCCTGCGGTCGGCGAGCAGCTCGACCGCCTCCCGCACGTCGTAGGGCGGAAGCCCGGCCACCGTGCGGACCATCGCCTGAGTCGCGTCGTCCACCGACGCGAGCAGCGCCGCGTCCCGGGCGGTCGGCGACTGACCGACCGCGGTGGTCTCGGTACGCAGGCCGCGCTGGAAGTCCGGGAACCCCTGGAACCCCAGCCGGGTCGCGAACCGGACCACGGTCGGACCACTGACCCCGGCCCGCAGCGCCAGCCGCGCGACGGTCTCGAACCCCGCGGCCGGATAGTCGGCCAGCAGCACCCGGGCGACCTTCCGTTCCGCCGGGCTGCATTCACCTAGTCGTTGTCGGATCACGTCCGCCAACGTTTCGTCAAGAACTCGCTCGATCACGACGCCTCCCCCGCGCCCGATGTCCGACCCGCCGTTGGGTGTCCCCCGACACGCCTGCGGCGTGGTGCCCCCGTCAAGCTCTGACGGACGAAGACTTCTTAACGGCATTTATCGGACGTTTGACCGAGAAACTGTGCGCGGCGAGGGCGTGCCGACGTGGCACCGCCGAGCCGATGGGTCACGATTCGCTCATGTCCACCTCCACCCTCATCGGACTGATCGTCGTCGCGCTGGTCTGTCTTTCCGCCGGGGTCGCCGCGGGCTGGTTCGCCGCCCTGGCCCGGAACGCGGCCGACACCGCCGGGCTCCGCGCGACGATCGAGGCGTCGAAGGCCAACGAGGACCGGCTGGAGCACGCGCTGCGGTCGGTGACCACGGAGGCGATCGAGCGCAACAACACCGCGTTCTCCCAGCTCGTCGGTCCGATCCGGGAGAGCATCGCGAACGTCGAGCACACCGTCGTCGAGCTGGAGAAGGACCGGGCCGTCGCGCACGCGGCGCTGCGTGAGCAGGTCAACGCGATGCAGCAGACCGGCGAGAAGCTCCGGGTCGAGACCGGGCAGCTGGTGTCGGCGCTGAAGGCGCCCCAGGTCCGCGGACGCTGGGGCGAGCACCAGCTGCGCCGGATCGTCGAGGTGGCCGGCATGGTCGAGCACTGCGACTTCGTCGAGCAGGCGGTCTCCAACACCGAGGACGGCATCCTGCGGCCCGACCTCGTGGTGACGCTCGCCGGCGGGAAGAACGTCGTCGTGGACGCGAAAGTGCCGTTCGCCGCCTACCTGGAGGCGATGGAGGCTCGCGACGAGCAGGCGCGCAACTCCCGGATGGAGGCGCACGCCCGGCACCTGCGCATGCACGTCGAGCAGCTCTCGGCGAAGTCCTACTGGCAGCGGTTCGAGCCGACGCCCGAGTTCGTCGTGCTGTTCGTACCGGCCGACACGTTCCTGGACGCCGCGCTGCAGCGGGAGCCGAACCTGCTCGAGCACGCGTTCAGCCGCAACATCGTCGTCGCGACGCCGTCGACGCTCGTCGCGCTGCTGCGCACGATCGCGTACACGTGGCGGCAGGAGGCGCTGGCCGAGAACGCGGCGGCGGTGCACGCGCTGGGGCGCGATCTCTACCAGCGGCTGTCCACGATGGGGGGTCACGTCGACAAGCTCGGTACCGCGCTGGGCGCGGCGGTCGCGCGCTACAACGACGCGGTCGGTTCGCTGGAGGCGCGCGTGCTGGTGACCGCCCGGCGGTTCACCGACCTGCAGGTGGCGACGAGCGACATCGCGCCGCCACGACAGGTGGACGCCGTGCCGCGGGCGCTGCAGGCCCCGGAGCTGGTGCCGCCGGGGTGACCTTCCCGGCTACCGCCGGAACCCGGAGATCAGCCCCTGCAGATCGGCCGCCATGCCGGCCAGCTCTCCGGCCGACGAGCGGGAACCCGCCGCCTGGTTGCTTATCGACTCGGCCGTGTCGGCGACGCCGCGGATCGTCGAGGCGATGCTCATCGTCCCGCTCGCGGCCTCGGTGACGCTGCGGTTCATCTCGGTCACGGTCGCGCTCTGCTCCTCGACCGCGGCCGCGATCGTCGTCTGGAACTCGTTGATCTGATGGATGACGTCGGCGATCGCGGCGATCGCGGCGACGGCCCCCTCGGTGTCGGCCTGGATCGCCGCGACGCGTTGTGCGATGTCGTCGGTGGCCCGCGCGGTCTCCTGAGCCAGGTCCTTGACCTCACCGGCCACGACCGCGAAGCCCTTGCCGAGGTCACCGGCCCTGGCGGCCTCGATCGTGGCGTTCAGCGCCAGCAGGTTGGTCTGCTCGGCGATCGAGGTGATCACCCGGACGACCTCGCCGACCTGGGCGGACGACGTGCCGAGGCGCTCGACCGTGTCGCGGGCGTCGGACGCGTTGCGCACCGCCGAGGACGCCACGTCGGCGGCCCTGGCCGCGTTCTGGGCGATCTCCGAGATCGAGGCACCCATCTGCTCCGAGCCGGCCGACACCGCCTGGACGTGCGTGGACACCTCTTCGGCCCGGTGCGCGACCGAACCGGCGGTCGACGCGGCCCCGGACGCGCTCCCGCTGATCTGCTCACCGACGGTGGCCAGGTCGGAGGAGGACGCCGACAGCCGCTGGGCCGAGGCGCCGATCGCGGCGACCATGCCGTTCAGGCTGTCCATCGCCCGGTCGAACTCGGTGCCGAGCCGGCCGAGTTCGTCACGTCCGGTCAGGCCCGACCGCCGGGACAGGTCGCCGCCGGCCATCCCGACGACGACGTGCTCGAGCGAGCCGAGCCGCGTGACCATCGACCGGATCAGGGCAGCCGCCACCGCCAGCACCACGAACCCGAGCAGCACGTTCGTCAGCACGATCGCGAGCAGCGCGTCGCTGCGGGCGGCGTCCACCTGGGCGGCGTCCCGGTCGGCCTGCGCTTCGACGCCGTCGGCGACGACCGGCAGGGCCTCCTCGACCGCGGTGAACGCCTGGTTGAACGTCGGCAGCTGGGTCCGGGCCGCCACCGGGTCGGTCGCCGCGGCGTCGATCAGGGCACGGGCCCGGGCGACGTAGGTGTCGATGGCCGCGAGCGAGCTCTCGGCCGCTGCCGTGACCGCGGGCGAGACCCCGGCGTCGCGGACCTGCTCGACCAGCTTTTTCAGCTCGGCCGAGTGGTCGGCGAACTCGCCCCGGACCTCGGAGAGGTTCGCCTGGGGGTCGACGAGCGCGAGCAGCACGTCGCCGCGGATCGCGTCGTGGTCCATGTCCGCCTGGAGCGTGGCCCTGGTCAGCACGTTCGCCGCCAGCACCCGCTCGGCCGAGTCGTGCGCCTCGGACAGGCCGTGCACACCGGCCACCCCGACGCCGACCGCACCGACGACCGCGAGCAGACCCAACGCGGAGAGCTTCTGGCCCACCGAGCGGTCAGCAAGGAACGAACTTAGCGACATGCGGACAGGATCCGCGCAAAACGGAATTATTCGAGACTAGGCGCGCCGATAGGTTCCCGACAGACCCTCACGACGTCGGCAGCCCGGCGGCTTTCAGATCGCGGCGGAGTTCCTGCGGGAGGGAGAACGCCAGCCGCTCCTGCGCCGACAGCACCTCGTCGACCTCGCCGTAGCCGCGCTCGGCCAGCCAGGCCAGCACCTGCTCGACGAGCTCCTCCGGTACCGAGGCGCCGGACGTGAGGCCGACCGTCGTGACACCGTCGAGCCAGGCCTCGTCGATCTGGTGGGCGAAGTCGACGAGCCGGGCGTCGTTCGCGCCGGCCTGCTTGGCCACCTCGACCAGCCGCACCGAGTTCGACGAGTTCGTCGACCCGACCACCAGGACGAGCTCGCACTGCGCGGCGATGTCCTTCACGGCCTGCTGCCGGTTGGACGTCGCGTAGCAGATGTCGTCGCTCGGCGGCGACTCCAGCCCGGGGAACCGCATCTTCAGGCTGTCGACGGTCGCCATCGTCTCGTCGACGCTCAGCGTCGTCTGCGACAGCCAGACCACCTTCGACTCGTCACGCACAGTGACATTGGCCACGTCGTCCGGCCCGTCGACCAGGTGGACGTGGTCGGGGGCCTCGCCGCTGGTTCCGATGACCTCCTCGTGACCCTCGTGGCCGATCAGCAGGATGTCGTAGTCGGCGGCGGCGAACCGACGCGCCTCGTGGTGGACCTTGGTCACCAGCGGGCAGGTGGCGTCGATCGACTTCAAGCCGCGGGCCGCCGCTTCCTGGTGCACGACCGGCGCCACCCCGTGCGCCGAGAAGATCACCGTCGCGCCTTCCGGCACCTCTTCGGTTTCTTCGACAAAAATCGCGCCGCGCTTCTCCAGCTCGGCGACGACGTGCCGGTTGTGCACGATCTGCTTACGGACGTAAACGGGCGCACCGTAGAGGTCGAGCGCCTTTTCCACCGTGACGACCGCCCGGTCGACGCCGGCGCAGTAGCCCCGGGGTTTGGCGAGCAGGACGCGCTTGACGGTCGAAGTCATGACCCCATGGTAGGCAGGCCGGGACAGGTGAAGCCCCGGTCACCCTCGTGGGGTGACCGGGGCTCGCCGATCCGAGCCGATCGGGCCGCCACCCGACCGGGCTCAGATCAGATCAGTCCTCGACGTAGAGCGCCCAGACGCCGTACCGGTGACCCCAGCGGTCCCAGTCGTTGCCCCAGTTGCCCCAGCGGTTGCTGCGGTCCCAGCCCCGACGCCACTGGTTGCTGCGCACGCAGATGTAGTCGTCGTCCCGGTCCCAGCGGGTCTGCCAGCGACCGGCGCGCTCGCACGACCAGCGGCTGTTGTAGACGCCGCGGAAGTCCCAGTCGTCGTCGTCCCAGCCGCCCCAACCGTGGCCGCGAGCGCCCTGCTGGTGCTGCGCCTGGTTCGACGGAGCGGCCTTGCTGGCTTCCGCCGCCGCCGGGTTCGCGGCGCCGAGAACGGCGCCCGTGGCGAGGGTCAAACCGGCCAGCATGACCGCAGTGCGACGAATAGTGGTTGTCATGATCAGTGCCTCCCTGTGATGTTGCGGCAGAACGGAGCTAATCAGACAAAAAGTGCTTTTGGGGAGCTTGAGTCGCTTTTATGTCAATCGCGGACGCTAAATGGCGATCTTTTACCTTTCCGGGCTAATCGCACTTAACCGAACGGATGATGTCCTCCCGGCCAGGTGGCCCAGGGGGCACGTAGGCTCGGGGGGTGACCGACATCGCTCCTGCGCCGTCGAAGTCCGAGAAGAGCTCGGCCGAGGCACCGTGGCCGGTGCGCGTGGTGAGCATGAAGATCGGGCAGTGGGTCGCCCGGCTCGGCGACGTCTGGGTCGAAGGCCAGGTGGCCCAGGTCTCCCGGCGACCAGGAGCACCCACGGTCTTCCTCACCCTGCGTGACCCCGCAGCCGACATCAGCATCCCGGTGACGTGTCCCCGGACGGTCTTCGAGGCCGTGCGCCCGCCGCTGTCGGAGGGGGCGCGGGTGCTCGTGCACGCCAAGCCCGACTACTACCTCCAGCGAGGGTCGCTGTCCCTGCGGGCGACCGAACTGCGTGCCGTCGGTATCGGTGAACTGCTCGCGCGGCTGGCCCGGCTCAAGGAGCTGCTCGCGGCGGAGGGGCTATTCGCCGCGGAGCGCAAACGGCGGCTGCCGTTCCTGCCCGGGACGGTCGGCCTGATCACCGGGCGGGCCAGCGCGGCCGAGCGTGACGTCCTGGAGAACGCGCGGCGCCGCTGGCCGGCCGTGCGCTTCGCGGTGCGTCCGGTCGCGGTGCAGGGAACGTCGGCGGTGACGCAGATCCTCGAAGCGCTGCGCGAACTCGACGCCGACCCCGAGGTGGACGTCATCGTGCTCGCCCGCGGCGGCGGGTCGGTGGAGGACCTGTTGCCGTTCAGCGACGAGACGCTGTGCCGGGCGGTGTTCGGCTGCCGTACCCCGGTCGTGAGCGCGATCGGGCACGAGACCGACACGCCGCTCGTCGACTACGTCGCCGACGTCCGAGCGTCCACGCCGACGGACGCGGCGAAACGTGTGGTTCCCGACCTCTCCGAGGAACGGCAGCGCATCGACGTCGCCCGGCAGCGCCTGCGCCGCGGCGTGCTCTCCCGGCTGGAGGCCGGCCAGCAGTGGCTCGACGGGGTGCGGTCCCGGCCGGCCTTCGCCCGGCCGACCGTGCTCGTCGAACAGCGCGAGGCCGAGGTGGACGGGCTCCGGGACCGGGCCCGGCGGACGCTCGGTCACCGGCTGGACGCCGCCGGCGGGGAGTTGGCGCAGGTTCGCGCCCGGGTACGGGCACTCTCCCCGCAGGCGACGCTCGACCGGGGCTACGCCGTGGTGCAGCGCGCGGACGGCGCGGTACTCCGCGACGCGGCCGACGCCGCGCCCGGCGACGCGCTCCGGGTGCGGTTGGCGGCCGGCGAGCTACCGGCCGTGGTGAGCGGCCCCGACGCCTAGCCGGGGCCGCTCCCGGCTCAGCGGTCTTCGAACTCCGCGGTGGCGATGACCTGGCCGGTCCGGAACCAGTCGGTGCCGAGGGCGCGGTCGAGCAGGCGCTCGCCGTCTCGGGTGAGGCGCAGCGCGACCTCGTCCCGATCGGCACCGCCCCCGCCGGCGGCGGGCCGCTGCTGCTGACCACCCTGCGGGCGGTCACCGTCGCGGTTCCCCTCCCGGTTCCCGTCGCGATCGCCGCCCCGGTCACGGTCGCCGCCCCGGTCACGGTCGCCGCCCCGGTCACGGTCGCCGCCCCGGTCACGGTCGCCGTCGCGGCCCCGGTTGCGGTCGTCGACGCTGAGCAGCGTCACCCGGTCACGGCCGATCGCGAAGCTCACGGTCTCCCGGCGCAGATCCACGGTCGGGCGTGAGATCTCCACGTCCGGCCGCCAGCGACGGTCGAACCGCACCCCACCCCGGTGTTCGAGCAACCCCGGACGCGAGTTCCGATCCACCCGGAACGTGATCCGCAGATCGTCACCGCGGCCGCGCTGCTCGGCGTCCACCGCCCGGACCCGGACGCCCAGCCGGTCCAACTGCCGCACCACCGCCCGGTCGAACGTCACCTCGGTCCGGTCGACCCGGCCCGGGCTCACCTCCGCGGCCTCGGCGGGGACGGCTCCGAAGACCGCGACCGCGGCCAGCCCGCTCGCGAGGACTCGTGTACGCGTACGCATGAAAGACTCCTTCTCGTCTGCGGCACAGACCTTCGCGGAAGTGATGACCGGCATCGGGACTGGCATTCGGGCTTAATGGGCATAATTCGGAAAACCGTCCCTCCGATCGAGGCGCTACGCTGTCGGCCATGGCGGAACGGCTGAGCTACGAGGACGCCCGCGCACAGCTCGTCGAGGTCGTGCAGCGGCTCGAAGCCGGTGGCACCACGCTCGAGGAGGCGCTGGCGCTCTGGGAGCGCGGCGAGCAGCTCGCGACCGTCTGCCAGGAGTGGCTCGACGGCGCCCGCGCCCGGCTGGAAACCGCCCGCTCCAGCGCCGAGTAGCGCTCACAGCTCAAGCACAGGACCGGCACAGGAGCTCCTCAGCCGGCCTGATCATCGTGGGTGCCATGACGACGAACAACTCCCCTCGCGTGTCAGGCTGGACAGCATGAGCGACCGTTCGGGACAGCGTCGGGTCCTCGTCGTCGACGACGAGGAGAACGTCTCCCATCTGGTGTCGACCGCGCTGCGGCTGGACGGCTTCACCACGGTGGTGGCCGACACCGCTCCCGGCGCTCTCGCCGCGGTGGCCGAACACGAGCCGGATCTGGTCGTCCTCGACATCATGTTGGGCGACGCCGGCGGCATGGACGGCGTCGGAGTGCTGCGGCGTCTGCGCGAGGCCGGCGCCGAGGTGCCGGTGATCTTCCTGACCGCGCGGGACGCCAGCGGCGACGTCGTCGCGGGCCTGCGCGCGGGTGCGGACGACTACGTGGTGAAGCCGTTCCGGGTGGAGGAGCTGCTCGCCCGGGTGCACGCGGTGATGCGGCGGGCGGTGCCCGACCCGACCCGCTCGGCCACGCTCCAGGTCGCCGACCTAGAACTGGACGAGGAGAGCCGCGAGGTGCACCGGGCCGGCCAGGAGGTGCACCTGACCGCGACCGAGTTCGAGCTGCTGCGGTACCTGATGCGTAACGAGCGGGTCGTGGTGAGCAAGGCGCAGATCCTGGAGCGGGTGTGGCGCTACGACTTCGGCGGTCAGTCGAACATCGTCGAGCTCTACATCGGGTACCTGCGCAAGAAGATCGACACCATCGAGCCACGGCTGATCCACACCGTGCGCGGCGCGGGCTACGTGCTGAAAGCGCCGCGATGAGCCGACGATGATGACGCGGCTCTCGCTCCGCACCCGCCTGGTGGCGGTCGTCGTCGCGGTCACGATCTTCGCTCTCACCGCGGGCGGCGCCGCCACCTGGCTGTCGCTGCGCGCGTATCTCTACCACCGGGTCGACGGCAATCTCCAGGACATGGCGAACGGCCGCGAGCAGGACTTCAACCGGTGGACCGACTCCGACGGTGACATCTCGATCCCCCCGAACAAGGAGTACCTGCTGTACGGGGGGCCGGGTCCGGGCGGGCCGGGTGGCCAGCAGACCATCCTGCGTCCCGACGGCTCGGTCGTGAAGGTGGGGCTCGCGTCCGACACCAGCATCGTCCTGGACGACATCTTCTTCGCTCTCAGCAAGAGCGACGCCAACACGCTCATCGGGCACACCAGCACGCCGTACAACGTGACCGAGGCCGGCGGGACGGACCTGCGGGCGGAGTCCCGGACGCTCGCGAACGGCCTGACGCTCGTCGTCGCGCTGCCCCTCGGCGACGTCAACAACACGCTGGCCCGGCTTCTGCTCGTGGAACTCGCGGTGAGCGGGGCGGCCGTGCTCGCCGTGGTGGGACTCGGCGCGTACGGCGTCCGGATCGGGCTGCACCCGTTGACGCACGTGAGCAACACCGCCCACGAGATCGCGGAGAACCTCAAGCGGGACGGCAGCGGGCTGGAGCGGCGGGTGCCGCCGGGCGACCCGCGCACCGAGGTCGGCCAGCTCACCGAAGCGGTGAACACGATGCTCAGCGAGGCCCAGGTCGCCTACGCGCAACGCGTCGAGAACGAGGACCGCATGCGTCGTTTCCTCGCCGACGCCTCGCACGAACTCCGGACACCGCTCACCTCGCTGCGCGGGTACGCCGAGCTGGAACGGCTGCGTGCGGGCACCGTCGGCGCCGAGGACCCGGCCGCCACCCAGGACGCGCTGCGGCGGATCGAGACCGAGGGCGACCGGATGGCGCGTCTCGTCGACGACCTGCTGTTGCTCGCCCGCACCGACCAGGGCTCCTCGGCCCCGGAGCTGGGGCCGGTCCCGGTCGACGAACTCCTGGACGAGGCCGCCGACCGTGCGGGCGCCGCCCACCCCAGCCGCCCGTTCGTCATCGACACCCCGAACACCGGGCTGATGCTGGTCGGCGACCGCGAGGCCCTGCTGCAGGTGCTGGGCAACCTGATCCGTAACGCGGCGATCCACACGCCCGGCCCGCGTCCGATCCGGCTCGGCGCCCGCCCCGACGGCAGCACCGTGCTGCTCCTGGTGGCCGACGAAGGGCCCGGCATGTCCCCGGAGCAGGCCGACCACGCGTTCGAGCGGTTCTGGCGCGCGGATTCCGGGCGCACCAGGGCCACCGGCGGCAGCGGCCTCGGCCTGGCGATCGTGCACGCGCTCGTCGCCGCGCAGCACGGCACCGTCGGCCTGACCAGCGACGTGGCGACCGGCACGACCGCGCTGGTCCGGATGCCCGGCCTGCTCGACGACACCGGCCGGCTCGTCCACCGGCCCACGCCGGACTACTACCCGCAGCAGTACACCGACCCGGACACCGGCGCGTACCGCTCGGTGGGTACCCCCGACTACCGCCGACTGCCGTAGCCGGCCGGCACCCCGTTCTCCAGCAGCTCGAACGCGCGCCGGTAGGCACCGGCCGCCCAGCTCTTGACCTGGTCGAACGGCTCGTCGTCGAGGAGGAGGCGACGCGCCTCGGACAGCACGGCGTTCCGGGCGCCGGCGATCAGCCCGGCGACGACGAGCGGGGTCGGGTCGTCGTCGGTGGCCCCGGCCCCGGCCGCGATCGCCCGGGCCAGCGCGGCCTCGGTGCGCCCGGCCAGCTCCCGCTCACGCGCGCGGAGCGACGGGCTGCTCTCGACCAGCCGGAAGAAGTCCGTCGCGCCGTCCCACAGGCCGGTCGACCAGTCGTCGGTGGCGAGCCCGTCGAGGGTGTGCCGTCGGATCGCCTCCAGAACGCCCTCGCCCGGCCTGCGGTCGCGGACGATCGCGGCCAGCATGTCTTCCACCACGGCCTGCCGGTCGAAGAACAGGTCTTCTTTGGTCGGGAAGTAGTTGAAGACCGTGTTGACCGAGACGTCGGCAGCCCGTGCCACCTCGGCGACGGTGACGCCGTCGAAACCGCGCTCGGCGAAAAGGCCCATCGCGATGTCGGCGATCAACAACCGGGTCTGCGCTTTCTTGCGCTCACGCAGCGACGTCCCCATCCCGCGATCGTATCAACGTCAATTTTGGTGTCATTGCAAATTTGGTGTGACTCTGTTTTCATGACCGCATGATGATCTCCGTACAGGGTTTGCGGAAGGACTATCCGGGGCCCGTCACCGCAGTTCACGGGCTCGACCTCGAGGTCGGCGCCGGTGAGGTCGTCGGCCTACTGGGCCCGAACGGCGCCGGGAAAACCACCACACTGCGCATGCTGACGACGCTGCTGCGCCCCACCGCGGGCACGGCGACGATCGCCGGGGCCGACCTGATCCGCGACCCGGCCGCGGTACGGCGCCGGATCGGCACCGTCGCCCAGGGCGGCAGCACCGATCCGACCTGCACGGTGCGCGAGGAACTCGTGCTCCAGGCCCGCCTGCACGGCCTGTCCGGCGCGGCCGCCGGCACCCGCGCCGATGAGTTGCTCGCGCAGTTCGACCTCGGCGACGACCGGCCCACCGGCCGGCTCTCCGGCGGCCAGCGCCGACGCCTGGACGTCGCGCTCGGCCTCGTGCACCGCCCGTCGGTGCTCTTCCTCGACGAACCGAGCACCGGCCTCGACCCACGCAGCCGGGCGACGCTGTGGACCCATCTCCGCCACGCCGACGCGACGATCGTCCTCAGTACCCACTACCTGGACGAGGCCGACGCCCTGTGCGACCGGGTGGTCGTCATCGACGCGGGGCGGGTCGTTGCCGACGGCACCCCCGAGGCGCTCAAACGGGAGGTCGGCGAGAACTCGACGCTCGACGACGTGTTCCTGGCGCTGACGGCATGAGCGGGCGCGGGCGCGAGGTCCGGCTGGCGCAGTCGACCTGGGTGATCTTCGAGCGGTATCTGCGCCAGACCTTGCGTACGAAGATCGGGGTGGCGCTCGGCGTGCTGCAGCCGATGCTCTACCTGCTGTTCTTCGCCCCGCTGCTGGACTCGTGGCCGGTGTCGGTGCCCGGTCTGCTCGTCCAGCTGGTTCTGCTGTCGGCCGGGCTGGCCGGTTTCGGGATCATCTTCGACAAGCGGTTCGGCGTCCTCGACCGGATGCGGGCGACCCCGGCTCCCCGGCTCGCGCTGCTGCTGGGCCGCGTCCTGCGCGACGTCGTGGTCCTGCTCGTCCAGGCCGGGCTGATCGTCCTGGTCGGGTTCGCACTCGGGCTCCGGGTGCCGGTGGCCGGCGTCGCGCTGACGTTGTTGTTGCTGGTGCCGCTGGCCGGCGGGGTGGCCGCGGCGTCGTACGCCGTGGCGCTGCGGCCGGGGGCGGACGAGCTGTTCGCTCCGCTGATGAGCACGGTCGTGGTGCCGCTGACCCTGCTCTCGGGCGCGTTCCTCCCGATGACGCTCGGCCCGCGCTGGCTCGACGTGCTCTCCCGCCTCGACCCGTTCCGGTACCCGGTCGACGCACTGCGCGAGCTCTTCGCCGGGCGCTACACCAGCGGCCCCGTGCTGCTCGGCACCGCGCTGACCCTGGCGATCGCGGTGGGGGCGACCACCCTCGGGGTGCGCGCGTTCCGCTCCGACCCATCCTGAAAACTCCCTCGAATTCTGTCGGAGGGCAGATCTACCGTGTAGCGGTGCCTGTGGTGAATGCAATCGAAATGTCCGGCGTCGTCAAACGATTCGGGGCGGTGACCGCGGTCAACGGGCTCGATCTCACCGTGCCCGCCGGCATCTGCCTCGGGCTGCTCGGCCCCAACGGAGCCGGCAAATCCACCACGATGCGAATGCTCACCGGTCAGGCCCGTCTCGACGAGGGTGACATCCGGGTCCTCGGCTACCGGATCCCGTCCGAGTCCAAACACGCTCGAGCGCAGATGGGCCTCGTCCCGCAGCTCGACAACCTCGACACCGAGCTCACCGCGCGGGAGAACCTGTCGGTGTTCGCCCGGCTCTACCGTGTTCCGCGGGCGGAGCGCCGGGCCGCCGTCGATGCGGCGCTCGCGATCGGGCAGCTCGCCGACCGCGCCGACACGAAGGTCGGCGAGCTCTCCGGCGGCATGCGGCGCCGTCTGCTGATCGCGCGCGGGCTGGTCCACCGCCCGCGGCTGGTCCTGCTCGACGAGCCGACGGTGGGGCTCGACCCCCAGGTGCGTCAGGAACTCTGGGGCCTCATCGACCGGCTGCGACGCGACGGCACCACGGTGCTGATGTCCACGCACTACATCGAGGAGGCCGAGCGTCTGGCCGATGCGGTGGCGGTGGTCAGCAAAGGGCGGGTGATCGCCAGGGGCACCCCGGCGGAGTTGCTCGCCGGTCACGCGGGGCAGTCTGCCGTCGAGTACGCCGGCCCTCCCGACCGGCTCAGCGAGGTCGAACGCATCGCCGCTGCCGCCGGGATGTCCACCCGGCGCACCGGGCCCAGCGTCTCGATCCTGCGCGCGGAGGACATGCCGCCGTCGGTGGCCGCCGCGCTCGGGCCCGGCACCGCGCGTCCGGCCAATCTCGAAGACGTCTTCGTCACGCTCACCGGGGAGTACGTCGCATGAGCTCGCCCGAAAACCAGCGGCTCCGGTTCATCGAGCCGGCCGCACTGGCCGGTGTGGTCGTGCACGACCTCGCGGTGTTCCGCCGCTACTGGCTCAACGCCACGTTCTCCGCCGTGGTGGAGCCGACGATCTACCTGCTGGCTTTCGGCTTCGGCTTCGGCTCGCTGGTGTCGGTCGTCGCCGGGTACCGCTACCTCGACTTCCTCGGGACGGGAGTGGTGGGCACCTCGGTGCTCTTCACCTCGGCGTTCGCCGGCATGTTCCAGACCTTCGTCCGGCGGACGTTCCAGCACACCTACGACGCGATGCTCGCCGCCCCGGTCGACGTGCACGAGCTGGTGACCGGCGAGGCCCTCTGGATCGCGACGCGGGCCGGCGTGTACGGCTGCGCGCCGCTCGGCGTCGCGGTGCTGTTCGGGCTGCGCCCGTCGCCGGCGGTCGTGCTCGTACCGCTCGTCGGGTTCGTCACCGGCCTGGGGTTCTCGCTGTTCGGGATGTGGATGTCGGCCCTGGTTCCCAACATCGACAGCTTCAACTACATCATCTCCGGCGTACTGACCCCGCTCTTCCTCGTCGCCGGCACATTCTTTCCGTTGGACACGCTGCCGTCCTGGGCGCACACCGTGGCTCAACTCAACCCGCTCTACCACTGCGTCGAACTCGTCCGGCACTCGGTCTTCAACCGGCTGGGAGTTAACGATCTAGGGCACCTCGTGGCACTTATGTTTTTCGCTTGCGCCATGTGGGTAGGTGCCGTCTTTTTCCTTCGCCGGAGGTTGATTGATTGAAAACGGATCGGGAGGAATAGCCCGCGCACGGGCTCGCTAAACCAGCCGATTCGACGACGCAAAAGCGGCCGGGCCCGCTTCCCCGAAGGGAAGCGGGCCCGGCCGCGTGAGTGGTGCTGTGCGTCAGCGGGTCAGCGGACGACGACGGCCACCGCTACGGCCGTAGAGCCCGGCGACCAGGGCGACGCCCACGGCGGCGAGCACGACCTGGACGGCCAGCTCACGCCAGTCGATGCCCGAGGTGGCGGTCGGGATGCCGATCGCCCGAGCGAGCGCGGTGCCGAGGAAGGCAGCGATGATTCCGACGACGATCGTCAGCCAGATCGGCAGGTGCTGCTTGCCCGGAACGACAAGCCGACCCAGCGCGCCGACGATAGCACCGATGATCAGCGCCATAATGATACCGGTGATGGTCATGGCTTCTCCCTTAATAATCCCTGGAGGTTTACTCGCACCCTGTCGGGTTGGCGTTGACCATCTAATGCCCGGGGTTGCGCGCTCTCACACACCGGCCGAAAGAATTTTTTCGCCGGAAGCCTTTCTGCACGTAAAAGGCTCGGGTCGATTTGGGGAGCAGCGAAAGGAGGTCGGTAAAGTAACCGACATTCAGGACATTAACGACTTATTGCAAAGACTTGATCATCGTGCGTGCCGTATCGACCGACGAGTCACCGACCACGACCACCGTCACGTCCGGCTCGATCAACACGAAGGCGTTCTCTTTGCCCTCGCGTGCGGTGTACCGGGTCCAGCTCTCGCCCTCGATCTGCTCGACGCCGACCGGCGCACCGCGGTCGATGATGCTGGTGATCAACGAGTCGGCTGCGGCGTTGCTCTGCACGAGCTGCAGGTAACCGTCGTCGGGGATCGCGTAGCTCACCCGGATCGTGAACCGGCCGCCGGCGGCCGGGTTGTACACGGCCGTGGTCGGCCGCCAGTCGGCGACGCCCTGGGGCTCACGCACCCGGAACGCCTTCTCCGCCCGCGCGGTGTCGTAGACCCGCGCCGGGTCGACGGCCGGCGCGTCGGACTCCCGGGGCTGGAACAGCGCCACGATCGCGACCAGCGGGACGACCAGGATCCCCAGCGCGATGGCCAGGTTCCGGACGGTGGCGTCGGCCCGGGTCGGCTTCGACGGCGGCACGCTCGTACCGGCGTCCGTGCTCATCCCGACCGTGACGTGCGTGGGCTCCGGGGCGGTATCCACGATGTCGACGATCGGACGCTCTTCGCTGGCCATACCCCTATCGTCGTACACCCGGGCCGTACCGCCCACCCGGGGCACGCTGAATCGAAACACCCCGGCCCCTCCCGGTGGCATACGCCACGTACGGCCTCATAGCCCCGGGCACGCGTAGTCCGTTCTGCGAGGATGAGGCCCCCGCCGTCCGTTGATGGGAGACATTCATGTCGCTCGACACCCAGCCCCAAGCTCCGGACCGGAACCTCGCGCTCGAGTTGGTCCGAGTCACCGAAGCCGCCGCGATGGCCGCCGGACGCTGGGTCGGCCGAGGCGACAAGAACGGCGGAGACGGCGCTGCCGTCGACGCGATGCGCCAGCTGATCAACAGCGTCTCGATGCGTGGCGTCGTCGTCATCGGCGAAGGCGAGAAGGACAACGCGCCGATGCTCTACAACGGCGAGGAGGTCGGTGACGGCACCGGCCCCGAGGTCGACGTCGCCGTGGACCCGATCGACGGCACCACGCTGATGGCCAAGGGCATGCCGAACTCGGTCGCCGTGCTGGCCGTCGCCGAGCGTGGTGCGATGTTCGACCCGTCCGCCGTCTTCTACATGGAGAAGCTCGCGGTCGGCCCGGACGCCGTCGGGGTCATCGACATCAACGCGCCGATCAGCGAGAACATCAAGCGGGTCGCGAAGGCCAAGCGCACCGGCGTCCGCGACGTGACGGTCTGCATCCTCGACCGTCCGCGCCACGAGAAGCTCGTGCACGAGATCCGCCAGACCGGCGCCCGTATCCAGTTCATCTCCGACGGCGACGTGGCTGGTGCGATCTCCGCGGCCCGCGAACAGACCGGCGTCGACCTGCTGGTGGGAATCGGTGGCACGCCGGAGGGCATCATCGCCGCGTGTGCGATGAAGTGCCTGGGCGGCGAGATCCAGGGCAAGCTCTGGCCGCGTGACGACGAGGAGCGCCAGAAGGCCCTCGACGCCGGTCACGACCTGGACCGCGTCCTCACCACCGACGATCTCGTCCGCGGCGACAACGTGTTCTTCTGCGCCACCGGCGTCACCGACGGTGAACTCCTGCGCGGCGTCCACTACCGGCGCGGCGGCGCGACCACCGAGTCGTTGGTCATGAGGTCCCGCAGTGGCACGATCCGGACCGTGGGAAGCTGGCACTCGCTGGAGAAACTGCGGGCATACTCGCTGATCGACTTCGGACACCGCGGCGACGACGAGGACGAGTGACCACAAACCTGATTACGGTCGTTGGCGAGAACATCATCGACCTGGTTCCAGACCAGGGCGACGATGCTCCTTACCACGCGCGCGCCGGTGGCAGCCCGGCCAACATCGCGGTCTCGCTGGCCAAGCTCGGTTCCCGGGCCGCACTCGCGGCCCGGGTGAGCCGGGACGTCTTCGGTGGGCGCATCCGCACCCGCCTGAGCGAGGCCGGCGTGGACAACCGCTACCTGGTCGACGCGGCCGAGCCGTCGTCGCTGGCGGTCGTGACGTTCGACGAGGAACGCCGGGCGAGTTACGACTTCTGGCTCAACGGCACGGCCGACTGGCAATGGCGCGACCGCGACCTGCCGAACCCGCTCGACGAGGACGTCGTCGCGCTGCACATCGGCTCCCTCGCGGCGTACCTCTCGCCGGGCGCCGAGGCGATCGAGCAGATGATCGCCCGCGAGGGCTACCGCGGCCGGGTGACGCTCAGCTACGACCCGAACATCCGCCCGACGATCATCGCCGCGCCCGACGGCTCGCTGGACGCCGCCCGGGTGCGCACCGAGCGCCTGGTGCGCCTGGTCGACGTCGTGAAGGTCAGCGACGAGGACCTGGGCTGGCTCTACCCCGACGCCCCGCCCGAGGACGCGGCCGCCGAGTGGGCCGAGAAGGGCCCGGCGCTGGTGGTCGTGACCCGCGGCGGGCAGGGCGCGCTCGCGATCGGGCGCTCCGCCACCGTCACCGTGTCCGCGCCGAAGGTGGACGTCGCCGACACGATCGGGGCCGGTGACTCGTTCGCGGGCGCGCTGCTGCACGCGCTCGGCGTCCGCGGGCTGCTCGGACCGGGAGGAGCCGATCGGATCGCCGGACTCGACCCGGAGACGCTGACGGCGATCATCCGCACCGCGACCACGGCAGCCGCGCTGACGTGCACTCGAATCGGCGCGGTTCCGCCCACCGCCGAGGAACTCGAGGTCGCGCTCAAGTGAGCTTGGCGGCCAGACCGTCGAGCATCGTCTCGAGTCCGTAGTCGAACGCGTTCTGATCCGCGCCATCGTCCACGGCGCTGAACGCCGCCACCAGGCGGGGATACGGCGCCGCGGCAGCGAGGGTGATCGGCTTTAGGCGCTCGTTCCACTCCTCTTCCGTGAGGCCGCTGCGCGTCAGCGAGGTCAGCCAGGCGGCCTCGCTGACTCCGGCACCGATGATGTAGGCGAGGAGCGCGGACAGCGCCTTCTCGGCTTCGCCGAGTGAGAAGCCGGCCTTTTCGAAGAGGCCGAGCATGTGGTTGCTCAACCGCATGACGTTGGGGCCCAGATAGGAGAGGCCTACCTGCCCGAGCACCGCGGCGATCCACGGATGCCGGGTGACCATCGCCCGCACCGAATGGGCGCAGGCGGTGAGGCCGGCTCGCCACTCCACCTCGAACGAGAACGCGTCGACTTCGCCGTAGACCTCATCGATGACGAACTCGATCAGCTCGTCTTTGCTCGCCACGTGCCGGTAGAGCGATGTTGCTCCCGCACCGAGCTGTTTGCCCAGGTTACGCATGCTGAGCGCATCGAGGCCTTCGCTGTCCAGCAGCTTCACCGCTTCGGCGACGATCTGCTGCCGGCTGAGCGTCGGCTGCTCCCGCCCTCGCTTCGGCCGGGCCCAGACCGACGGAATCTCGCTCGTCATTCCCCCAATCTAGCGCACGCCGTTCGCTATTGATTCGCCGTTCGCACTGTGCGTACAGTGTGCGCATGACGGAGACAGTGTTCGCACGGCCAACATCGGACCGACGCCGTTGGTGGATTCTGGTAGTGCTGGCTCTCAGCACGCTGGTGCTGATCATCGACAACATGGCGCTCACGGTGGCGGTGCCGCCGCTGGCCGCGGACCTCGGCGCGAGCGCACCGGACATCCAGTGGGTACTGGACTCCTACCTCCTGGTGTTCGCCGGTCTACTGCTCACCTCGGGCAGTCTCGGCGACCGATTCGGCCGCCGACGGGTGATGGTCATCGGTTTGACACTCTTCGGTGCGTCGTCGCTGCTCGCGGCCTTCGCGGCTGATCCGACCCAGCTGATAACCGCCCGGGCGGTGATGGGCGTCGGCGGCGCGCTGATCATGCCGAGCACGCTCTCGATCCTCATCACGGTGTTCGACGACACCGAGCGCCCGAAGGCGATGGCTGTCTGGAGCACGGCCGCAACCGTCGGCTTCGTCGGCGGCCCAGTGGTGGGCGGCGCGTTGATCGCGTGGTTCTGGTGGGGCGCGGTGTTCCTGATAAACGTGCCGATCACCCTGATCGCGATCGTCGCCGCTCTCGTGCTCATGCCGGAGTCCAAGGGGCCGTGGCGCAAGGCCGACCCGCTGGGTGCGGCGCTGTCCTCGATCGGGATGACCGCCGTCGTCTGGACGATCATCGAGCTGCCGCACGACACCAACGTGCTCGTACCGCTGACGATCGGCGTCACGAGCCTGGGCGCCTTTGTGTTCTGGGAGCTGCGCACCCCGTCGCCGATGGTTCCGCTCGGGCTGTTCAAGGCACGCAACTTCAGCGGCGGCAGCCTCGCGCTGACCCTGTCGCAGGTCGCCAACGGCGGCTTGAGGATCGTCGTCACGCAGTATCTGCAGTTCGTGCTCGGCTACTCGCCGACCCGAGCGGGCCTGACGTTCCTCCCCATGGCGATCGGTTCGCTGACCTGCAACTGGCTCGGCGCCACGCTCGGTCAGACGGTGAGCAACCGGTCGCGGGTGGCCATCGGCCTGACGCTGTACGCGGCCGCGTTCGGCTGGATGTCGACCTTCTCGCCGGACGCCGGTGTCCTGACCGTGAGCGCGGCGCTGTTGGTGCTGGGCTGCGGTGGCGGGCTGGCCGTGCCCGCCGCGATCGCGGCCCTGATGGGCACTGTCCCACCGGAGCAGGCCGGTGTCGGGTCCGCGCTGAACGACACCGTCCAGCAGTTGGGGGCGGCCCTGGGCGTCGCCGCGCTCGGCAGCCTCGTGAGTGGTGCGTTCGTCGCGGCCATGCCCGACGGTTCGCCCACCTCGATCGGTGACGCCGTCCGAGTGCCCGCCCTCGTCGGTGCGGCTGGAACCGCCTTCACCGACGCGATGTCCACGACCTTCGCCATCAGCGCTGCGGCCGTGCTCGCCGCAGCCGTCCTCGCACTCGTCGTGATGCGCGACCAGAAGACCCTCGTCGCACTCTGAGAGGAAAACATGAACAACTGGCAGAACCGGCTCGACGCTCTGCGCGCCGCGAATCACGTCCCGGGCGCCTCGCTCGCCGTGCTGGCCGACGGCGAGATCCACGAATGGGCCAGCGGCGTGCTGCACCGGGGAACCGGCGTCGAGGCCACCACCGACTCGGTGTACCAACTCGGTTCGGTGGCCAAGGTCTACACCGCCACCCTCGTGATGACGCTGGTCGAGGAGGGGAAACTCGACCTGGACCGGCCGGTCGTCGACGTCCTGCCGGAGTTCGCCACCGCGGATCCGGGCGCCACAAAAGCCATCACGCCGCGGCAGTTACTCAGCCATACCAGCGGATTGACGTGCGACTTCATGTACGACGGCGGACGCGGCGACGATTGCCTGGCCAACTACGTCCGCGCCGCGCAGGGCGTGGCGATGGACTGTCCGCCCGGCGTCGCGGTGTCCTACAGCGGCGTCGGGTACGTCACGCTCGGCCGGATCGTCGAGGTGCTGACCGGCCAGACCTGGGACGAGGCGCTGACGGAGCGCGTCTTCCGGCCGCTCGGCCTGACCCACTCGATGACCCTTCCGGAGGAGGCGTTGAGCTTCCGGGCTGCGATGTCCCACCTCGGCCAGCCGGGGGCCTACCCGGAGCCGGCGCCGGCATGGGACCTGATCCCCCGGGCCGCCGGACCGGGCGCCCGCGTCATCGCCTCCGCCGGCGACGTCGTCCGGCTCGCCGGCCTGCACCTCAGCGGCGGCGCCGGAGTGTTGCGTCCGGAAACCGTCGCGGCCATGCAGCAGCGGGAAGTCGACGTGCCGGACAAGTGGACGGTCAGTGCCGACGGCTGGGGCCTCGGCTGGACCCTGTACGACTGGGACGGCCGGTTCGGTTACGGCCACGACGGCGCCGCGGTCGGGCAGTACGCGTACCTGCGGGTGATCCCGGACGCCGGCGTGGCGATCGCGCTGACCACCAACGGCGGCGGCGCCCGTCAACTCTACGCGGACCTGTTCCGTGAGCTGTTCGAGGAGCTGGCGGGGATCACCATGCCGGAGCCGTTCGGACCGGCGGAGCGGCCGCCCGCGGTGGGCATCGGCTCCCGCGCCGGGACGTACCAGCGCGAAGGCGTCCTGATCACGGTGACCGAGGACGCGCACCTCACCTACGAGTTCGTCGACGGCATGAAGGACCTCTCGCCGCCGATCGAGGCCGAGTTGGTGCCCGTCTCCGAGACGGTGTGGGCCGCCACCGGTGCGGGCCCGTCGTTCAGCGAAGGCTGGATGCCGGTGGTGTTCGCCGAACTGGACGGGCACGACTACTGCTACATCGGGATGCGCGCCGCGCCCAGGATCTGAGCGCGGCGCACTACTTCATCCCTTCACGCAGACGACCTGCTTGAGGTGGGCGACCACCTCGACCAGGTCGGTCTGCTGAGCCAGCACCTGCTCGACGTCCTTGTAGGCGCCGGGGATCTCGTCGACGACCCCGGCGTCCTTACGGCACTCGACGCCAGCGGTCTGGGCCGCGAGGTCGTCGGTCGTGAACGTCTTCTTCGCCTTCGCCCGGCTCATCCGTCGTCCCGCTCCGTGCGACGCGGAGTTGAACGCGTCCGCGTTCCCGCGGCCACGCACGATGTACGAACCGGTGCCCATCGAGCCCGGGATGATCCCGAGGTCGCCGGAGCCGGCCCGGATCGCGCCCTTGCGGGTCACGAGCAGGTCGACGCCGTCGTACTGCTCCTCGGACACGTAGTTGTGGTGGCACGAGATCGGCTCCTCGAACCCGACCTGCGGGAACGAGTTGCGCACGACCTGCTGGAACAGGCCGAGCATCAGCGCGCGGTTGCGCCGTGCGTACTCCTGCGCCCAGTACAGATCGCGCCGGTAGGCGTCCATCTCCGGGGTGTTCGCGAGGAACACCGCCAGGTCACGGTCGGGCAGGTCGGCGTTGTGCGGAAGCTTGCGCGCGACCGCGATGTGCCGTTCCGCGAGCTCCTTGCCGATGTTGCGTGAACCGCTGTGCAGCATCAGCCAGACCCGGCCCTCCGTGTCGAGGCAGACCTCGAGGAAGTGGTTACCGCCGCCGAGTGTGCCCAGCTGCTTGCCGGCCCGTGCGCGCAGCGAGCTGACCCCGGAGTGCAGACCGTCGAAGCCCTTCCAGAACGCGTCCAGACCCTTCGTGTCGACGCCGCGGACACGCCGCGGGTCGAGCTGGTCGTCGTGCGTGTGGAAGCCGACCGGGATCGCGTCCTCGACCGCGCGACGCAGCGGCCCGAGGTCGTCCGGCAGGTCCTCGGCGGTCAGCGAGGTGCGCACCGCGGACATGCCGCAACCGATGTCGACGCCGACCGCGGCCGGCGAGACGGCCTGGCGCATCGCGATCACCGAACCGACGGTCGCGCCCTTGCCGAAGTGCACGTCGGGCATGACCGCGACGCCCTCGACCCAGGGCAGCGAACCGATGTTGCGGAGCTGCTTGGCGGCCTCCGGCTCGATCGTGTTCGGATCGGTCCAGACCTTGACCGGTGCCCGCGTTCCGGGCAGCAACGAGTACATGAGTTCTCCTTCGAAAAAAAGGGGGGACGCCGGGGAGCCGGGCGTCGGCGGCGATGCAGCTCGAGGAGCTCAGGACCTGCCGGGGCGCGCGAGGCAGCCCACGGCCGGGGCGTAGCTGCCCCCGGTACCGGTCGGCTGTCGCATGGCGCGGGCTCCTTCAGTCAGGTCGATGGGATCAGTGTGCTGGCCGAGGCCGCTGGGCCGCGAACGATTTATGACGCGCGGGTGGTACAGCTCACCTCAGATCGGGCAGGGCGCGGGATTAATCTTGCGGCAACTCCCCAACGCCGTGAGGTCTCATCGATGCCTGACTTCCGCTACTCGGATCTGCTCCCGCTCGGGCCGGACGAAACGCAGTACCGGCTGCTGACGTCGGACGGGGTGGAGGCCCGTGACGGGTTCCTCCACGTGGCTCCGGAGGCGCTGACCACGCTCACCAGGGCCGCGATGCGCGACATCGCCCACCTGCTCCGCCCGGCTCACCTGCAGCAGCTGCGCAACATCCTGGACGACCCGGAGGCCTCCGGCAACGACCGGTTCGTCGCGCTCGACCTGCTGAAGAACGCCAACATCGCGGCCGGCGGCGTCCTGCCGATGTGCCAGGACACCGGCACCGCGATCGTCATGGGCAAGAAGGGCGAGCGGGTCCTCACCGGCGGCGGCCAGATCGACGGCGAGGCGATCAGCCGCGGTGTCTACGACGCCTACACCGAGCTGAACCTGCGGTACTCGCAGCTCGCGCCGCTGACGATGTGGGACGAGAAGAACACCGGTTCCAACCTGCCGGCGCAGGTGGAGCTGTACGCCGACGGGAAGCCGAACGAGTACAAGTTCCTGTTCATGGCCAAGGGCGGCGGCTCGGCGAACAAGAGTTTCCTTTACCAGGAGACCAAGGCCGTCCTGAACCCCACCCGCATGATGCAGTTCCTGGAGGAGAAGCTCCGGTCGCTCGGCACCGCGGCCTGCCCGCCGTACCACCTGGCGATCGTCGTGGGTGGCACCAGCGCCGAGTACGCGCTGAAGACCGCGAAGTACGCGAGCGCGAAGTACCTGGATTCCCTGCCGACCGAGGGGTCGCTCGCCGCCCACGGTTTCCGGGACATCGAGCTGGAGTGGCAGGTGCTCGAGCTGACCCGGAAGTTCGGGATCGGCGCCCAGTTCGGCGGCAAGTACTTCTGCCACGACGTCCGGGTCGTCCGGCTCCCGCGCCACGGCGCCTCCTGCCCGGTGGCGATCGCGGTGTCGTGCTCGGCCGACCGGCAGGCGCTGGGCAAGATCACCGCCGAGGGCGTGTTCCTGGAGCAGCTCGAGACCGACCCGGCGCAGTACCTGCCCGAGACCACGCACGACGACCTCGATTCCGACGTCGTGCAGATCGATCTGAACCGGCCGATGTCGGAGATCCGCGCGGAGTTGTCGCGCTACCCGGTGAAGACCCGGTTGTCGCTGACCGGGCCGCTCGTCGTCGCGCGGGACATCGCGCACGCGAAGATCGCGGAGCGGTTGGACGCCGGCGAACCGATGCCGCAGTACCTGCGTGACCACGCGGTGTACTACGCCGGGCCGGCGAAGACGCCGGACGGGTACGCGTCCGGGTCGTTCGGGCCGACCACCGCGGGCCGGATGGACTCCTACGTCGAGAAGTTCCAGGCGGCCGGCGGGTCGCTGGTCATGCTGGCCAAGGGCAACCGTTCGAAGCAGGTGACCGACGCGTGCCACGCGCACGGCGGGTTCTACCTGGGCTCGATCGGCGGCCCCGCGGCGCGGCTCGCGCAGGACTGCATCACCCACGTCGAGGTGCTCGAGTACCAGGAGCTGGGGATGGAAGCGGTCTGGAAGATCGAGGTCCGCGACTTCCCCGCGTTCATCGTGGTCGACGACAAGGGCGAGGACTTCTTCGCCGACACCACCAAGCCCGTCCTGACCATCGGCACGCGTCCCTGACCCGATCCCCATGATGCGACCGGGGGCACTCGCCGGACGAACGGCGTCGCAGTTGTTGGCGGCGCCGCGGGCGACGTCGGTGGCCGAGGTCGTCGAGCGGATCGGGGCACTGCAGGCCCAGGATCTGTCGGCGACCGCGCTCGCGGTGCGGGCGCGGTCGTCCGGGCTGACCGCGGATTCACTCGGCCTTGACGGGCCCGAGTACGTCCGCACCTGGCTGATGCGCGGAACGCTGCACCTGGTGGCGGCCGCGGACGCCGGCTGGATGCTCGGCCTGCTCGGGCCGATCAACCGGGCCAAGGGGGCGCGCCGGCGGGCTCAGCTGGGCCTGGACGACGCGGTGTGTTCCCGCGCCGTGGCGGCGCTGCCGGAGGTGCTCGGCGACGGGCCGCTCGGCCGCGCCGAGGTGGTCGCGAGGCTGGCTTCCGCCGGCGTGGTGATCGGCCCGGGCCAGGCCGCGCCCCACCTGCTGGCCTACGCGGCCTCGCTGGGAGTTCTGGCGCTCGGCCCCGAGGTCGCCCGCGGCAAGGCGAGCTACCGTCTGCTCGACCCCGCACCGCCGCCGACGGCCGACGCCGCCGCCGAACTGGCGCGCCGCTACCTCGTCGGACATCAGCCGGCCGGATGGGCGGACTTCGCGGCCTGGTCGGGCCTCGGCCTCCGCCGGGCCGAGGCGGCCTTCGCCGCGCTCGACGAGCCGCCGCGGCCCCCACGTCTCCCGGCCGGGTCGTCGGTGCGGCTGGTGGGCCACTTCGATCCGTATCTCCTGGGCTACGCCGACAAGACGGCCGCCGTACCGAGCGGGTACGTGAGCCGGGTCCGCACCGGCGGCGGTTTCGTCACCCCGACCGTGCTCGTCGACGGGACGGCCGTGGCCACCTGGCGCCGGAACGGTTCCGCCCTGTCGGTGGAGCCGTTCACCCCGCTGGACGAACCCACCCGGGCCGCCGTCGAGGCCGAAGCCGCCGACCTCTCCCGGTTCCTGGCCACGCCGATCAGCAAAATTCACACCGGCCCGTAGCAGCGGAGCCGCCGAGCACGGCGTAGGTATGAGGTATGAGCGAGAGCGAATACCGGATCGAGCACGACACGATGGGTGAGGTCAAGGTGCCCGCCGCGGCGAAGTGGCGCGCCCAGACCCAACGCGCGGTGGAGAACTTCCCGATCTCGGGCACTCCGATCGAACCGGCGCTGATCGCCGCGCTCGGCCGGATCAAGGCCTCCGCCGCCCGCGTCAACGCCGCGCTCGGCGTGATCGACGGGGACCTCGCCGAGGCGATCGCGGCCGCTGCCGAGGAGGTGGCGACCGGCGTCCACGACGCGGAGTTCCCGGTCGACGTGTTCCAGACCGGCTCCGGCACGTCGAGCAACATGAACACGAACGAGGTGATCGCCACCCTCGCCACCGAGCGGCTCGGCCGACCGGTCCACCCGAACGACCACGTCAACGCGTCCCAGTCGTCGAACGACGTGTTCCCGTCGTCGATCCACCTGGCGGCCACCGGCGCGGTCTCCGACGAGCTGATCCCCGCGCTCGAGCACCTGGCCGCTTCGTTGCGTCGCAAACAGACCGAGTTCGCCGACGTCGTGAAGGCCGGCCGCACCCACCTGATGGACGCCACCCCGGTCACCCTCGGGCAGGAGTTCGGCGGTTACGCGACCCAGGTCGAGCTCGGCGTCGAGCGGCTGCACGCCGCGCTCCCGCGGCTGGCCGAACTGCCGCTCGGCGGCACCGCGGTCGGCACCGGAATCAACACGCCGCCGGGGTTCGCCGCCCAGGTGATCGCCGACCTCGCGACCCGCACCGGCCTGCCGGTCACCGAGGCCCGCGACCACTTCGAGGCGCAGGGGGCCCGCGACGGTCTGGTCGAGGCCTCCGGCCAGCTCCGCACGATCGCCGTCGGCCTGGTGAAGATCGCGAACGACCTGCGCTGGATGGGGTCGGGGCCGCGTGCGGGCCTGGCCGAGATCGCGCTGCCCGACCTGCAGCCGGGCTCGTCGATCATGCCCGGCAAGGTGAACCCGGTCATCCCGGAGGCGGTCGCGCAGGTCGCGGCCCAGGTCATCGGCAACGACGCCACGGTGACGTTCGCCGGCGCGTCCGGGTCGTTCGAGCTCAACGTCATGCTGCCGGTGCTGGCCCGCAACGTGCTGGAGTCGGTGCGCCTGCTGACGAACGTGTCACGCCTGCTGGCCGACCGCTGCGTCGACGGCATCGTGGCGAACGTCGAGCGGCTCCGCGAGTACGCCGAGTCGTCGCCGTCGATCGTCACGCCGCTCAACAAGTACATCGGCTACGAGGAGGCGGCGGCGATCGCGAAGCAGGCCCTCAAGGAGCGCAAGACGATCCGCGAGGTCGTGATCGAGCGGGGCCACGTCAAGGACGGGAAGCTCACCGAGCAGGAGCTGGACGCCGCACTCGACGTGCTGTCGATGACCCGGCCGTAGGAACGGGGAAGGCCCGCCTCGCTCTTCGCGGGGCGGGCCTTTCCGAACCGCTCAGTACCAGCCGGTGGACTGCGAGTGCGACCACGCGCCGCACGGCGTCGAGTACCGACCCTTGATGTAGCCCAGACCCCAGCGGATCTGCGTGGCCGGGTTCGTGCGGTAGTCGCTGGCGACCGACGCCATCTTGTTGGCGGGCAGCGCCTGCGGGATGCCGAACGCACCCGACGAGGGGTTCGTAGCGCCCTCCCGCCAGTTGCTCTCCTTGTCCCACAGCTTCTCCAGGCAGCTCATCTGGCTGGTGGCGAAGCCGAACTCGCTCAACAGCGAGCAGCCGGTCTTCTTGTTGCCGCTGAAGGAACCGCAGTCCGCGGGTCCCTCGGGCACCGGGTCGCCGCTGCTCCCACTCGACGAGGACGAGGACGACGAAGAGGACGAGGACGACGAGGGCGGTGCCGCGGCCTTCCGCGCCTCGCTCCGGGACGCGCGCTGGTCCTCGGCGCTCTCGGCCTGCTTGGCGGCCGACTTCTGAGCCGCCGCGGCCTTGTTCGTCGCGCGCGACTTGGCGGCGTCGACCGCTTCGTCCTGCTCTTGCTGGGCCTGCTGCTGCGCGGCCTGCTGTTCCTGTGCGGCAGCGGCGTCGGCGGACGGGTCCACCGGCGCGTCGGCGACCGGCGCGTCGGCCTGCAACTCCTCCTTGACCTGGACGGTATCCGGGTCGGCATCGTCGAGCACCGTCACCGCGACGCCGATCGCCGCGGAGAACACGAGCACCAGAACCGCGGCGATCCGCAGCACCAGGTGCTTGCGCGGTAACGACCGCTTCGCCGCCGGGGGCGCCTCGACCGCGAGATCCGGGGTCTCGTCAGCGGGGCGACGCTGTTCCGGAACACGCTGGTCGGGATAGCCGGGAAGCTGGCGGTCAGGAAACCCGCGATCGGGAAGCTCGCGGTCAGGATGGCGGTACGGGACACCGGCGGCGGCGCTCAGTGCGTCCGCGTCCCAGGCGCTGCCTTCGCCGCGCCGGGAGGAGCCGGCCCACCAGTCGACCGGAGTCGCATCGGTGGGCGCCTCGTACGAGGCGAGGTCTTCGAAGGATTCCGAACGCCGCCGACGAGGCTTCCAGTCGACCGGGCGTTCGTATACGTACTGCGTGGCGTCGGCGTCATCGTGCGAGTGCCGACCCCGTCTGGATAACTCGGGGTTTTCTCGGTCGGTTTCTCGGTCGTCGAGATACGTCATCCTCGGCGACCCGCCTCCCGCCCGCCGTCCCGGTCGACCGCGATCGATCCGGCCCTCCCGGCACCGGCCAGAAGGGAAAATCCCGGCGCTGTCGTCTGGGTCGCACTCGGCAGCGCTGTAGTCATGAGCACCTCTCGCGTCAGGTCTCGCCTCGGGCCCCATCTGCCCGGGAGCTCGTCCGTCGCCCCTTGCACACTTCGACCGAACGTACCCGCGCCCTTGTCGCGCACCCCGCCGCTGTGGCCATCGCTATACGTCTCTTACTGCTGGCTTAACAGTCCGTGGCGAGACCTCGTCAACTTCATGCGTTAGCGCCCGGTTTCGGGACCCGGGCCGAGGCGTTGAGTGACCTGCCTCACCACGCAAAGGGGCTCCCCGCATGGCGGGGAGCCCCGGAAAGCCTACGAAACGGTCAGGCGCGCGGGCCGCCCGCGACGTAGATGACCTGCCCGGAAACGAACGACGCGTCGTCGCTGACCAGGAACGACACGACGCCGGCGATGTCCTCCGGCTGACCCGGCCGACCGACCGGGATCTGCGAAGCCGCCGCCTTGATGAAGTCGTCGAACGGCACGCCGACGCGCTCCGCGGTGGCCGCCGTCATGTCGGTCTGGATGAAGCCCGGCGCGATAGCGTTCGCGGTGACGCCGTAGCGGCCGAGTTCGATCGCCAGCGTCTTCGTGAAGCCCTGCAGACCGGCCTTCGCGGTGGAGTAGTTGGCCTGGCCCCGGTTGCCGAGCGCGGACGTGCTCGACAGGTTGACGATCCGGCCCCACTTCGCCTCGACCTGGAACTTCTGCACGGCCCGCGACATCAGGAACGCACCGCGCAGGTGCACGCCCATGACCGCGTCCCAGTCACCGTCGGACATCTTGAAGATGAGGTTGTCACGCAGGATGCCGGCGTTGTTCACCAGCACGGTGGGCGCGCCCAGGCCGTCGACGACCTGCTGGATGCCCGCCGTCACCGCGTCGGCGTCACTGACGTCGGCGCCGACCGCGATCGCCGTGCCGCCGGCGGTCGTGATCGCCTCGACCGTGTCCTTGCCGGCGTCCGCGTCGAGATCGACGACGCCGACTGCGAACCCGTCGCGGGCCAGGCGGATCGCCGTGGCCGCCCCGATCCCCCGCGCCGCACCCGTCACGATGGCTACTCGCTGCGAACCGCTCACGCTTCCTCCTCGGGCATGCAGACTCCTAAACAGTCAGCCTTGACCGTCACCTTACCGACGAGTACCCACGACGAATCGGGGCTATGGCGCGCGCCATAGCCCCGATTCGTCGATCAGCTGTTAATGCGGCAGGTCTTCCAGCATTTCGGTGACCAGCGCGGCGATCGGCGAGCGCTCGGAGCGCGTCAGCGTCACGTGCGCGAACAGCGGATGCCCCTTCAGGGTCTCCACCACCGCCGCGACACCGTCGTGGCGCCCGACCCGGAGGTTGTCCCGCTGGGCGACGTCGTGGGTCAGCACGACCCGCGAGTTCGCGCCGACCCGCGAGAGCACGGTCAGCAGGACGCCCCGCTCCAACGACTGCGCCTCGTCGACGATCACGAACGCGTCGTGCAGCGACCGGCCGCGGATGTGGGTCAACGGCAGCACCTCGAGCAGTCCTCGACCCATCACCTCCTCGACGACCTGGTCGCTGACCAGCGCGCCGAGCGTGTCGAAGACCGCCTGTCCCCAGGGGCTCATCTTCTCGGCCTCGCTGCCCGGCAGATAGCCGAGTTCCTGGCCGCCCACGGCATAGAGCGGACGGAACACCACGACCTTCTTGTGGGCGCGCCGCTCCATCACCTGCTCGAGGCCGGCACAGAGCGCCAGCGCCGACTTGCCGGTGCCGGCGCGACCGCCGAGCGACACGATGCCGACCTCGTCGTCGAGCAGCAGGTCGAGCGCGACGCGCTGTTCGGCCGAGCGACCGTGCAGGCCGAACGCGTCCCGGTCACCGCGGACGAGACGCACGGTCTTGTCCGGGCGGACCCGGGCCAGCGCCGAGCCGCGGCCGGAGTGCAGCACCAGACCGGTGTGGCACGGCAGGCCCTGCGCCGCCGCCAGATCGATCGACTCCTCACCGTAGAGGCGAGCCATCTCCTCGTCGCTGATGTCGACATCGACCATGCCGGTCCACGGCCGTTCGGCCACCGACACCATCTCGGCGCGGTACTCGTCGGCGTTCAGGCCGACCGCACCGGCCTTGACCCGCAGCGGCACGTCCTTGGTCACCAGGACCACGTCCGCGCCGTCGGCGGCCAGGTTCAACGCCACCGCGAGGATCCGGGCGTCGTTGGTCTCGGCGCGGAACCCGATCGGCAGGTTGTCGGTCGAAACGTGGTTCAGCTCGATGCGCAGGAAGCCACCGGCCTCGTTGACCGGCACCGGCACGTCCAGGCGGCCGTAACGAACCCGCAGGTCGTCGAGCATGCGCAGCGTCTGCCGGGCGAACCAGCCCAGCTCCGGGTGGTGCCGCTTGCCCTCGAGTTCGGTGATGACGACGAGCGGAAGGACTACCTCGTGCTCCGCGAACCGCCCGAGCGCACCCGGGTCGGAGAGGAGAACGGAGGTGTCGAGGACGTACACCGTCTTAGCTGGGTGGCCCTCCGCACGCGGCGCCCGCTCACGCGAACGCTTGGTAGCGGAGTCCGAAGCGGACGGTGCCTCCACGGGCGCGACGACCTCGTCAGGTACGAAGTCGTTTTCTGAGGTACGACGATCGGACATGAGGTGCTCCTGGTCCCGTGGGCGCGCACCCGTGCGCCCACTGGCTCGCCGGATCCGGTACCCGCCCCACGGGGCCGGGTGCCGGCCCCGCGACGAAGACAACCGATCGAGGTATCAACGCCTGGGCCTCCCGGGTGGGATCGAGAACCCCACCGGAATCAAAGCTACGCCTTCCTCACGGCTTCCGGCGCTGTATCGCCCAGATCCGCCGTACCAGTGTGTGAACATCACGTAACCGGACAGGATCGGAAGCGGTCAGACCCCAAACCGTCGATTGCGCCGCGCGTAGTCACGCAGCGCCCGCAAGAAGTCGGTCCGACGGAAGTCGGGCCAGTGCGCGTCGCAGAAGTAGAACTCCGAGTGGGCGCTCTGCCAGAGCAGGAACCCGGAGAGCCGCTGCTCCCCCGACGTGCGGATGACCAGGTCGGGGTCGGGCTGGCCCTTGGTGTAGAGGTGCTCGGCGATGTGATCGACGTCGATCACCTCGGCCAGCTCCTCGATGCGGGTGCCGAGGCCGGCGTGCTCGTGCAGCAGCGACCGCACCGCGTCGGCGATCTCGCGCCGGCCGCCGTAGCCGACCGCGATGTTCACCGACATCCCGGTCCGGCCGTGGGTGCGCTCGGCGGCGTCCTTCAACACCCGCGCGGTGTCGGATGGCAGGAGGTCCAGCGCGCCCACCATCCGCAGGCGCCACGGTTGAGCGTCGGCCGCGAGATCGGTGGCGACCCCTTCGATGATGCGGAGCAGCGGTGCGAGCTCGCTCTCCGGCCGGGTCAGGTTGTCGGTGGAGAGAAGCCAGAGCGTCACGACCTCGACGCCCTGATCCGCGCACCAGCCGAGGACGTTCTCGATCTTCCGGGCACCGACGTGGTGCCCTTCGTTCGGGTCGTCGAACCCGGCCTCGCGTGCCCAGCGCCGATTGCCGTCGAGGATCACCCCGACGTGCCGAGGGCGCGGTTTACCGGTCAGCTCGCGGACTAGCCGCCGCTCGTAAAGGGAGTAGATGACATCCCGAACAGCCACCCCGGCAGGGTACGCCTCAGAACGGGGCACTTGGAACGGCCCGGTCGGCCGAGGCCGACCGGGCACCACTACTAACTACTGCACGCCCAGTTTCGTCTTCAGCACGTCGAGTTCCGACCACAGAACGCCAGGAAGCTTGTCACCGAACTTCTCGAACCATTCGGTGACCTGCGGGATTTCCGCCTTCCACTCCTCCGGGTCGACGGCGAGCGCCGCCGCGACCTGCTCCTCGGTGAGGGCGAGCCCGGTGACGTCGAGCGACCCCGGCGCCGGCACGTGACCGATCGGCGTGTCCACCGCGTCGGCCTTGCCCTGGATCCGCTCGATGACCCACTTCAGCACCCGGCTGTTCTCGCCGAAGCCCGGCCAGAGGAAACCACCGTCGGCGTCGCGCCGGAACCAGTTCACGTAGAAGATCTTCGGGAGCTTGGAGGCGTCGCCGGTCGGGCCGCCCTTGCCCATCTCGATCCAGTGGCGGAAGTAGTCGCCGCCGTTGTAGCCGATGAACGGCAGCATCGCCATCGGGTCGCGGCGCACGACGCCGACCGCGCCGGCCGCCGCCGCCGTGGTCTCCGAGGAGAGCGTGGCCCCGAGGTAGACGCCGTGGTTCCAGTCGCGGGCCTCGCTGACCAGCGGGATCGTCGTCTTGCGGCGGCCGCCGAAGAGGATCGCCGAGATCGGGACGCCCTTCGGGTCCTCCCACTCGGGCGCGATGATCGGGCACTGCCCGGCCGGTGTGCAGAAGCGGGAGTTCGGGTGCGACGAGGGCTCGTCGGAGTCCGGCGTCCAGTCGCGACCCTTCCAGTCGGTCAGGTGCGCCGGGGGTTCGGAGGTCATGCCCTCCCACCACACGTCACCGTCGTCGGTGAGCGCGACGTTCGTGAAGAGCGAGTTGCCGCGGTCGATCGTCCGCATCGCGTTGGCGTTGGTGTGCCAGCCGGTGCCCGGAGCGACGCCGAAGAAGCCGAACTCGGGGTTGAGCGCGTAGAGGCGGCCGTCCTCGCCGAAGCGCATCCAGGCGATGTCGTCGCCGAGCACCTCGACCTTCCAGCCGGGGATCGTCGGCTCGAGCATCGCGAGGTTGGTCTTGCCGCACGCCGACGGGAACGCGGCGGCGACGTAGTTCACCTCGCCCTGCGGGTCGGTGAGCTTGAGGATCAGCATGTGCTCGGCGAGCCAGCCCTCGTCCCGCGCCATCACGCTGGCGATCCGCAGCGAGAAGCACTTCTTGCCGAGCAGCGAGTTGCCGCCGTACCCGGAGCCGTAGCTCCAGATCATCCGCTCCTCCGGGAACTGGACGATGTACTTCTCCGGGTTGCACGGCCAGGCCACGTCGTCCTGGCCCGGCTCGAGCGGCGCGCCGATCGAGTGCAGCGCGGGCACGAACGTCGCGTCGTCGCCCATCTTCTCGAGCACGTCGGTGCCCATCCGCGTCATGATCCGCATGCTCGTGACGACGTACGCGGAGTCGGTGATCTCGACGCCGAACATCGGCTCGGCCGCGGTGAGCGGACCCATGCAGAACGGAATGACGTACATGGTCCGGCCCCGCATGCACCCCCGGTACAGGCCGGTCATGATCGTCTTCATCTCGGCCGGGTCCATCCAGTTGTTCGTCGGACCGGCGTCGTTCGGGTCGACCGAACAGATGAAGGTGCGCTCCTCGACCCGAGCCACGTCCGACGGATCGGTGCGGGCCCAGAACGAGTTCGGTTTTTTCTTCGGATCGAGGCGGACCAGGGTGCCGCCGTCGACCAGTTCGTCGGTCAGGCGGACCCACTCGTCGTCGGATCCGTCGACCCAGACGACCCGATCCGGGGTGGTGAGCTCGGCGGTTTCACGCACCCAGGTGAGCAGTTCCTGGTGCGCGGTCGGGGCATCGGCCAGGCCGGGAATCGCGGTGGGGGCTGACATCGGATCACTCCTCGGATGGGCGCACGATGACCAAGTCCCGACCGTTCGCCGAAAACACAAATAGACCGCGCATCGGCGGGTTCCGGTCGGGGTTTCCCGTCAGCCTAAACCCGGCATCGCGGCCCGACGGGCGTCCGCATTGTGAGAACTCGCATAGGGAACGATTCAGTCGCGCAAGCCCATGAGCAGTCCGTTCACCGTCGTGAAGCCGAGGTTTCATCAGCTTTGACGCATGCACAGCGCGCGCTCACGCCAACCAAACCTACGGTGGCGTAACCTCGGAAGCGTGCCAAGCGATGAGAGTCTGCAAACGGACAACCTCGCGGCCGCCGGAGTGACGATCACGGACGTCGCAGAGGAGACGGCCGACGGTTCGCCGGTCCTGCTGAGCCGCGATCCCCTGGGCCGGCCGCGCATGCGTGGTTGGCTGCACGTCTACGCGTTCGGCGTCGCTGCGGTCTGCGGCATCGTGCTCTGCAGCATCGCCGCCGCCCGCCCGGGGTGGTCCTACTTCTACGGGTGCCTCGTGTACAGCCTCACCGTGTGCGGGCTGTTCGGTACGAGCGCGCTGTACCACCGCCGGATCTGGGGTCCGCGGGGCTACGCCACGATGAAGCGTCTCGACCATTCGATGATCTTCATTTTCATCGCCGGGACCTACACCCCCTTCTGTTTGTTCCTGCTCGAACCGCCGAAAGCCGACTGGCTGCTCGCGGTCGTCTGGATCGGCGCCGCGGCCGGCGTCGCGCTGAAGATGGTGTGGCCGAAGGCGCCGAAGTGGCTAGGAACGCCGCTGTACATCGCGCTCGGCTGGATCGCGGTGCTGGTGCTGCCGGAGATCGGGCACGCCAGCGTCACCGCACTGGTGCTGCTCGCCGTCGGCGGCGTGATCTATTCGGTCGGCGCGGTGTTCTACGCCGTCGGCTGGCCGAACCCGTGGCCACGCACGTTCGGCCATCACGAGTTCTTCCACGCCTGCACGCTGGTGGCCGCGGTCTGCCACCACATCGCGATCTACTTCGCGGTCTTCGCCTAATTTCTGTCGCGATTGCACAGAAGGCCGACCCTGAACCGGGGTCGGCCTTCTGTGTACTACCTGTTTCGACGCTGAGCGCCGGCACGTCGTCGGCGCGGTGAGGTATCCCTCAGTGGGTGACCTCGGGATCGTCCGTGTCCGGGCCGGCAGGTTTCGCGTCGGCGTTCGCGTCGTCCGCGGTGCCGGCGTCCGGCCCGGCGGCACGGACCCGATCGACCTCGCTCATCGCCGAGCGGAGCTGATCGAGCCAGTTGTCGGCGTTGCGCCCCACGAGCCGTACGCACCACGACAGTGCGTCCGACCGGGACCGCGCCACCCCCGCGTCGACGAGCGTGTCGAGCACCTGGCGCTCGGGCTGCCGTAGCCGGGTCATCACCGGGGCCGAGTGGGTGGTGAACAGCTCGCGCGTCCCACCGGCGACGGCGCCCCACGAGACCTTGCGGCCGTAGCGGTGCTCACCCTCGCGGGCGACCCGGATCCGCGCGTCGCGCGTTTCCTCCCGGAACCTCGCGATCAGGCCGGCCTCGTGGCCGGCCTTGTCGGCGTCCGACGCGTCGGACACGTGCTGGATCGGCAGCGTGCCCACGACCAGGATCTCATCCCGGTCGACCTGTACCTCCGGTGCGCCGGTGAACCATCCGGTCGGGAGGCGCCCGGCGAACCAGGCGGGTGCGTCCTCGGCCGGGGGGAGGTCGGCCTGTTGCCAGCCGCCCGATCGCCCGAACCCTCTTCCTTGTCCGCGCATCTCCGCCTCCTTCAAGCGTTGCACTGATTACAGCATTACACGCTCACGTGATTGCGGCCAGATCCCGCTGACAACTCGGCTTGAATGAGTGAGGCCTCACTCATATGATGGCCGGCATGACACCTCCGGAACGCCGACGCGCGTCGGCCCTCAGTCCTGAACAACGCCGCGAGACGATCGTGCGCGCCGCCCTTCCCCTCGTCGCCGAGCGCGGTGCCGCGGTGACCACGGCCGAGGTCGCCCGGGCGGCCGGGATCGCGGAGGGCACGATCTTCCGGGTCTTCCCCGACAAGAACGCTCTGCTCGACGCGGTGGTGGTGGAGGTTCTGCGCCCGGATCACGTGATCGCCGAGCTCGAGTCGATCGACCTGGATCAGCCCTTGGCGGTACGCCTCACCGAAGCCGGCGAGGCACTGGCCGCCCACTTGATGCGGCTGGGCGCGGTGCTGGGCACCCTGCACGCCACGGGTCGCCCCCTCGAACGCCATTCGGGCGCCCCCGCCGACGAGCCCGCCCGAACCGGCACCGCAGACGGTGCGGGCGCGGGTGGGAATGCTCGCCCGGGGGCTGGGCCGGCGGAGTACTTCGAGCGGGCCGACAGCACCCGGGCCGCCGCCGCCCGGCGGGATCCGACACGCGGGCGGAGCCTCAGCCGCGACGAGAGCCAAGCGGCGACGAACGCCGCGGTCGCGGAGCTGTTCGAGCCGGAGCGCGAACACCTCCGAATCACCCCGGACGAGGCCGCCGGGGTCTTCCTCAGCCTGCTGTTCGCCCGGGGCCGCCAACCCCGACCGGCCGCCGACCTGGAGACCACCGTCGACGTCTTCCTCTACGGCGCCCTCGACGTGCCGGCCCCGGGCCCCCGCCCGTGAGCCGGGCCGGAACCCGGGCGCTCGCGGTGCTGGGCTCGACCGCCGCCGCCGTCGCCGGTTGGGTCGTGATCGGCCCGATCGCGGGCGCCGACCTCGTGGTGGAGGGCAACAACGGCCGCACGATCACGGTCGGCGTCGGCGCCGTGATCTTCCTGTCGGTGCTGGCCGGGCTCGTCGCCTGGGCCCTGCTCGCGCTGCTCGAACGATTCACGAGCCGTGCCCGCCCGATCTGGGTCGCGCTCGCCGCCGTCGGACTGCTGCTGAGCTTCGCCCCACTCACCGGTTCGGAGGCGAGCACCGGCACACGCGTCGGCCTGGGACTCCTGCACGTCCTGGTCGCCGCGATCCTCGTCCCCGTGATGTGGCGTTCCGGTGCGCCGCGCGCCCGGCAACTCACCGGGCCTACGACGGGTCCCCGGGCCTACGACGCTCGAGACGAGCCCGAGAAGGCGTCGTAGGCCCGGGTTCGCGTCAGCCGATGCGCACGGCCACGGACAGCGGCGTCTGCTCGGAGCCCTGACCGAGCGGGTTGTCCCCGAAGAGGTTCTCGAAGAACTCCTCCGGCCGATCGGCGTCGCTGCCCAGCACGTTGCGCCCGATGTCGTTCGCGTCGATCACGACGACCCCGGCCAGCGTCTTCGCCAGCTGCGGCAACCCGGCCTCGGTGAGCGTCGCCGCGATCGTGGACTTCAGCTTCGACGCCACCCGGTCGGGGTGCGCGGGCGCCAGCTTCGCGGATACGTTCGCCGGGTAGACCGAGTACTCGGTCGGGCCGTCGATGGCCCGCACGGAGTGCCCGGCCACCTGGTAGAACAGCCCGCGCTTGCCGACCGCCTTGCCGGCGGCGCTCACCCCGGCCGCGAACAGGATCCGCGGTAGGCCGGCCTCCCGGATCGCCAGCTCCATCGTCCACGGGCTGCCGAGCCCGATGCCGTACGGCGTCTTCACGACGAACTTCGCCAGCGTGCGCGCCCACCAGGACGGCTCGATGTCCCAGATGAAGTACGACCGCCCCTGCGAGATCGCGATGATCTTCTCGCTGACCAGCAGGTACCACGGACCGTTGAACGCGGCCAGGTACGACCCGTCGGCACGCACGTGGTCGATGAACTCGCTGACGTACCCGGTGATCCGGCGGGTGTAGTCGTCGCCGGAGGTGAACAGCTCGGTGCGGATCGGGAAGCGCAGCCAGCGTTCCTTGTCGACGGTGATCTCGAGCTGCTTGTTGGCGTTGGCCTCGAGCGGGCCCTTGATGCGGACCGGCTCCTTCTCCTCGGGCTTCGGGTCGAGGAACTCCTGCGCCCACATCTCCACGCACCAGATCCGCCAGAACAGCTCGGCATCGTGGTTGCGGCCCTTGATGAAGTCCTCGAACGCGACCAGGACGTTCTGCTGGTGGAACCAGGGCCGGTTGACGAACGACTCGGCCAGGAACGTGCCGTAGATCCGGTTCTTCAGCCGCAGCAACCAGTCCCGGACCGGCGCCGAGTTCCGGACGTCGCCCGGGGCACCGGCCGGCAGCGCGGACCGCAGCGACGCACCGCCCTGCCCCGCGTCGGCGACCGGGTTGGCGAACGGCGTGTCGATGCGGATGCCGAGCCGGGCGGCGTTGCGGTCGGCGGTGCGCCGGGCTTCGGCCAGGCGGGCCGGGGCCTTCGCGGCCGGACGCGGCGCCGGCGTGCCGTCGGTGGGCGCACCGGCGCGGGCCTGGGCCAGCGTCGGGGCCAGGAGTGTCGTCGGTGCGACCTCCTTGCGGGGCTTCTTGCCGGTGGTCTCGACCGTCAGGCCGTACGCGGCGATCGCGCCCACCGGGTCGAGCAGCGAATCGGCGCCGCCCTCCCGGGCCGTCTTCGCGACCGCGTACTGCACGTACTCGCCGAGGTCGGCGACCGGCTCGCCCTGCACGCGCAGGAACTGCGAGAGGTCGGAGGCGAGCGTGTCGGCGTTCACCCGGACGGAGTGGACAGTGGCACCGAGCGCGGCGGACACCGCGCCCACGTACATGTCCTCGGTGGTGTCCATCGGGGCGAAGCTGGCCGAGAAGTACGCCGAGGGCGGGATGCCCGGCGTAGCCTTCGCGGTGGCGGCGAGCGCTGCGCCGGGCAGGCCGAGACCGAGCCGGACGGCGGGGTGGTGGCTCGCCGCGAGCGCGTTGCGTGCGGCGGCCAGGCCGTCGACCGGCGGCGTCACCGCGTCGATCGAGCGGGTGGACGCACCGTTGCTGTCGACGATCAGCGCCTGCCCGGCCGGGAGCCGCCGGATGCCGGCGAAGAACGTGGCCTCGCCGTCTTCGCCGCCGCCGGTGAGGACGAACTCGACGACCCGCTCAGTGTCGGGCGCCGAGGAGACCAGACCGGCCTCGACGAGCGCGGCGGGCTCGGACGCGAACGCGAGCCCGTCGACACCGGCCGCGGCCGGTGCGTAGTAGAGCGGAGCACCGGCCGCCACCAGGATCAGCGCCTCACGCCGCGGGTCGAGCAGCGCCGCGGTCCACGGCGTCGGCAGCGTGGCCAGCAGCTCCACTCCCCCGGACGCGTAGCGGTCGGCGACGGCCACCGGGTCGACCCCCGCGGCCACGACGACGGTGCCGTCCCGGTCGGTGGCGCCCGGCGTCACGTTCGGAGCGGAGCGGACCACCAGCCCGATCCGCCCGGCCTCGGCGCGGTTCTCCGTGGGGCCGCGGTGCGCGAGCGCCGCCCCCAGCCCGGCGAGCGCGGCCTGCCCGGCGGCCTGACCAGCCGCTCCGTAGTACCCCGCGATGCCACCCGGCTGGTAACCGACGGCTGGGGTGCCCGCCTGGGACGTTGTTGCGCCGCCGTCCGTCTCCGTCACACCCATGAAAGCCGCCCACTCCTGTCTTCGCCGAGTCCCGCCGATCGTAGCGAGCCGGTACGACCGGCCCGCGCGGCCCGCTACCGCAGCTGCTCGGCCAGCGGACCCGGCTCGGTCGTGGGCAGGTCACAGACGAAGCCCCGGCAGACGTACGCGGCCGGTTCACCGCCGACGAGCGGGCGGTCCGCGAGCAGCGGCACGCCCTCGGCGTCGGGAGGACCGGCGACCACGACGGTGCCGGGCGACGTCGCGCGCCAGGCGACCGCGCGCAGTGCGTCGGCCTCGGCACCGGAGCCGACGACCGCGACCTGCAGCGGACCGGCGACCGCGGCCTCACCGACCGCGCAGGCCCAACCGGCGAACCGGGCGAACCGCTCCGCGA